>CAMAQA010000059.1 GCA_945860415.1 Bacteriovorax stolpii
TCAGCCTTCTGCTCGGACTTGGCAGCCTGCTCAGCCTTCTGCTCGGACTTATTCTTCAGCCCGTTATTTCCATTCAGATCGACGGCAAGCGCCTGCGAACCGGTGAGAGACGCCGCTGCGACCACTGCAACTGCCGCGACGGCTGCGGGGCCCGTTTTTTTCTTCAAAGCTTTCATTGATGATCCTCCCTAAAACGAGCCGAGGGTCACACAGTGACGCCCCGCTCGAGCTAGTAGTCCTGAGAAGTTTACCTGGTCCGCGGAGTTGCGATTTGCAACGAGAGTGCCTTCACGAATTCAGGCCCGGAACCAGCCACGCTCGTCTCCTTCAGGCGCCCACTCTTCGAGTTCGGAACAGGGTTGATCAGAGATCTCCGGCTCGGGAGAGCGGTCGGCTGAGACTTCCGGCTCAGGTTGAAGACCAGGTGAATCCTCACGCCAGGCGCGCCAGAGATCAAGGGCGTCATTAATGCCGCAACCATGATCATGCGCATTGGAATCCCCTTGTAGTGATGCGAATGAACTCCAGCGAGGCTCGAACCGAAAGTTCGCGACAAACGAGGGGCATATCGGTTGCAGCCCTACACCAGCCGCATGGAACTACCGGAAAATAGCCCCCTTGTAGTTTTTGCTAATCGTGAGCCGTACATCCATGTGCACTCGCCCGAGGGCGTTGAGGTGCGCAGACCGGCCAGTGGCCTCGTCTCGGCACTGGAGCCCGTGCTCCAAAATCGGGGAGGCCTCTGGATTGCCCATGGAAGCGGGTCGGCCGATGCAGAGCACTGCGACTCGGACGGGCGCCTCGATGTTCCGCCCGATGCGCCGAGATATCAGCTGAAAAGAGTGTGGCTGTCTCCCTCCGAGCGCCGGGCCTATTATGACGGTTTTTCGAACGAGGCCCTCTGGCCTCTCTTCCATATTGCCCACCATCAGCCGATTTTCAGGAAAGGTGACTGGGACGCCTATGTGCGAGTGAATGAGCGCTTTGCTCGATCGCTCTCGCAGGAGTCGCCGCGGCCTGCCCCGACCATCCTTGTCCAGGACTTCCACCTCGCGCTGGTGCCGAGAATACTTCGCTCCGACCTTGGCCTCCAGGGAGCCATCCCCAGAATTGGCCTCGTCTGGCACATTCCTTGGGTTCCGGCCGATCTTTACCGAATCTGTCCCTGGTCCGCCGACATTCTGATCGGAATTCTCGGAGCCGATCTCGTGACCTTTCATACGCAGTCCTACTGCAATAACTTCCTGGAATGCTGCGAAAGGCTGCTCGAGTGCCGGGTCGATCGTGACCGACAGTCCGTCACCTACCAGGGGCATGAGACGCGAATTCGCGCCGTACCGATCGGAATCGATCCTGCCCCCGTCATCGGGCACTCCCCACCTGAACTCCGCACCTACGTGCAGCAACGATTCGGAATCCGACCCGAAATTCTCGCGCTGGGAGTCGACCGGCTGGACTACACCAAGGGAATCCCCGAGCGGCTTCAGGCCATTGAGCGGTTCCTGGAACAGAATCCGGTTTATCTCGGCAGATTCAGCTTCCTCCAGATCGCCTCACCGAGCAGAACCGATGTTCCGGCATATCGGGAGTTCGCCCAAACCGTCCGAGCGGAGGCAGACAGAATCAATTCGCGCTTCATGCCCCGGCTCTCGCCAGGCGATACGCTGCCGATACACATCGAATCGACGCACCACGAATGGGAGAGCATCGCGGTGCTCTACCAGGCAGCCGATCTCTGTCTGGTCACCTCACTCCACGACGGAATGAATCTGGTGGCAAAGGAATATGTCTGGTCCAAACGGGATGGTAGCGGGGCGCTGATCCTGAGTCGGTTCGCGGGAGCCAGCACGGAGCTTCAGGAAGCTTTTCTCGTGAACCCCTACGACATCGAGGACATCGCCGATACGATGCGAACGGTCCTGGCGACGGATAAAGATGTCAAACGCGCTCGAATGCTTCGCCTCCGCGAGCGAGTCAGCAGCAACACGGCCCAATCGTGGGCCGACGAGGTCCTCGAGACGCTTGCTGCCTGAACTCAAGGGCCCCGGCTCTTGTGGCCCATCCGAGATTTGGCTAGATCCGTCATTGTCATGAGCAAGAAAATCGACCCCGAATCTCTGGCTCTGCATGAGAAGAGAATCCATTCCTGTGAGTCGTGCCCTCGACTGAGGCGGCATTGTCTGGCCATCGCAAAAACCAAGCGACGGTCCACGGCAGCGGAAGGGTATTGGGGAAGGCCCATTGCGCCGTTTGGCAGCCTGGACTCACGACTTTTCATCATGGGCCTCGCACCAGCCGCCCATGGGGCCAATCGCACGGGCCGAATTTTTACCGGAGATCGGTCTGGCGACTGGCTTTATCGAGCTCTTCATCGCGCTGGCTTTGCCAACCAGTCCGAGTCGAAGAGCAGGTTCGACGGCCTCAAGCTCCGCGACGCTGTGGTGTCCTGCGTGGTGAAGTGCGCGCCGCCGGACAACAAGCCCGCGCCGGCAGAGCTTGCACGTTGCATGACCCATTTCGCCGAAGATGAGATCGAGCTTTACTCTCATGCTCGTGTCTACGTCGCGCTGGGTGGAATCGCCTGGAACGGACTCTGGAAGCTGCTACAGCAGGGCTCGCCACGCGCGATGTTTCGGCATGGCGCCGAGGTTCGACTCGCGAAACAGCCCAGCTGGAGAGAAGATCGCTTCCTCATCGGCTCCTACCACCCGAGCCAGCAAAACACCTTTACTGGCCGTCTGACGGAGCCGATGTTTGACGACATTTTTTTGCGGGCCCGCGAGCTTCTAAACGTCAGCGAGCAGGACCGGCGGGAAGCGCTTGCAGCGTCGGAAGTTTCGACGAACTAGAGCCGCTCGACTCCGCCAGCTTGGCAAAGACCGACAAAATGGCGGCACGATCCACCTTGAGATCCCAGTTTCGGACCCCACGAGTTTTCCACCAGAGGAAACCAGCCTTTTCCATCGTCGTCTCAGGAATCTTTCCGCGCGAGAGCATGTAGGTGAACAACGCACGCAGGGATTCGCGATCCGACACCTTACCTTTGACAGTCTCGCTGAGAATGGACTCAAAGAGATCGAAGGCCTTCAGGCACTCGCCGGTCTCCATTCGGCCGGAGTAATCTGAATCGAAGCGCGAGAAAACCAGTTCCACATAATGGAGAATGGTCGCCAGGCGATCGGAGTCATTAATCTCCATATAGCCCTCCTTCGAGAGCCCTGGAGTCTTCGAATTCTTGAAAAGAAGATCAAAAAACCGCGTCTCCTCGGCCTGCTTCAGACCGCCGACGTAGCGAACCAAGGCCGGCAGGTTCGCAAAGTACTGGTCCATGCCTTTGATGAGATGCTCTCGATAGCACGGCTCCTCGACCAAGCGTGTTTCGAACATCCCTCCGGGCACCGAGCGACAAACGGTGAGCATCGAGTTATGAATTTCGCCGGAAACAGCCTTGGCGGAAATCATGGTTCCCATGAGTTCGATCGCCTCGGCCAGGGTGAGTAGTGTGAGGTCTCCATCGGCCGAGGGCATGAAGAGACTTCCGTCGCGCGAACGCAGGCGCGCCGCGTCCCATTGTTCCGGATCGATGAACTTCAGGTCAAAGCCGATTTCGCGGAGGTCGAAGTAAAATTCCTCCACCTCCTCGACCACCATGCCCTCCGGCTGCTTGGCCGCCCTTCGGATAGGATCATAGCGCTTCTCTCGATACCCCTGTTGGCCCAGGGAAAACCCGATACTCAGCCAGTTGGCCTGGAGCAGGTCGTTATAGACGAACGACGTCCGCAGCCCTGAGGGATCGATGCGCATCTTCGAGCCCGAGATCGCGTACATCGGCTTGCGCGAACGCAGCACCTTGCGCAGCTTTTCTACGGCCAGAACCGTGCGGGTGTCGAGTTCATCCAGGCGACTCACGCCAAGCGCAGCTTCGATCGTTACCGACTCAATTTCGGTGATGGAATAGCTCGGCCAGAACTCCGGACTTCCCTGGCAATCGAAAGCACTCAGGCGCTGAAAGACCCCTTCGATATAGCGCTGGCCATCGGCCCAGTCGAGAAACGCCCTGCGGGCCCGCTCTACCGAAAGAAGGGTGATGCCTTCAGCATCGCGCCCGAGGGCTCCCTCAGTATCCCCCGCGAGGTATCTCCGGATGATGGGACGCAGGAACTTCTTCATCGAGAGGCGCCGAATTGCTGGAAAATCGTCCGCGTCCAGTGCATCGATCACGCGCGAGAGCTCGATGAATGGAATCAACTGGAGCGATCCATGGTACCGAATCGACTCATCGAGGACATTGAAGAACTCGAGGCCCGCCTCACGGAGCCGCTGAAGGCCGGAACCGCACGAAAGAATCGGAAAACGTCCGGACTCGTCCGGATAGATGGGCTGAATCTTGATATAGATGCCGAAGATTCGAGCCGCAGCACGAAGGAATCGGGGCCACTCCTCACCCCGGAACTCGTCAGCGGAAGTTCCGAAGAGCACCGGTTTGAACATGCGAATCAATTTGAAGCGATTGATGAAGCGCTTCAAACCGTCGCCTGGAAAGGCACGTTCGAACTCTCGAAAGAGCGACTCCAGACGAGCCATCGAGTAATTTCCGGCGTTGCTGGAGAGTTCTGTGCCAAAATCAGAGGCCACTTCGGTGATGCTACCGAGAACCTCGTTCTGCGCAGCAGGCGGAAGCGCCGCCAGGCTGGAAATCGTCAACGGGCGATAGCGGTCGAGTCGTATCAGCTGGCTTCGAAGTGCTGCCATGATCCGTCGGGCGGAACGAAGCTCTTCCGCGGTGAGGAGATCGCCTCGCCCCCCGAGTACGCTGCGCTTGAACTCCATGGTCTCGGCCATGAGTGCGTTGGAGATCCTGTTCTCGCCAATGAAGAACTTCTCGATGAAATTTCGGAGTTCGACGGGCTGGTAGGTGCCGGGAGTGCTGGTTCGAGTCTTCTCGAGAAAGAGCTGGATCGAGCGGTCGACGCAATCGAACATCGAGTGGATCGACTCCACTCCGCCTCTCGCCGAAATATACTCCTCAATGATCGTACCCGCCTCAGTCAGGCAGGCCGTCTCGCCACTTCGAACCTTGAGAGGTTCCAGAGGGGGAAGCTTTTCACCGAAGCCCAAACGCGCACAACCCTGGAGCGTGGAAAGTGCAGCGATCAGCGCCCAGGCACCGAAGAGGCGTGACTTAAAAGACATAGTTCACCGCCCCGAAAAACCGGTCATTGGCCCGGTTTCTTGAAATGAAGTCAGAGCCTGAACTGGAGCTCACCAGAATGTCGGTGGCGAGCCTGACCTGCCAGGACGAGCTTGGCTGGTACGCGACGCTGTGTAGATACGCCTGCGCGGAATGATCGAGATCCATGATGATCTGGCTTTTCCAGGTCAGCGAGCGCTGGCCCCTGCTCCAGAGAAGATCTCCGGCGGAGAGTTTGACGGCGTTGGTGAACAGGAACCGTGGATTGAATACCGATGTTCCCTCGGTCACCCTGGGACCGGAGTCTGCGCGGAGATCCGGCGCACTACCCCCTTCCACGCGAAGGTACGACGCAGAGGCCTGGAACGTTTTTTCTCCCCGCCAGCTGACCTGGGGACTGATCAGCCAGGCCGGCGAGAGCTGCTGGGCCGTCCATTCCGCCGGCACCTGGTCCATGACCGGAATTTCGCGGACGACCGACAGCGATCCGGTTGCACCGTTGGCTGAGTATTTGATGTCTGCGGCAGTGAGGTGGTGCATCACGATGCGGGGAAAAATGTCGGCGTCTGCCACTTCAAAACTGAGATTGTACAGGTTGTTGTAGGCAAGCAGCACCTGATTGACGGGCTTGTAGGCGTATGAGGCCGATGCCGACCAGCCTTGCTGGCCTCCCCACTGTGAGGTCACACCCATCGCCGGACGCATGAGCAGCTCCGAAAGCGAGCCGCGAACGAGATTGTACGAGATGGGCGTGGCCCTGCCCTCGTAAATGACCTCGGAAATGGGCGCGTGGAAGAATGGGTCGATGGAGCCAATCCGGCCGTTTTCAACGTTCACCGGAAGTCCGCGATCCGGGATGAAGCCGGGAGAGGCAAAAAAGGTCAGCCGAAGATCGTCGGAAACGACCTGGACGAAGCCACCGGCAAGTCCGACCCGCTGGGGATGGAGGAAGTCATAGATAAAACGGGGCTGGAATATCCCGAGTGACCATTCGTCATCCAGAGTGGACCATGGCACGAGAACGCGTCCAACGTGAAAGCTTACCGGCCCGAGTCGACGAGACGAACCGATCGAGAGCTGCGAAAATTCGAGAGAGCTGCACGCCGACCCGCAATCAATTCCGACACCGAGACGACCATCGGCCTGGATTTCGAGTTCACTGCCGATTCTGGAATACTGGGCATTCAACCGCGCGGTCGAGAACTGCGCCCGCTGCATCCCGGCCACTCCATTGGCGTAGCTGAGAGAGGTGACACCTACGTTCGCGCGCCATTGGGTCTCCGCGCGAGGCAGAGTGCCAGCCTCTGATCGCCCGGAAGAGGGTTCAGCAGGCGACGGCGCAGCAGCGAGATGTTCCGTGTTCAGGACCAGCGACGCGAGAATGAGCGGCGCAACACGGATGAAAGGCCGGAGTGACATGCGGGCGGCACCTTAGCCCAGCGGGCCGCGACGAGCAAGACAACTTTAGTCGGATATTATTGACCTATTAGATCAGATACTTGTCAGTGAAGCCGACTTAAGTTCTCGATTTTTCAAGGAAAGAGTCAGCTCAAATCGAGCTACAACTTCCTCCGGCTGAGCGGACTGAGGCACCCTCGCCTGCACCAGGACCGTCATTTCTCGCCGCTCAGGGCTCTGGACCACTTCCTGAACAAAAGCAGCGATTTCACGCCCCTGGGTGCAGGTGAACTCCACGTCGCCTTCGGCACGCTTCAGGAACTCCGCTTTGAAGTCCTTGAAGATCAACGAAATGGGTTTGCCGCTCTTTTCAATTAACCGGTAGGCGATCAGCCCGCCCGCACAATCCGCCCCCACGCACAGGGTGCCGAAGTACATGGAGCCGAGGTGATTGCGGGTGCGCCGACGCAATGGAATGAGCACTCTGCAGGCTTCATCATCCAGCTGGGTCACCGCGGGCAGGCACCAGCCCAGGAGCGGAACCTTGGCCATTCCGAAAAGTCGCAGTCGAAAGGTTTCCCAGAGCAGCACCCGAAAGAGACGCATTCCTCAAGGTTAATGCCCAAGTTCGCGACTCTCCTAGTGCAAAAACTTTTCAGTCTGGTAAGGGAGTTCCTGAGGAGAATCTTTTCATGTCCACGACTCAAACCACCACGACTCCGAAGTCCAA
Source organism: Bacteriovorax stolpii (assembly GCA_945860415.1). GTDB lineage: Bacteria > Bdellovibrionota > UBA1018 > UBA1018 > UBA1018 > CAIOHW01. The sequence goes on from CAMAQA010000059.1 coordinate 7,320, forward strand.
GCTCGGCCGCGCCACGCTGCGCGCCCTCGGTCGCAAGAAGCGCAAGGCCAAGCTCCAGGAGAACAAGGAGTTCGCCAAGGCTTACTTCGAAGCCAAGTCGAAGCGCAGCAACGACAAGAAGGCTGCCTTCCGCAAGAAGAAGTCCAAGAAGAAGTAATCTTCCTGAACGAATTCGATGAAGGGCCCGGAGAATCCCCAGAAACGGCGGTTTTTCCCGGGCCCTTCTCAATTGGTGCACCATCCGGATCCGGATGGTGTCGTCGCCATCGACGGCGATCTTTCCGTCCCCACCCTGCTCGAAGCCTACCGGCTCGGCATCTTTCCCTGGCCCACCGATGTCCGGCTCCATGCCCGCGGCCCCATCGTGAACGTGCTGCTCTGGTTTTGCCCCCCCGAGCGCGCGATCCTCGAGTTCAGGAATCTTCAGGTCAATCGAAGCCTCGCGAAGGCACGTCGCCGTGCCTTGGAAACCGGCGCGCTTGAATTCACGATCGACCAGGCCTTTCGCGAAGTCATGCGGGGCTGCGCGTCGGTGCCGCGTCCGGGCTCCGAAGGAACGTGGATCACGAATGAAATGCTCGAGGCCTACGGCACGCTCTTCGATGCGGGACATGCGCACTCGGTTGAAGCCTGGAATGCCGCGGGCGAGCTCGTCGGCGGCGTCTACGGCGTCGAAGTGGATGGTGTATTCGCGGCCGAAAGCATGTTCCACCGCACGGACAACGCCTCGAAGCTCGCCCTCGTGCGCCTCATGGAGTGGCTTCACTCACGCGGCATTGAGTGGATCGACATCCAGATGATGACGCCGCATCTCGAGAAGTTGGGCGCACGCTCACTCTCGCGGCGGGACTACCTAGTCCTTCTCCATCGCGCACTCCGGAAATGACTTCAGAGCGGCGGCTACTCGGTCGACACAGGCTCGCGTCTGGAGCGAGGCTTTTTCGCGGCAACCTTCGCGGATCGCCCGGGCTTTCGCGCCTCATAGTCAAAAACCAGTCGCCCTTCGGCCGAATCCAGGCGAATCATCACGCTTCCGCCGTTTTCGAGTTTTCCAAAAAGGATCTCGTCCGCCAGCGGACGCTTGAGCTCGTCCTGGATGAGTCGTGCCAGCGGACGCGCACCGAGCCTGCGATCAAAGCCCTTCTTTCCGAGCCACTCGCGCACGGAGGGCTCGATCTCGAGGTCCACGCCCTTGGACAGAAGCAGCGTCTCGAGTTCGGTCAATTGCTTCTCGACGACCATGCCCATGGTCGTCTCATTCAACGGATTGAAGAAGACCATGGCGTCGAGGCGATTGCGGAACTCCGGAGTGAAGGTCCGCTCGACTTCTTTTTTGGCCTGGGCCGAAACCTGCGTTCCGGCGGCCGTGTTGAGCCCCAGAGGCTGCCGCTCCATTTCGCGCGAACCCACGTTCGAAGTGAGGATGATGACGGCATTCCGGAAATCGGCCTTGCGGCCGTTGTTGTCCGTCAGGGTGCCGTGGTCCATGACCTGGAGCAGGATGTTCCAAATGTCCGGATGCGCCTTCTCGATTTCATCGAGCAGCACCACGCTGTGCGGATTCTTGATGAGCGCCTCCGTCAGGAGCCCTGCCTGATCGAAACCGACATACCCAGGAGGAGCACCAATGAGTCGGGAAACCGTGTGCTTCTCTCCGTACTCGCTCATGTCGAAACGCTGGAAGTGGGTTCCGAGCGCGATCGAGAGCTGCTTGGCGAGCTCGGTCTTTCCAACGCCCGTCGGCCCGCAGAACAGGAATGAACCCACCGGTTTTTCGCCGGTCCTCAGCCCGGAACGCGCCATGCGGATCGCGGCCACGAGCGATTCGATCGCATGGTCCTGGCCGTAGATGACGCGTTTGAGATCGCGCTCGAGATTGCGCAGGCGATCCTTCTGGCTTCGACTGACCGTCTTTTCAGGAATTCGGGCCATCTTTGCGATCATCGCCTCGATGTCCGCTGCATCGACCTTGTCCCGCTTTTGGAGCCTCGCCCGTGCACCGGCCTCGTCGATGACATCGATGGCCTTGTCAGGCAGGTGGCGATCCGTCATGTGGCGGACCGAAAGCTCGACTGCCACCTGGATCGCGTCGTCCGTGAACGTGCACTGGTGGTGTTTTTCGAATTCAGGCTTGAGCCCCTGGAGAATTTGCACGGCTTCTTCCGCCGAGGGCTCCGGCACATCGATCTTCTGGAACCTGCGCGCCAGCGCCGGATCCTTCTCGATCGTGCTGCGGTATTCATTGTAAGTCGTCGATCCGATGCAGCGCAGGTCTCCACGCGCGAGTGCGGGCTTCAGCAGGTTGGCAGCATCCATGACGCCGCCCCCCACCTGCCCCGCGCCAATCATCATGTGGATCTCATCGATGACGATGATCGGAAGCTGGCCATTGGCCTTCTTCTTTTCGAGCGCCTGGATCACCTTCTTGACTCGCGCCTCGAAATCGCCCCGGTACTTGGTGCCGGCGATCAGCGTGCCGAGATCGAGCTGGTAGAGGTGCGCGTTTTCAAGAAGGTCCGGTACCTCGCCCTTCACGACGAGCCAGGCGAGCCCCTCGGCAAGCGCAGTTTTTCCAACGCCCGCTTCGCCCACGAGCAAGGGATTGTTCTTCCGGCGGCGGCAGAGCGTCTGGATCATGCGCTCGAGCTCGAGCTTTCTTCCGACGAGCGGATCGATCTTGCCGGCCTTGGCCCGAGCATTGAGATCAATGGCGTACTGCTGGAGCGGATCCTTTTCCTGCGGTTTTTCTGCGGCGGCTCCGGCCTGAGAATCCAGCCCCGCCTGAAGCACCGATTCCTCATCCTCGCGAGACAGCCCGTGGCTCAAAAGTTCGACGACATCGAGGCGTTCGACATCCATGCCCTCGAGCAGCGCCTTCGAGAACGATCCATCGGCCTGGAAGATCGAGACGAGGAGGTCTTCGGGATGCACCTCGCCCTTGCCGGAGGACTGCACCTGAATGATCGCCCTTTGGATCAGGCGCTCGACTGCAGGGGTGGCCAATGGACCTCGATGGCCCTGCTGCGGATCTTCAGGCGGAAGCTTCGGCACCTCGCGATCGAGGTGGTATTCGAGAGACTCGCGAAGCGTGGCCAGGTCGACTCCGCATTCTCGGAGGACCTCAACAACGCGCGCGTCATCGACGAGGCTCAGGAAAAGGTGTTCGACGGTGAGCAGTTCGTGACGACGCTCGAGGGCCATCTGGATCGCCTGCTGGATGACTGCTTCAGCTGCTTTTCCAATCATTGTAAAACTCCTTATGCGGGCTCGGCCGTGGCCTTGAGCGGGAATCCTCGAGACCGAGCGGTGTCGACCACCTGTACGGCCTTCGCCTCGGCAATCTCGGGGGTGTAGATTCCAGCGACCGCACGTCCCTTGGTGTGGATCTCGAGCGTCAGCTTCACCGCCTGCTCTTCCGTCTTCTGGAAAAACCGCTGCAGGACCTCCACGACGAACTCCATCGTCGAGTAGTCATCGTTGTGCAGCAGCACGACGTAGCGTGGCGGTTCCTTGACTCTGGGTTTGCCTTCGGCGACCGCCGCGCCCGATTCTCTTTCCTCGCTCACTGGTCGGCCCTCTTTTTCCAGTATACCACCGCTCTTTTCGGGTTAAACTCTTGCAGATGAGCGAGGTCACTTTCAACCGCGAAAGCCTGCGTCTGCAGCTCGAACGCGCCCGCTTCGAACGGGCGCTCGAGGTCTGCGAAAGCATGGTCGCCCACCGGGTTCTCCTGACGAATTCGGAGCTTGCCCGTCTGAACAACATCCTGACGGGCCACCAGCCCACCGATGACCCCTGGCGCCAAGGGCCGATGAGCGTCACCCTTCGCTCTGGAAAGCAGGTGCAATTCTCAGTGATGGCCGATCCGAAGGTCAGCCTTCGCGACCAGCTCCACCATGCGACCGAAATTGCCGAGGCCGGCAAGGCGCCTGACGGCACCGAGCATGCGCCCGAAGCGGTCATCGATGCGGCCATTGCCGTTTATGTGAACATGGTGCTCTCGCACTACTTCCAGGACGCCAACCGCCGAACGGCCGTGCTCGCGGCCCACTACTTCCTGCGCCGCTATGGTATTCCGATTTCCGGCGTGGCCATCCACGAGATGGGCCTCGGTGATATCCGAGATGCCGAGCAGGTGGAGCTGCTCCGGCAGACGCTCCGGAACATGGCGAAGCTCAAGTAGTCGGGGCTACCTTTTGGTTTCGCTCGTGCGTCATTTCCTCAAGTCCATCCATCAGGAATTGCGTGCAGTCATTCCAAGTCCAGAGGACGGACTGATTGTGGCGCGCCCGGTACTCGCGGGATTCGGTGGGGTAATCTCGCTCTGCCTCTGACAACCGCGCCGAAAATTCAGCGGCATCATCGGGAAGATCCAGCCAGACCAGCCCTTGAATCGACCTGCCTTCGAGGTAAGCATGGCCACCGACCCGAGTCACCAGGGCAGGCACGCCCGCTGCCAGCGCCTCGAGCAAGACTAGGGACAATCCTTCATAGCGAGAGGGCAGCATCAGCCCCATCGAGCGGGAGAGCGCTCGGGCAACTCCAGCGGGGGTCAGTCGCCCAGTCTTAAAGACTCGATCATGGTCTGGAACCCCCTCACCAGGAATCGCCACAAGATGAAGCGACGGCTGGACGCAGAGGACTCACCACACGCGATCGGCTGCCTTCATGCGATCCCAGAGCCGACCGATGAAAGCCCACGCGTTCGGCGCCGCAGGAAGCGTCTCCTCAGAATTAGAAACGAGATACTTTGAAGAATCCCAGCCATTCCAGATGACGACCGCACGGCCCAAGCGCTGAAAAAGCTGGTATAAAAAAAGGCCCGGGTGAATCGAAGCAACGAGATCCGCCTTCAGGCAGCCGCAAAATTCGCGGTAAAACGCCTTGTAGTGCGTGACGCGATGCCACTCGCTGACTCCTCGCATGAATCCGATCGAAGATCCGTGGAGAGTGTGCACACGCTTCGTGCGGGGACTCCGCTGAACGCGGAACAAATACCTCTTCGGAAGAGCCGCGCCGTGGGTCCTGACGACGTCGAAAGGACCCCTTTCATCCGCACCCGCGAACAGCACCTTCGGATCTGACGAGTACGAGACCTCGTACCCTCGCCTCTCGAGGCAGGAAGCCATCGACAGCAGGTGGGTTTCGACCCCACCCACGATGCTGCGGGGATCCACGAGCGTCCACTCAAGCCAACGCTTCTTCACCGGTTAATGCGTCAGCTTCTTATACTTGATGCGGTGCGGGTTCAGCGCATCGGCACCGAGGCGACGCTTCTTGTCCTCTTCGTAGTCGGCGTAGTTGCCTTCGAAGAACACCACCTGGCTGTCGCCTTCGAACGCCATGATGTGCGTGCAGATGCGGTTGAGGAACCAGCGATCGTGGCTGATGACCATCGCGCAGCCGGCGAAGCTCTGAATCGCGTCTTCGAGCGCGCGAAGCGTGTTGACGTCGAGATCGTTGGTCGGTTCGTCGAGCATCAGCACGTTGCCGCCACTCTTGAGGAGCTTGGCCATGTGCACGCGGTTGCGCTCGCCACCTGAAAGGACTCCCACCTTCTTCTGCTGGTCTCCACCCGTGAAATTGAACCACGAGCAGTAGGCACGCGAGCTGACTTCGCGGTTGCCCAGCATCACGACCTCGTTCTTGCCGTCGGAGATTTCTTCCCAAACGGAAATGTCCGAATTGAGCGAGTCGCGCGACTGGTCGACGTAGGCCACTTTGACGGTTTCGCCGACCTTGATCATGCCCGAATCCGGCTTTTCCTGGCCAGTCAGCATGCGGAAGAGCGTCGTCTTGCCGGCGCCGTTGGCGCCGATGATGCCGACCACGCTTCCGGGGCGGATGTTGAACGACAGGTTTTCGAAGAGCACCTTGTCGCCAAAGGCCTTCGAAATGTTCTGCGCTTCGAAGACCACGTTTCCGAGGCGCGGGCCGGACGGAATGTAGATTTCCATTTCCTGCAGCTTTTCAGGACGATCTTCCGAAAGCATGCGCTCATAGGCCTGAACGCGCGCCTTGCTCTTGGCCTGGCGGGCCTTCGGATTCATCTGGATCCACTCGAGCTCGCGCTCGAGGGTCTTCACGCGCTTGGTTTCAGCCTTTTCTTCCTGGCGCAGGCGTTCCTGCTTCTGTGCGAGCCATGACGAGTAATTGCCTTCCCACGGAATGCCGTGGCCGCGATCCAGCTCCAGGATCCATCCGGCGATGTTGTCGAGGAAGTAGCGATCGTGGGTGACCGCGATGACCGTGCCCGCGTATTCCTTGAGGAAACGTTCGAGCCAAGCCACGGATTCTGCGTCGAGATGGTTGGTCGGTTCGTCGAGGAGCAGGACATCGGGCTTCTGCAACAGCAGGCGGCAGAGGGCGACGCGGCGGCGCTCGCCGCCCGAAAGTTTCGTGACCTGTGCATCACCGGGAGGGAGACGAAGGGCATCCATCGCGATGTCGAGCGTGCGGTCGAGATCCCAACCATTGGCGTGTTCAATTTTTTCCTGAAGATCGGCCTGCTCGCCGAGCAGCTTTTCCATCTTGTCCGGATCGAGATCCGGATCCGCGAAGGCGAGGCTAATTTCTTCGAAGCGCTTGAGCCACTTCGGCAGCTCGCCCATGCCGTCCATGACGTTTTCCTTGACCGTCTTGGACTCGTCGAGCTTCGGCTCCTGATGGAGATAACCGAACGTCACACCTTCGGTCGGCAGCACCTGGCCGTTCACGTTCCGCTCTTCGCCGGCGATGATCTTCAACAGGGTCGACTTACCCGCTC
>CAMAQA010000060.1 GCA_945860415.1 Bacteriovorax stolpii
GTCATTTTAGGGGATTGAAAAACGATGAAGAAAACCCTGATCCCACGACGGGGTCGTGGGATCAGGGTCACGCAGAAACGTGCTTAGTTCGATTCGCTGGAAGTGACTGCAGCGTTCCAGATGATCACGCCGAATCCGATCTTGTTCACGACATCGGCAAAGTTATAGACGATGTTGAGGCTTGCCATGCTCTCCGCGGGATCTCCGCCGGTGAGATAGCCGAAGAAGTAGCCGATCGGGTAGACGGCCCAGCCGAACACGACGATGGCGCGCATCGTCTTGTACGCCGACTGCACGGCGGGAGGAGCCTGGGTGGTGCCCATTTTTCCTGCTTCGCCTGCATAGATTTCATAGATCACGTAGAACCAGGCCAGCGTACTCAGGATGAATGCCGGCCAGACGCCCATGTAACCGGCCTCGCCTGCATAGCCGAGTGCCAGCATGGCCGTCGTTCCGCCGATCAGGCGCCAGAAGATTCCAGCGGATGCCTTCCCGATGGCGCGAAGGATCAGGTAAAACTCGGTGATGAGCAGCGGCACCGTGATCAGCCAGTCGATATAGCGATACACCGTCGGGGTGCTTGCCGTCTCAACCCAGACCTCACGCATGTAGAAGTAGTGGGTGGCGGCAACCAGCGTCACCAGGCCGGAGACCGTCAGCGAGGTCTTCCACTTTCCAGCAACGCGCTGGGTTTCGAGGAAAAAGAACGCCGTCGCGGCCACGAGGGCCATCGAAATGAGCCAGAAGGAAATTCCGACGAAGTCGTTCTGGCTGAGAACCTTCGAAGATTCGGCATAGGCGGGAACAGAGGCAAGGGAACTGAGGGCAACTACAAGCGCACTAGCTTTTCGTGATTGAGACATAGATCTCCCCTAAATAGTCGTTAATGCAGTTCACACTTTGACTACAGGTGTAATGACTCAAGGATACATCGACCAGCTTTTCATCCCAAGGTGATTCAGTGCTCGCGGAAACATTACAGTCAATCAATGGAATTGAAGGGCTCGTGCACTGACCCGCGACTCATCACCAGGCCATCCCGACGATCGCAGCGTTGATGAAACCTAAAACTGCGGCTGGAACAATTTCGATCCAGCGATCCTTCACTCGAAGTCGTACTCCGATTCCCAGCGCCATCAGAAGCGCTAGTCCGAATGCCGAGAAAATGAGGAGTCCTGGCAAGAACAGGCCGACCAGAAGGCCCCCTCCTCCGAGGAACTCCAGCGCACCCACCAGCCTTCTGAACCGGGTCAGACCATAGCGCTCGAACTCCGTCTTCATGTGGTCCGAAACGATGCAGAGCCCCCCATAGATCAGAAACGATACTCCTGAAATGATCGTGAAAAAGAAAAGCAGATCGCCCATATTTCACTTCCTCTGGCTTCTCGACCTCCAGTACCATCTTGGTACTCGAAAGGGGCCAACTCAATGACGCTTACTCCTGCTTATCTCGTCGAAATCGTGGTCGCGCTGGGGCTGATCAATGTTTGGCTCCTGCGATCGGGCCTGGCTACTCCCTTTCGAGGAGGGGCTGCCACTACCCTCAAAGAAGAGTTTCGCGTTTATGGCCTCGGTGACTTCATTTTCTGGCTGGTGGGCACGCTCAAGCTCGGATCCGCGGCACTGCTTCTCGCTGGCCCCTGGTTTCCGATGGTAACGACTCCTGCCGCCTCAGTCATTGCCGTCTTGATGATTGGCGCGCTCGGCATGCACTTCAAGGCCCGCGATCCGGCAATAAAGTCCATTCCCGCAGCCCTCATGCTGGCTCTCAGTATCTGGATTGCCTTCAACTCCCAGCCATAGGATCACGGCGACTTCGGAAGCAGCCCGAAGAAGGCCTGGCAGGCCGACCAGAAACCGGGAGCCTTTTTCATCTGGCTGGCCTTCAATGCCTGGAACTTTTTCAGCAGATCCTGCGCCTCCTGCTGCTGTTTCCAGGCGGGAGTCTCACCAATGGCGATGCAGGCGTTGCAGAGGGGATCCTCGGCAGGAGCCAGCCCGCGATTCAAGGCGGCCACCGCCTGCGCCGGATACGAAGGATCGAGCGCGAGATCTCCGAGCAGGGTCAGGATCTTTTTCGCAGCCGGAGATTCTGCAGCCTCCGGCTGAAGGAGTGCCGCCTTCACGATCGCAAGCATCACGGGTGACTGCCGGGCGCGCTTCGCGAAGCGCTCGAGCGCCGCAACCTCGTCCGTGCTGGACCAGTTGATCTTTCCGCGGACAAAGTTCCAGGGCTGGGTGTTCTTATGTTCGGTACCCAGCAGCGGCCTGAAGCGCTCAAGTTCGGCACCGAGCCCCATTTCTTCAAGATACAGGTAAAATCCGGTCACGCGGTCTCGCTTCGCGGCCCGAGTCAGGTTTCGATTCGGAACCACCAGCTCGAGGTCCAGCAACACGGGCTGGTTTTCGAGCGACTTCAGGTACGCGAGGCGCCGCTCCTGGAGTTCGAGTTGAAGAAGTGCCTGCTCCGCAGAAAGAGGCTGGCGATTGGCACGAAGCTCAAACGGAAGGTCACCCTCGGACTCTCCCCGGAGGGATCGCGTGCGGTTGACATACTTCAGCCCCACGGACTGATAATGATACCCTCCGGAGTCGTGCCCGGGTGATTTGGTGTAGACGCGCCTCTCGATTTGTCGAGCCACCTGACTCGGCTTGAGCCGTTCGCGATTCACGCTTTCCAGCACAGCCTTGGCCTCGCGGCGCTGCTCCTCGGACAAGTCCCCCACCAGAGGAGCGTTGTAGCTGTCATCACCGAGGATGCCGCTACCGAGTTCCGGATGCTGCCAGTAATCGGCCAGGTACCTCGCAAAAAGCTTTCCGTCCGACTCCATGGCGGAGTTCAGCCCGATATTCAGATGGGCGGAGTTTTCCTGGTGTCTCTGGGGCTTGTAGGTAAATCCGCGGGTTTTCGTGAAGTCAAAGAGCCACTTCTGGATCTCGGGGCCGAATTTCTTCCAGCCTTCGAGGTTCCAGGGCCCCACCTGCAGCTCGACCGTCCCCGGGTCGACCGACATCGTGAAGCCGAATCCGCTGCCAAACTCGAATTTCCATTCCGTCAGCCCGAACTTTCCCGCCTGGATTTCCGTCACGCTGCAATCAGGCAGGCAGGCATCACGAAGCTTCTCCATCAGACCACGGGCCAGCCGATGCTCATCTCCGGCCGTCGGGTCCTGAGCGCCGTCGCCCCCCGAGCGCATACGACGCGACCAGGCGGCATGGAGCTCATCGCTCTGAAGATTGAATTCGAGCCCGTACGTCGGTGGCCATGCCAGTGCCTGGACCGAGTGGGCAAGCGCGAGCGCCATGAAGACGAGCTGAAACGGGAGGGTTTTGAGAAAAGAGGGCTTCACCTTCAGCGTTTCGGATTTCAGGGAGATCGCTTGAAAATGTCCAATGAGCCAAATCTCTGACGGCCGAACGCTCAGTTGAAATCGATGCCCGTATCTTCGTCGTAGATGATCTGCACTTCTTCGTCATCGCCCGGCGCGAAGCTCAGGTCATGGAAAACGATCGCGTTGAGCCCCTGGTCGTAATACCAGTGGCCGCCGCTTCCCGGCACTCCCGCCTTCACTTCAACTCCCTGGTACACCACGCGCATCGTGCTGACGCGCGGACGCGAATCGAGGAAGAGCTTCGGCGAAGTGATGCGGCTGACGAGGTCCTTGCCGAGATCAGCGAGGTTCGCGCCGAAATCCGAGCTGCAGAGGGCGTAGGCCTTGCCGCTCGTGGCCTGGATGAAATCACCATAGCGTGAGCCCTGGAGCTCCCACTCCTCTTCGCCCGGGTTCCGCACGCAGCCGAGATCGCGCGTCCAGAAGATGCCGTACGAGACGGTTTCGACCGTCGACTTGATCCGCGCCATGTCGGCAAGGACATTCTGGACGGAAGCACTGCCCTGCTCTTCTGCATCGGTCACGAAAATGACCGCCAGCGTGGAGTTCGGTCGGACGAAGTCCGGATTGCCCTGGAGCGCCTGCATCATTGGCGCAAAGCCCTCTTCCTGGAAGGTGCCGTTGGTGCCGAGCGAGTTCACTGCGCCCTGGAAGAGCCCGACATTGCCGGGAGTGCGGCTCGTGACCTCGCGCCCGGGGCCAAAGCCGATGAACGGGCGATCCGCCACGTCCGTCGAGATCAGCCCCATCTTCCAGTCGAAGATGTTGCCGGACCGCACGAACTGGCTCATGAAGAGCGCCGTATTGGCGATCACGTTCTGCTGGTGCTGGTACATGCTGCCGCTGTTGTCGATCACCCAGAGGATATCGACCACCGAGTTGCCCTGCAGCTGCTTGAGCTTGTGGGTGACGTCGGAGTGCTTCGCCGGAACCGGCTTCTGGTAGTACAGGTACCCCTGGTCATTGCAGGAGCTCAGGGTCAGTGCGGCCAAAACCAGGAGGGCGAAGCGACTCATTTCGTCAGTCCTTTCAGGCAGCGCTGTTCGACGATTCCCTGGATCCGGAAAAGCTCATCCGGCCAGAGCACGCCGTCCAGCGGAAACACGATCTGTCCTTCGGCCCCGCGCGGAGCGGCCTGCGACGTGGAGATCACATCCCTTGTAGGCGCATCAGGCTTTGCCGCCGAAAGCGTCCGCACCTGATGCAGGAGCTCGATCTTCACGAAGCGAAGCTTGCGAATGGCTTCGGAAAGCATCGTCTTCTGGTTCTTCCACTGCCGCCGATACTCGGCCTGAACCGACTTCTTCGCCCACTCGGCTCGAGCGGCCATCAGCTCTCCGGCCTTCTTCCAATGAGCCTGCTCGCCCACCACGGAAGGAAGCGAACTCTGGAGGCTGCGGGCATGCAGCTCGGAAAGCCTGGTGTTCTCTTCCGACAAAACCTGCGCCCGGCGCTCGGAAGCCTGCGTGAAGGCATCCTTCGCCTGGGGCGCCGGCACTTCGTTTGAGGCCAGTGCCTGCTCGATGCGACGAGCCCACTGGCCGTAGTTCGATTGAAATTCGGCGAAGTCACGTTCCACGGCACCAAACGAGCAAAGCTTCAGGTTCGAAACGGCACGAACGACCGGAAGCTCCGGGTGAAACTCGCTGCGCGTGGCGGGAGTGCTGAGCGAAGCCACCTCGCCGCGCAGATTCGTGACATCACCCCGGCGGAGCAGCACCCAGGCCAGCTCTTCGCGAGCCGAAAGAAACTCCGGCGCACTGTTCGGAATCTTGCGAAGGTAGGTCTCGGATTCTTCCCAGAGACCAGCCTGGAACAAAAACCGTGCGATTTGAAGCAGATGCGACGAAACCTTCAAGAGGTTTCCTTGCGCCTCGAGCGCCGGCTCGGCGTGAGTTTTCAGTGTCATGGCTGCGGAGGCCAGGTCTCCCTTCCGGGCCAGGGCCAGGGCGACCGTCTGTGCGAGCGGAAGCTTGTAAGCATGTTTTGCGGGCAGAAGATCGAGCAGTGCCCTTCCCTGCTCGCCCTTGCGAAGCGATGCGGCGGCCTGGACCGTGGCAATCGACGGAAGCGACTTCGGGTCGAGCTTCGACAGGGCCGTAACGAGTTCGGCCGGTGCCGAGAAGCCCCGCTCGAAGAGCACCTGATCGAGAGGTGCGCCCAGAAGCTGTGTCCATGACGATTCAAGCGCCGAAATCAGTGCTGCAGGTTCGCCGGGCCTCGCCCACATCGCCGGAGCATGCGACAGCATCTCCATCCAGTTTTCGATTCCAGTCTGGACGAGTCCGAGCCGGATCATCGCGCGAAGCTGGGCCAGGCGCGCCGTCGTCATGAAGCTGGAGGACAGCTGCTTTTCGATTCCGCTCCAGAGGTGCGCCGCACCTTCAAAGTCCTGCTTCAGCTGGAGGACGACCCAGTGATTGACCTCGGGAGGAAGCTTCGAACGCTCGGCCTGCCAGGCGGAATACAGCTGCACCGAAAACGGATCGTCGAGCTTGAACTGCGAGATCGACTGGGTCACGTCCGATGCTGAAGCAGGCGTCGAACCGGCGCCAGCAGGAGCATCCTTCTGTGTTCCACGAAGCAGGAGATCCGCACCCGAAAGTCCGACGCCGGCGGCACCCGCAGGCAGTGACAAGACCAGCGTAGAAACGGCCGCCAGAGTCAGCGAGGGAGAGCGCGACATCATCATTGCACCACCCGATGGCTTCCACCCGGCATCCAGCCGAGCTCAACATGGCCCAGCCAGTGATGGGTCATCGACGACGACAACTCACGAGTCTCGCGATAGAAATGATCCTTCATGCCCAGCCGGACCACTCCGCTCTTGCCGATCCAGAACGCAAAGCCTGCATCGAACGTTGCCATGGCCGTAGGACCGCGGTTCAGGCCGACGACTCCGCCGCCCAGCGCGACATACTGGTCGAGATACAGCACGGTGTCGGTTCCGAGCCGGAACTTGCCGTAGAAGGTGTTCGCACCGATTTCGAGATTTGCGCGATACTTGGCGTACGCGGCATCCGGAACGATGCCGTCACGCTGCATGAGCAGCCGCGCGGTTTCGGTCATCGAGTTGAAGACCTGACTGCCAGCGAGGCCCACGCTCCAGCGATCGCTCAGATGGTAGCGGATCGTGCCGCCGACCTGCTGCGAACTCAAAAAAGCGGAGTTCGTCAGATCCTGCGCCATGCCCACACCGAGTTCGAATCGTCCCTCGAGCGGGCTATAGCGCGACTGAACGCTGTAGAGCTTCTCCGTCGAGATCATCGCCGGAGCCTGGTTTTCAGGAAGATTCAGCATCTGAAGCTGGTCCTCGAGAGACGGCTGCGGAGCTGCCACAGGAACTTCAGACGCCAGCGAGCCCGTTGAAACCAGCAGAGCGAGGGTCAATCCAAAACGCTTCATTTCAGCACCTCCTGCATCCAGGTGGAGACGATTTTCTGGTCCTCAGCCGAATGGGCGGCAAGATCGGCCCACTCGACGCCCGAGATGATCCAGCGCTTGCCGTAGCGTTCGCACTTCATGGCCAACGGAAGCTCGTACGGCGGAAGCGATGGAACCGGAGCATACGAGAAGTTCAGAAGCGCCCTGCAGCTCGATGTGGTCGACGCCAGCAGGGTCGGGTTCACGCTTTCGGTCGTCAGGCCACCGTTCAGCAGCAGCTTGCCCACCGGGGTCGCGAGCCCTGAGCCGGAAGCCGGCGAAACCGGCAGAAGCGCGAGACCTGGAAAGCTGGACCCGAGCACGGCTTCGATTCGTCCCTGGAGCTTCAGTCCGATCGACCCGAGTTCGGACCAGAACTCGGGTCCGGCCTGGTCGACCTTCGGGCTCTGCATCATGACGACCGGAACACGGTCGATCGCGGGCTTGGCCGCGGCAAAGGCTGCCGAATCCGACATCAGGCTCGTTCCGATCAAGACTGCCTCACGGAGAGCGAGGGTGCGATCATTCAGGTCCTGCATCAACGGATTGACCACCTGCGCTCCGGGCACGAGGCCCAGCGTGCCGGCAATTTCCGGATCACGAAGGCCGTCGCCGAGGACGAGCACCCGGCTCCAGTTCCTCGGAAGCGCCTCATAGCTGAAGCTCTCGATGCGCGAAAGACCCTGCGGAATGCGGACGTTGATATTGAACTGCCGGAATCCCGGAGTCGTCGGCGTGATCACGAGCTCACCCGAGACGTACTGGACTTCCGAACGCAGCGACTCGGGTTCGATCGAGACCGAAACTCCGCTGGCTCCTGCATTCGGATTGCGCACCGGAATGCGCAGGCGAAGCGAGGATCCTTCGCGGAGGTAGCGGACTTCGCCCAGCATCCAGCGAGAGCGATCGACCACGGGCTCGCTGATCGCGCGCGGCTCGATCTTCACGAGGACGGACCGGGTGAAGCACTTGTTCTTCTGCCAGCTGCTGCCGTAAACGCAGGCGCGGATCTCGAGCGATGACGTCGTGCCGATCCGGTCCTCCGGAATGCCATGCCAGCGGATCGAGGTGCGAGTGGTCACGCCCGAAGTTTCATTCGTGACATCGAGCGTGCCGAACGTCGGTCTTGCCACGTTCACGATCGGCGCGTCCTCCAGGTTCGGATCCAAGGAAAGCGCTTCGAGTCGGATGTCGTCGAGCTGCTGCACCGATGCCGGCGCCGAAATCACCGGCTCCAGGCGCGAATCGATCACTTTCCAGTCGAGGTTCGTGAGGGTCTTGCGTCCGGAAGGATCGATGACCACGGCCTCGGCCTTCCACGTCTTCGAAAACACGCCACCCGAGAAGCTGTCGTTGCGCGAGACCAGGTCGAGACCCGGAGTGTAATCCACCTTGAACCGGGAGGGATCACGAGAGTCTCTCGCCACCTGCACTCCACTCGGAAGGCCACCGATGAAGAACTGGAAGGGTCCCGCAGGATAATCCTCGCTCTTCACCGTAACAGTCGTGCTGAAGTTGCGGCCTTCAGTCAGCTCGAACTTCGGAGTGCTCCACTCGAGCTCCACCGATCGTGCCGAATTGCGGACCACGAGCATCATGGCCTTCTCGATCACCGATTGTGGCTCGAGCGAGCTCGACAGCAGCACTCGCGAAACATAGGTGCGGCTTTCCGATGTCGGATCGCGCGGATCATTGCCGGCAGAAAAATCCGGCTCCCAGTTCAGCTTTCCGGTAGCCGGATCAAACACTGCACCGGGCGGAAGTTCCGCGACTGCCAGGATCGGCATGGCCGGACTCGGAACATGGGCGCGAATCGTGTACTCACTGGCTTCACCCTCGAGAAACTCCATCCGTTCGGGAACTTCGATTCCCCAGGGCTTGGCCACCGGCCGTTCTACCGGCTTTTCCGGAGAAATCCTGCCGTCTGCTGGAAACGGATCCACCTGGCAGCCCGACAGTGTGAGTGCCACGAGTGCCGCGGACGATGCCAGCTTTCGATGGGTGACGAGAGTGAGTGATTTCATCAGATCATCCTCCTACCGGACGGAGCAGGAAGGGATAACTGACCTTCACCGCCACACCGCCCAGGGGTTTCGGAAATTTCCAGCCCATCATGCGCTGGGAAATGCAGTTCTCGACGCCGGCGTGTCCGAGCGTGCTCTTGCCGACTTTCGAGAACTCGAGATTGCCCGCTGGGCCCACCTGGAAATTCATGGTGACCGTGCCGTTGATTCCGGGGCTTGAAGCCAGTCCTTGCTCGTAGCAGGCGCGAACCTGGCTCAGGTACTTGGCAATCGTGGCCTGGATCACGGAACGATCCAGTCCGCCCTCGAGCACGAGGTCATTCGATACCGCCATGGCCGAGAGGGCGCGTCCCTCTCCTGAGCCCACCATCGAATTGCCGTAGCCGCCATTTCCACCACCGGCGCCCTTGGTGCCGATGCCGCCAAGGCCCGCCACTCCGGAGTTGCCGACCGTGGTGCGCTTCACGCCCTGACCGAGGCCCACGAGAAGCTCGCCGCCGCTACCTTCCTTGCCGCCCTTGCCTGCCCCTGCGCTGGCGTCGAGCGCCGTCGTCGCTCCGCCCAGGGCCTTGCTCAGGTTCTTGCTTCCGAGCATGCCGAGGAATCCCAGGTTCTGCTGGATGGCGCGCTTGGCCTGCGCATTCACGTTCTGCACGGCCTTCGGAAGCGCATTCTCCGCGATCGGATTCACGACTCGGACTGGTTTCTGCTTTTCCGGCAGGATCTTCACCGTCACGGGTTCGATGATCGGCACTTCGGCAATCTGCGGCGCATCGCTCATGAAGAGCCTGCCGGCAGTGAAAAACAGCATCGCCAGCAGGGCTGCCACGGCAAGGCCCTTCTCGAGAGTGCGTTCGTCCCTTTCGGGCGCCTGTTGAATGACCTGCGTGAAGGTGGACGGAGCAGAGGCACGCGCCACCTCGAGGGTTCCCACCGGAGTGTGGATGCTCCAGAGGCCATCGGCCTTCGGAAAAACCCGGCACGAATCCAGTGATGCGAGGGTGGAGCCCTTGCCGTCGTTCTTGAGCTCAAAACGGCAGAGCCACTGCGAATTATCATCGATCGCGCGGCGTGCCCTCGTGCGGCCGCTTCGCGCCTGGAATTTCAATCGCTCGACTGAGGCTTCCTGCGAGACCCAGCCCAGCATGCGATGCAGGCCGAACTCGAGACGCGATTCACCACCGTCACTCGAAGGACTCGACAGCACCTTCAGCAGTCCGCCGCCTTCATTCCTGAGTACGAGTGCGTTCGTCATCACTGCACCTCCTCGCCCAGATCGGCGGCGGCATGATCCAGAAAATTTTCTCGCAGGCGCAGCAGTCCGTCGGAGAGCTCGGCCGGATCTCCGGTGACGATGCTCATCTCGGCACGCTTCATCTGCCCCTGGATCAGGAGCTCATCAAAGCGAAGCTCTTTTCCGGACTTGTACTTGACGCCAGTCTGCACGGAATTGGTCTGGTTCGCGCTGGCGGGGCTCACCTGGGCCAGCACTGCGGCACCGATCAGGATCGCAAGACGTTTCATTTTCTGCCTCCTGCGGCATTCAAACGACCTTCAAAGTATCCGGCCAGGCGAGCCTGTCCGAGCGACCGATACGAATCGCGGAGCGCTTCCAGCGCTGCGGCTGACTCCGGCGAACGATGGAGCACGCTCAAAGCCTCGATCACGCGCGAGGACACCACGCCGGCGGCCGCACTGTGAGCCGAGCTCACGGCGATCACGTCGGTCGTTGGCGTTGCTGCAGGCAGGATGACCTGCGCGTAGACGGCTGCCTTTTCATCGAAGGGCGTGGCCATCTGCTCGAGTCCCTGCTTCAGCTCGGCAATCGCCTCTTCGGGCACGCCTTCCGGAATCGGACTCTGGCGGATCTCGATCGCAAGACCCTCGTAAGCCTGCTTCAGCATCGAGGCGATCTCCGACTTCGTTGCAGGCTCGCACTTCGGAAAGAACTCGTCGGCGCGCCTTGCGATCTTCACCATGGCCGCCAGGCGCCTTTCGAACTGCGTGCGCGAGTTGCGTCCGTAGAACGAGACCTTCTGGGCGTCGCGGATGGAGGCCGACAGCTCGGCAGTCACTAGACCCGCCCATGCTGGCCCGGTCTGGAACTTCGAAGAGAGCAGAACCTTGCGGGTTTCGGTCGTGCCCCTGCCGCGAGCCTCCAACCACTCCGCCAGGCGTCCGCGTGACTCCTCGCCGCGGATCGATTGGACAGCCGAGGCCTGGAGGAACGCCGGCGACTTCTCGGCCACATCGATCACCATCGAGAGCCAGAGCGATTCCTGCTTTTCATCCAGCGCCACCTTCGCGGCGCGGATCGCATCCACGCTACGCGAGAATTCGGCGGCATTGCCCGAGAGTTCCCAGAGCAGCGCGATCTTGAGCATGTCGGTGGCCTTCTTGGACTTTGGGTCCGAAGCCATCTTTTCGAGAAGCGTCGCAGCCCGGCCAAAGTAGCCCGAGGCCTCGAGTTCCTGCGCGAGCTCGGCCTGTCTTGCAACACCCATCTGCTCGAGCACGGCCAGAAGCGACTCCTGCTCCTTGAGCTGGATGCTCAGGACGCGGGCATTCTCGCACGACTTGTCGACGTAAATGCCGCCGCGGCAGAATTCCATGAACTGGGCCAGCGCCTGGCTGGTTTCACCCAACGCAACGGCCTTCTGAAAACGAGCCTGGTTCCGAACCTCGGACATGTCAGCCAGTTCCTTCTTCAGCGAAGCCGAAGCCGTCTTCGACCATTCGGCATCCAACCAGTCGCCGGAACGAGCAATGATACCGCCCCAGTTCTTCTGCTGGTTCAGGATGTCGAGCGCCAGATTCTGCGCCTGGATGGCCCAGGCGTCGGGCTGGGCGCCTGCACTGACCCGGGCCAGCGATTCAAAGAGTGGAAGTGCCGACGCGAAGTCTTTCGATTCATAGAAGGCGCGCGCCTGGGCGTAGCGGTACTCGCGAGCCTTGGCACTGCCGGCGTCCGTGGCGGAAGCAAGCTCCGCCAGGATGCCCATTTCTGCGGTTACGATCGGGGTCAGACCTGCCTTCTGGGCGATTCCTGCACGAAACTCGCGAAGCTTCACGGATTTCGGCTCGAGGGCGATCCACTGCGCCAGCTGATCCACCTTCTTCTGCGCATCCGCTTCGGAAGCGATCCAGCCTTCCTGGAACTTGCCCTTCTCCGGCAATGCCGGAAAAAGCGCGATGTAGCCGAGCGAGGCCTTCTGGAAATCCGGCAGGCGCGAGGGCTGGCTGATGCGTTCGCCGTCAAGCTGGATCACGAGCCGGCGAAGGAACTTCTCGCCTTCCACTCGATCCGCATCGGAAGCGGCGACAAGCAGTGCCTGGCCGCGGTCTCCCGAGAGTTCGTCGAGCGTCGCAGCAAAGGCATCCCAGTCGCGAAGTCCGTACTGTTCTTCCGCGAGACGCGCGAGGCGTGCAAAACGGGGCTCGGCGCGTTGGGCCTGCGCCAGCACGAAGGTTCCGGCAACCTTGTTGCCGGCAGCAAAGTACGCCTCTGCAAGATCGCCGACGAGCGACTTGCGATCGAGCTTCTGCGCGAGCGACTCGACGTTTGCCAGCGCCGCGCGAGCGGCTGGTTGCTCGTGCGCGGCGCGAGCGGCGCCTTCATCCATCGGCTTCTCGCCGAGGAACACGAGGTAGTCGCGAAGCGACTCTTCGCGGATCTGGCCCTTCGAATCGAAGAGGCCCAGCTCCATCTCGGCAATGGCACGATCATCGGCGATGCCGCCGTTCGCGGCTTGGCGGAAAAGCCACGCGCGCTTGAAACGAATGTACGAGCAGAGGTCGCCGCCCTGGCAGAGGTCCAGCGCCTGCTGATACCAGCGGGCGGCATTCAGGACGTCGCCACTTTCGGCCAGCCGAAGCGCCGCCTCTCGCGACACATCTGGAAGATTTTTCTGCGTGGCAAGACTCTTCCACAGCTCGACCGAACGGTCCACCTGGCCCAGATCCGAAAGCAGGCGGGCGCGCTGGAAATCAATCTTGATGCGCGCCACTCCCTCGATTCGGTCCTTGAGGGCCTCGTCGTAGAGTGACAGCGCACGGGCCTGGAGCTGGGCCTTCTTCGTGGTTGCACGCGACGCCTCGTCCATCAGCAGGTCCGCCAGCCGAAGCGTCAGCGGAAGCCGCGAAGGATCCGAGAGCGAAAGCGAATTGCGAAGCGATTCCGTTTCACGAATGAGCAGCTCGTCGGCATGCGCCATGGAACCCGGCTGCGATGCTGAAACGGCTGCTGCAAAAAGGGCCAACGACGAAGCGCTGCGCATCCTCATCAGCCCTGTCCTCCGCCGCCACCAACGACTGCCAGCTGGATCGATCCAAAAGCCTGCGACGGCAGCATTCCCATGAATCGAGAAACAATCGCGCTGGAGATCGACTGGTCGGCCTGCACGCTGATCTCACCCGGAAAGTCCTGGTTCGGATGCGACTTCTGCCACACCTCGCGCAGGTCCGAGAGCTTCTTCATCAGCGGCTCCGGCTGCTCGAGGAGCTGATCAGTCTGTCCGATGAACTTCTGGTCGAGGAAGATGCCTTCGCTCGAGATCGCCAGCACGGGAGCATCCTTCAGCTCACGCGAGGTGCCCGAGATCGGCAGGGTCACGCCCTTCGCGACCACCGCCAGCTCGGGCGAAGTCGAGAAGTTCTGGAGCAGGAAGATGACGAGCAGGCTGAACATGTCGACCATCGAGGTCAGCATGAGGCCCGCAATCAGCATCTTTGTCCGCTTCTTGCGCTGGTACTGGCGAGACACCAGGTGCCTCGAGAAGCTTCGGTCTCCGAGATTCTGGGGCTTCAGATTCATTTGCGGGCTCCCTTCATTCCGGCAACCGCCGAATCACGGCTGGCCGGAACCACGCCCAGGTTCACGATCTGGTTCTTCCGAAGCGAATCCATCACGCGGATCAGGTCGCCATAGGAGACCGAAGCCATGGACGTGATCATCGCCGCGGCGACAGGGCTCGCCTTGCCGGCAGGGGAGCCGACAAACGAGGCCATCGCCTGGTTCAGCTGCTGGGCAAGCTCCTCGACGGAGGCTGCCTTGAGCCGTTGCTTCTGAACCGGACGTCCGCCCTTCTTGATCACGAACTGAAGCGAGGTGGGTGAATCCACCGTCAGGTCGACTTCATGGCTCTGCGTGGTCGAGGCTGCTCCCTCGGTTCCGTGGCTCTGCTTGACCTGGAGAGATCCGACCTCCAGCCAGACTGCGGTCATGAGCAGGAAACAAAT
>CAMAQA010000061.1 GCA_945860415.1 Bacteriovorax stolpii
GGAGAGCCGCGCGATGGAGAGCAGCGAGCGATTCACGTGCCCACTTTCCTGAAAATCCGATCGAACCTCAAGCGCGAAAATAGGACGGTGCCCAGGCCTTCTTCAGTAAGGCTCGGCAGCTCGCTCGCAGGTTGGACCGAAAGCCAGATCCAGAGAGCCCTGCCACGGATCGAGTCGACCGGCACGAGGCCCGCCGCAGGGAAGGGGCTGGATACCCGGGTGCGCAGGTCTGCCATCAAAAAGACTGATCCTGGAGGAACAGGAGTGGGGGCGAGGTCGGCGAGCTCAGGTGGCTGGTGGCACGCTTCGAACCGGACTCCCTCCAGAACCTCACGATTACAGTCAACAGACAGGGGGGCAGCCACTTCCTTGAGGCGCTTGCCGTTCACAATGAGGTCACCCGCGGAAATTTCCACCTGATCTCCGGGAACTCCGACGACTCGTCTCAGGTAATGGTGATCCGGATCCTCGGGTGGCGAGAAAAGAACCACTGCCCCTCGCTCCGGAACGGGAGAACCCAATACGAACGGCGTCTTCAGGACCAGCACATGATCGCCTGGAATCAGCGTGGGCTTCATTGCTGGTCCCGGAATGGAGTAAGCCTCGAGAACCAGGAATCGAAAGAGCAGCGCCGCACAGCCTGCAAGGGCCACAACGAGGCCGTATTCCTTGAGTATCCGGAGCATCAATCAGTCCACCTTCAGCACGGCAAGGAAGGCTTCCTGTGGAATTTCCACGGAGCCGACCTGCTTCATGCGCTTCTTACCTTCCTTCTGTTTTTCGAGGAGCTTTCTCTTTCGCGAAATGTCGCCGCCGTAACACTTGGCCGTCACGTTCTTGCGAAGGGCCGAGAGGGTTTCGCGGGCCACGATCTTCGAGCCGATGGCAGCCTGGATCGTGACTTCGTACATCTGGCGTTCGATGAGCTCTTTCATCTTTTTCGCGAGCTCGCGACCGCGGATCGCCGCCTTGGCGCGATGGATGATGAGTGAAAGCGCATCAACGGGTTCTGCGTTGATCAGGACATCGAGCTTCACGAGGTCGCTTTCCTTGTAGTTGGTCAGCTCGTAATCCATCGACGCATAGCCCTTCGTGGCGCTTTTCAGCTTGTCGTAGAAGTCGAAGACCATCTCGTTCAGCGGAAGGTCATAAACGAGAGTGACACGATCTTTCGTGAGATAGTCGAGCTTGATCTGCATTCCGCGGCGGTCATTGCAGAGAGCCATCACGGCGCCGACATATTCCGAAGGCATGTGGACCGACAGCTTGATGTAGGGCTCCTCGATCGTGGCGATCTTCGTCTGGTCCGGGAGCTTGGCCGGGTTGTCCACCATCAGGACTTCGCCATCGGTTCGAGTCACCCTGTACACGACCGAAGGAGCCGTCGTGATGAGGTTCAGGTTGTACTCGCGCTCGAGCCGCTCCTGGACGACATCCATATGGAGCAGTCCGAGGAAGCCGCAGCGGAATCCGAAGCCCAGTGCGTTTGATGTTTCGGGTTCCCAGCTGATGGCGGCGTCATTGAGGCGCAGTTTTTCGAGGGCTTCCTTGAGATCGTTGTACTGGTCGGCATCCACCGGGTAGACGCCGCAGAACACCATCGGCTTGGCTTCCTTGAAGCCGCCGAGTGACTCTTTGGCCAGGTTGTTCGCGTCCATGATGGTGTCGCCCACCTTCATGTCACGCACGTCCTTGATGCCGCAGACGATCGCGCCCACTTCACCGCTCGTGATCTGGTCGACGTCCGTGAATTTCGGCGAGAAGACGCCGATGCGCTGCACTTCGTATTCCTTGCCCACATGGAACAGGCGAATCCTGGTGCCCTTCTTGATCTTGCCTTCGAAAACGCGGCAGAGCGCGATGACACCCTGGTACGGGTCGAACCAGCTGTCGAAGATCAGTGCGCGAAGCGGGTCGGCATCGGCATCCTTCGGTGCCTTGAAGTTCTTGATGACGCCCTCGAGGATGTCTTCGATTCCGATTCCGGCCTTCGCCGAACAGCGGACGGCAGTGGTGGTGTCCACCAGGCCGATCGTCTCGTCGACTTCCGCGAGCACGCGCTCCGGATCTGCCGAGGGCAGGTCGATCTTGTTCACGGCGCAGAACACATCCAGATCGTTCTCGAGGGCCATGAACACGTTGGCGAGCGTCTGGGCCTCGACGCCCTGTGAGGCATCCACGACCAGGATGGCGCCTTCACAGGCGGCCAGTGAACGCGACACTTCATACGTGAAGTCGACGTGTCCGGGAGTATCAATCAGGTTCAGGATGTAGTTCTGTCCGTCCTTCGCCTTGTACTTGAGCCGGGCGCTCTGGGCCTTGATCGTGATCCCACGCTCACGCTCGATGTCCATGCTGTCGAGGTACTGAGATTCCATCTCACGCGAGGTGACCGTGTTGGTCTTCTCGAGAAGACGATCCGCCAGCGTGGACTTGCCGTGGTCGATATGCGCAATGATGCAGAAATTTCGAATATTTTTCGCCATGTTGTGAACCGGCGTCACGCTACCAAGCCGGGACAAGGGGGGCAAGAGTTGCTTGTTGCCCGTGCCCCGTATTCCCCGTAAGGTCCGGCTCGAAAATGCTTCCAGAGCAGCAGGAGTTTGAACTCACGATCGTGGATGTGTCGCGGTCCGGTCCCGGCGTGGCCCGCGACCCGGATGGGCGGGTCGTTTTCGTTCCAGGAACTGCCCCTGGCGACCGGGTTCGCGTGCGCGTTTCGAAAGTGGAGAAGCGATTTGTCGAAGCCGAGCTGCTCGAAGTCATCGCGCCCTCGCTCGAAAGGGTGGCTCCTCGTTGTCGAGTCTTCGGAAAGTGCGGTGGGTGCCAGTGGCAGCACCTGGATTACAGCCTCCAGTGGCGAACGAAGGTGTCCGGAGCGCTCCATGCGCTTTCGCGTGTGGGCATTCGTGCCGATGGCCTTCCGAGAGACGAGTTTCCGGCGAGTGATCCATGGAGTTACCGCAATCGGATCCAGCTCCGTGGAGGCAGCTTTGGGGTTGGCTTCTACTCTCGAGGCAGTCATCAGGTCGTTCCGATCGATCGCTGCGAGATCGCCCGCGAGGAGCTGAATGCCGCGCTTCCGAGCAATCGCGACGAGGCTATTCGACGGGACGCTTCGAGCAAGCTCGAGCTGGAGGTTTCGGAATCCGGAGAAGTGAGCGCCACGTGGAACTCTGGTCACGCGGCACAAGGCTTCCGGCAGATCCATGACGCTCAGAATGCCCTGCTGCAGGGCTGGATTGCAGAAAAGGTGAATCCCGGGCGAGTGCTCCTGGATCTCTATGGAGGCTCCGGAAATCTGTCTCTGGGTCTTTCCTGTCGTTTTGACAGGGTCCATTCCGTGGATATCGGTGCCGGCCGCCTTCTGGGGCGGCTTGGCGGCGACGTGCTTCCAGCCAATGTGAAGTTCCACTCCTCGGATGTGGGAAAATGGGCGTCTCGCAATCGTTCGATCGAGTCTTCAGCCGGCGGCGCATGCATCATCGATCCTCCCCGCGAGGGGTGTGGCGAGGCCCTGCCCGCCATCTGCGGGCTGCTCGATGAGTCTTCCATCACCCAGTTGTTTGCCGTCGGATGTGATCCGGATTCCTGGGCACGAGATGTTTCGAGGCTGGTGTCGAAAGGCTGGCGGCTGGAGTGCCTCGCCTTCTTCGACTTCTTTCCGCAGACGATCCACTTCGAATCGGTTGCCTGCCTTGTGCGTGTTTGACACGCGGTGCAGGCGCTCCTAAACTTGTTGTGATGTCGCAACCTTCGCTTCGGTTCCTGCTTCCTGTGGCGCTGCTCATGCTGGGCGTGTCTGGTTGTGCATCGCTGCAGTCCCGAGAGGCGTCTCAATCGGAAGCGACGAAGTGGGTTGGCCTGGCCGAGGCCTCACTGGGCGACAATGATCCGGTGGGCGCGCTCCAGGCACTCGAAAAAGCCGAACAGATCGATGCGGAACTGCCTTCGCTCCATCATGTTCGAGCACTGGCCTATCTTGCCAGGAATGATCTTTCATCGGCGATGCCCGCCATTCGGCGTGCGCGCGAGCTCGACACGCGTGATAGTTCCATCGCGACGACGATGGGAAAAATCCTGATGGATGCAGGTCGCGTGACCGAGGCCGAACAGGTGCTCCTCCAGGCGGCACGTGATCCGCTGTATCGCGGCGCTTTTCGGGCCAGGACCAACCTCGGCATCTTGAATCTTCGGCGTGACGATTTGATTGCAGCCCGACTGCATCTCGATCGTGCCATCCAGGAGTCACCGGAGCAGGCCTGTGTCGCCTACCACTTCCGCGGGCAGGTCTCGATCCGGCAGGGGCGTCTTCGCGAGGCGATTCGTGACCTCGAGCGCTCGACTCAAAAGCTTTGCGCCGGATACGCGGAGGCGGAACTCCTTCTGGGTTCGACGCTGATCTCCGACAAACAGTTTGATCGTGCCCGAAGGCAATTCCTGGAGATCCGGCAACGGTTTCCTGGAACTCAATGGGCCGACGCGGCCATGGATCGACTGAGAGGGCTTCCGTGATCGACAAGAATGCCTCCAGCTGGTCTCTTGGTGAATTCCTTCGAATGGAGCGCGAAAAGCGCGGGGTGACCGTCGAGCAGATGGTTTCTGCCACAAAGATCAGCGTGCGCCTGCTTCATGCGCTCGAGAGCGATCAGTATTCGGAACTTCCGGCCAAGCCGTTCATTCGTGGATTTGTCGTCTCTTATTGCCGCTTTCTCGGGATCTCGTCCCAGGAAGTGCTGACGCGGTTCTCGCGGTACCTGGATGAGAAATCCGACGAGCGTCCGAAGCGCGATTCGGGGCATAACGGCTATGCGTTCGATCGCAAGGAGGGCGATGGCGGCAGGACGGGGCTGTGGATCCTGATGGGGACTATGCTTGCCGTCGGCGGTATCGTGATTGCCGTCTTCAAGCCATCGCTGAAGCATCATCGAAAGTCCTCCGTTGAGAAGCTTCAGGAGGCGCACGCCAGTCCGCTGCCTTCAGGTCTGGCTTCGCCGGCTCTCCAGCTGGTGTCGTCGATGGAAGCATCGCCCACTCCGACCGTCGTGGCGGCTCCAGTCCTTGCGATAATCCCCACTCCGACAGCGACGGCATCACCGTCGCCAGTGGTCGTTGCTGCGCCGACACCAACGCCAACCCTGAATGTTTCTTCTGATCCAGTGCCACAGCCGACTCGTCGTCCGGATCCCATGCTCTCGGGCAAGGACCTCCTGAAAGAGGAGATCCGGATCAAGATCGTGGTCAAGGCGCAGGATGATGTCTGGGTGAAGTTCAAGGTGGACCAGAAGGACAAGAACCGGATTATCCTTCGGAAAGGCATCATTCTGGTCTTGTTCGCCAAGGACTCCGTCGCACTGCAGGTGTCAGAGCCGGGTTCTGTCCTCGTTTCGAGAGCCGTCGGCGCACCGAATCGCCTTCAGTTGGTCCATGGAGAACGCTCGCTAGGCGATATTATTTCGCAAAAACAAGGGGTTGCATCCGATGGAAGGACGATCTCCACGGTTGCTGAGAAGGGTATCGCCTGGAGCAATCCATTTGAGGGTGAGCCCGCGTTGGGTGCCCCTCCCGTTCGACCGGAACGCCCTGCGTCAGAATCTTCCGATCCCTAACGGACTTTATCCACACAAAAGCTCGAGTTATCCACACTTAATAACTGCATGAATTCAGTCGATATTTTTCCTTATAATCCGTTTATTTTGGGATAACTTTGAAAGTTATCCCCAAAGCCGCTCTGGGAGCGGGTTCTCGGGAATCATGTCATCTTTTTGTCGAGTCCGAGCCGCTACAGGCGCGGGGCGACAGGAAATTGTTCATCGGGTTTCATCGGAGTGATCTGCGAAAAACGACGGCCCCCCAGGCGAGCATGGCGACGTTTCCGATCTGCATCGCCAGCGACGCAGGAAGCGCTCGGGTTTCGTTCAGGTGAGTGCCTGCTCCGATGAGGCCGTAGTAGATCACCAGGACGATGAAGGCGATCAGGCCGAAGCCTGACTTCGCGGAGCGTGTAGGCTGGACGCCGGTTCCGACTCCGAGGAGCACGAACGCAAGAGGCGCAACGGCAAGGGCGATTCGACGCCAGAATTCACCCTCCAGTGTTCGATGGTTTCCTGGATCCGATCGCGAATTTCGAATGGCTTTGCGAAGCTGGTCGAAGGTCAGCATTTTGGGTCTGCTCCAGGTGCCTCCCGATCCCGGATCGGTCTTGAGATGGAGCCGGTACTCGCCAAAATCGATCTTCTGGTAGCTTCCTTCCGAGGAGTCGCTGCGATGGATGTTGCCTTCGCGGAGCAGGAGTGTCGCGGCCGTTCCGCCATTTCGATCCGTACGAGTGGTCCATTGCCCCTGCTTGGCTACGACCGTGAGTGGATTCTTCGGTTCACGCTCATCGTAGATGAACACTCCCTCCATCCGACTGCCTTTGGAGTCCACGCGATCGGCGTAAATTAGCAGGTCAAAAAACCCCTGATTGAACGTACCCTCGTGGATCGAACTCACCAGCCTGCTGTTGCCGACGGCCACGAGTTTTTCCTTGAGGGCCTTCTCTGCCCGCGGAACGAACTCCAGATTCAGCATCAGCGAGGAGAAGGAGGTGGCCAGGCCCAGGACCGCGGGCATCAGGGCCATGCGCCAAAGCGAGATTCCGGAGGCCTTCAGGGCGATCAGCTCGCTGTCGCTCGAGAGTCGGCCAAAGCCGAGGAGTAGTGCGATCAGATAGGAAATCGGCAACGCAAGTGGCACGAACGTCATGCACAGGAGGCCGGAAATCTGCAGGAGCTGGAGCAGCGGGACGCCATGGACGATGAAGAACTCCGCAAGTCGGAGCAGCTGGAACATGAGAAAGACGAAGGTGAAGAACGCCATCCCGCCGACGAAGGGCTGGCTGACCTCGGTCAGGATGTACCAGTCGATCAGTCTCGGGAATCTTCGATGAGTGCGCATGGAGTCTGGATTGTTCCCCTGAGGGCCGGTTGGATACCCCTTCAACATGACCTGACCCTATGTTAAGGAAATTGCCATCCAACTAACCAGTGTTTTCCTAAAAATTTGAGGGCTTTTCATGGCTTCGTCCCGCACCGAGAAAACCGTCGCCAATACCTGGAAACTCCCCGTGGTTGTAGTGAGCCGCATCGTTCCTGCAGTCGACACGGAAGTTGTTGCCGTGTTCCAGGGCGAAAACCGAAAGATCCTCATACCTGCCGGGTCGAAGTATTCCGAGCTGCTGGCGAGGTTCGGCAAGGGCGATGCATTCCAGGCGCGCCATGGATCAGTCCAAATGGTGCGCTTCGCCGGAAAGGGTGCAGCCGAGAACGTGGCGTTTCTTGGAATGGGCAAGTCTGCCGAGCTCACCGCGGAGAAGATTCGAGTTGCTGCGGCGATGTTGTGGGCAAAGCTGGCCGCCGAGAAGGTGTCCACGGCCGCCGTCGTCGTGGAAGGGGGGCTGGCGCAGCCGGCCCACGCGAGAGCCTTCCTGGAGGGCATGCTTCTCAATGCCTACTCCTTCAACAAGTACAAGAAGGGTGCAGAGACGGGAGTCGCCCTTTCGAAACTGGTGCTCGTCAGTGCCGACACCACCGTCGTGTCGCACCTGAACGATGAGACGAAGCGTGCGCTTGCAGTTGCTGAGGCGGTGAACATCACCCGCGACTGGTCGAATGAGCCTTCGAATTTCGGCACTCCTGAATACTTTGCGGCCGAGGCCATGAGGCACTCGCGCAAGTACGGCATCAAGTGCCGCGTGCTCTCCGAGGCGGATGCCAAGCGCGAAGGCATGGGGCTTTTCCTTGCCGTCGGTCAGGGCTCGCCACGCGAAGGCAAGATCGTGGTCATGGAGTACCTGCCGAAGGGCAAATCCAAGAATCTCAAGACCGTCGCGTTCGTCGGAAAAGGAATCACCTTTGACTGCGGCGGCATCTCGATCAAGCCGTCGCTGCGCATGGAAGACATGAAGCATGACATGACTGGTGCCGCGACTCTCTTTGGAGCCACGCTGCTCGCAGCGGCGCTCAAGGTGCCGAATCGTATCGTGACGATCCTGGCTTTCACTGAAAACA
The DNA here is from genome assembly GCA_945860415.1 of Bacteriovorax stolpii. Taxonomy (GTDB): domain Bacteria; phylum Bdellovibrionota; class UBA1018; order UBA1018; family UBA1018; genus CAIOHW01. The sequence continues at coordinate 8,052 of CAMAQA010000061.1, forward strand.
TGACGGATGGCGCGGCCATCCAGCCCGGAAACGTGGTACGCGCCCGCAACGGAAAGACGGTCGAGATCATCAATACGGATGCCGAGGGTCGACTGATCCTGGCGGACGTGCTCGATTATGCCCACGAGTTCAAGCCGGACGTGATCGTGGATGCTGCAACCCTGACGGGTGCCGTGTCGGTTGCGCTCGGCAAGCACTGCTCCGCCGTCTTGGGCAATGATGACGGGTTGATCGAGGCTCTCCGCGAGGCCGGCAATGATAACCATGAGCGCATCTGGCAGTTGCCGATGTTCGATGAGTATCTCGAAGACTTGAAGTCCGACTCTGCGGACCTCAAGAACTCGGCAAACGACGGAAATGGCGGCACGATCCGGGGCGCAATTTTCATGGCTCAATTCATCCGCAAGGGCATGAAGTGGGCGCACCTGGATATCGCGGCGACGGCCTATGGCATGCCGCACGTTCCCTATTTCCCAAAGAAGGGCGGCAGCGGCATTTATGTCCGCACGCTCGCCCAGTTTGCATCGGAGTTTTAAGTCGTCGGCCCAGGGAGTCTGGCCAGGAGTAAAAATGAGCACCTCGAATGAACGCTTTTACATCAAGGACGCTTCGAAGTTTGACGGCCAGACTGTCACGGCAAAGGGCTGGGTCTACAACTCCCGCAGCTCGGGAAAGATCAAGTTCCTCGTGCTGCGCGACGGTTCAGGCCTCATGCAGTGCGTGCTCTTCAAGGGCGACTGCGGCGATGAAACCTTCGCCACCTTCGACCAGCTGACGCAGGAGGCCTCCGTGGAAGTGACGGGCGTGCTTCGCAAGGAGCCGCGTTCGCCCGGCGGTTATGAAATGGGAGTGCGTTCGCTCAAGATCGTCAGCGTTGCCCAATCCTATCCGATCAGCCCCAAGGAGCATGGGGTCGAATTCCTGATGGAGAATCGCCATCTTTGGATTCGAAGCCAGCGCCAGTGGGCGGCTCTCCGGGTCCGTTCCGAGATCATTCGAGCAATCGAGGAATTTTTCTACCAGCGCGACTTCATCCGCTTCGATGCGCCGATCCTGACTCCGTCATCCTGCGAAGGAACGTCGACGCTGTTTGAGACGCCGTACTTTGAGGAGAAGGCTTACCTGTCGCAGTCTGGCCAGCTCTACGGTGAGACGGGTGCGATGGCATTTGGCAAGGTCTTCGTTTTTGGTCCGACCTTCCGCGCCGAGAAGTCGAAGACCCGCAAGCATCTGACCGAGTTCTGGATGGTGGAGCCTGAAGTGGCTTTTGCCGACTTGAACGACAACATGACGCTTGGCGAGCAATTCGTCGAACACGTCGTCCAGACGGTGCTCGATCGCCGTTCGGCAGAGCTCAAGATCCTCGAGCGCGACTTCAGCAAGTTGGAGTCTATCCGCGGCCCATTTCCGCGAATTTCCTACGACGAGGCCATCAAGATTCTCCAGAAGCGCGGCGTGGAAATTCCCTGGGGCGAGGACTTCGGAGCTCCGCACGAGACGGCCCTCGGAGAAGAGTTCGGCAAACCGGTTTTCGTCCATCACATGCCGGCGCAGATCAAGGCGTTCTACTTCAAGCAGTCCGACAGCGTGGGAGGTCCGGGCGTCACAGGCACCGGCAAGTACGCCCTCGGGTGCGACCTGATTGCTCCAGACGGCTATGGAGAGGTGATCGGAGGCGGTCAGCGCGAGGAAAGCGTGGAAGTGCTCCAGCGCCGTATCGCCGAGCACGGCCTCAGCGAAGAGGACTATAAGTGGTACCTCGACCTGCGCCGTTTCGGTTCCGTTCCTCATAGTGGATTCGGCCTCGGGGTCGAGCGCACTGTGGCCTGGATCACGGGTGTCGAGCACGTTCGTGAGACGATTCCCTATCCGCGCATGCTGAATACCCTGCGTCCCTGATGGATTCGATGCGATGAGCCGCTCTTGCTTGAATGTGGTGCTGGTCGAGCCGGAGATTCCTCAAAACACGGGCTCCATCGGCCGGCTTTGTCTTGCCACGGGGGCCACTCTTCACCTGGTCGAGCCCCTGGGTTTTGAGATCACGGATGCCCACCTTCGGCGGGCGGGGTTGGATTACTGGGAGCACCTAAAGGTGGTTCGGCATCCGAGCCTGCAGGAGTTTCTGAAATCCATGCCACCCGACGCTCCCAGGGCATTTCTTTCAAAAAAGGCCGGCAATACGGTCTTTGAGCATCGTTTCGCGCCCGGAAGCTACCTGATCTTTGGAAAGGAAACGATGGGGCTGCCGGATTCGGTGTTGAACGAGTACCCGCTCGACACTTTCCGGATACCGATGTTCGACGCTCGCGTGCGTTCGCTGAATCTGTCGCAGGCCGTGGCGATCACCGTGTACGAGGCCATCCGCCAGATCGACTTTTCGCCCGAAACCTAGCTCAGGTGCCTCGCGATTCAGGGTCGTCGGACCCGGAATCTCCAGAAGGCTTTTCCGCCAGGTCGGCAGCGGCGAGGGCTGAGGCCGCATCGAATTCATCATCATCGGAGCTCATGGCAACCGGCAATCCCTGCTCCGGCGTCGACTTCTGCAGCCGCTTGATCGTATCATCGGCCTTTCTCAGGCGCTCGGACATGGCAGAGATCATGGACTTCAGGTAGGGCGGGGTGCTCTGGAAAACCTTATCCAGGGTATCGAACGGAATTTCGCTCACCTCGACCTCGGTCAGCGCGAAAGCCGCGGCACTGCGGGGTTGTCGATCAAAGAACGAGACCTCCCCGACGACCTCATTGGCATAAATGCGTGCAATCTCGACATGGGCCGCTCCCTTCATCTTTCGGATGGAGAGCGTTCCCTTCATGACCAGAAAAAGGGAGCGGGGCATTTCGCCTTCCTGGAACAGGGCCTGGCCGGGGCGGAGCTTCTTTGTCGCGGAACCGGAATGGGACATGTTTCCAGCGTGCCAGAACCCCTCAAGAATTGACAGGCCTGCGGCAGCAAAGTACCCAAAGCCTATGTTCAAGATATCGAACGTGAGAATCGGATTGATCGCGCTAACTCTTGCCTTTGCGGCGGCCGTTCCGGCGAATGCCAGGGCACCCAGGATCGGCTTCATCCTGAGCACGATGCAGGAAGAGCGGTACCAGCGCGACAAGAAGGTGTTCGAAGAAACCGTCAAGAAAATGGGCGGTGAAGTCGTGTTCGCATCCTGCAATAATAGCGAGCAGACCCAGGCAGCCGAAGTGGACAACCTGCTGTCCAAGGGAATCGATGCGCTCGTGATCCAGCCTGTGAACGGTGACACGGCCACGGCCTTCGTCAAGCAGGCCAAGCGCGACAAGGTCAAGGTCATTGCCTACGACCGCCTCATCAAGAAGGCCGACCTTGATGCCTACATCACCGAGGACAGCGTGAAGGTGGGTGCCCTCCAGGCGGAAGCTGCGGTTAAATTCACGCAGGGCAAGGGCAATTACGTGATCCTCATGGGCCAGGCCGGCCATTCGGTTGCCGAGGCTCGCACTGCTGGAATCATGAGCGTGCTCAAGAAGTATCCGGAAGTGAAGATCGTACTGAAGCAGTATCATCCCGGATGGTCGCCCAAGCTGGCGATGGAGACGACTGAGAACGTCCTGACCACCCAGAAGAACAACATTCAGGCGATTCTTGCCAATAACAGCGGGATGGCCCACGGAGCCGTCCAGGCTCTCGAGGAGCAGAAGCTCACCGGCAAGGTCTTTGTGGCGGGAGCTGACGCCGATCTGGCATCCATCCAGAATATCGTTGCCGGAAAGCAGCAGTTCGAAGTGATGATTTCGATCAACGACATGGCTCGTCGTGCAGGCGAGGTGGCCATGGAGCTGGCGACCGGCAAGGAAGTCCAAGCTGACTCCAGGGTCTCCAATGGCCTCAAGGAAGTGGCAACGATCAATACTCCGGTTTTCGGAATCGACCGCGAACAGGTCGAGGGCCGAATCGTCAAGACCGGCTTCCATCCTGCATCCGCGGTTTACGCCAAGGCCAAGCGCTGAGTCGAGCATGGTCCTTGTCGAGCGTCCCGCAGTCGAGCTGCTGCGACTCCATTCGATCACAAAGGATTTTCCGGGCGCTCGAGCCCTGGACTCGGTCAGTCTCAAGCTGAATCGTGGCGAAGTTGTCGCCCTGATGGGCGAGAACGGTGCCGGCAAATCGACCCTCATGAAAATCCTGAGCGGGGTCTGGCCTCACGGTTCCTTCGACGGTCGAATTGTGATCGACGGCACGGATCGTTCTTTCTTCGATACGCGTGACGCCCATTCGGCCGGCATCGCGATGATCCATCAGGAGCTGGCGCTCTTTCCCGAGCTCACCGTGGCCGAGCACCTTGTTTTGGACCAGCTGCCAACGGTGATTTCCTGGAGGCCGATCCTCGAAAAGGCCCAGGTCTTTCTGGATGACCTCGGCTTCGGCCTTCGTGCCGACACTCCAGTAAAGCAGCTGTCGATCGGCAATCGCCAGTTGGTCGAGATTGCTCGTGCTCTGTATCGTGACGCCCGGATTCTCGTTTTTGACGAGCCGACATCTGCCCTCAGCGAAACGGAGGTCGTCCAGCTTTACCGGATCATCCGTGAGCTGAAATCCCAGGGCAGGGGCATTCTCTACATCACCCATCGCATGGATGAAGTCTTCGAGCTGGCAGATCGTCTGCTGGTCTTGAGAGACGGCCACAATGCCGCAGAGTTCAATCGGCATGACGCATCCGGTAAGCTACGGGACCGATCGGAGCTGGAGCCGCTCCTGCTTCGGGCGATGGTGGGCCGTGAGATTCGAGACGTGTTTCCTCCCAAGGTGGAACCATCACTGGATGATGTGGTCCTGGAAGTCTCGAGGCTCTCGCTTCATCGGCCGAACGGCAAACAGCGATTGAATGGCATTTCATTCCAGGTACGCGCTGGCGAGGTGCTGGGTTTTGCCGGTCTTCTGGGATCAGGTCGTTCCGAGATCCTCGAGTGCCTGTTCGGTCAGTATCATTCGGATGGGCCGAAGGGGCCGGGTTATCGAGTGGAGAGTGATGTTTTCATCACCGGCGAGCCGGTTTCCGTGGCTTCGCCTGCCGATGCCCTTCGAGCGGGAATGGCGTTCCTGTCCGAGGATCGCAAAGGCAACGGTCTGATGCTGGGGCAGAGCATCGTCCAGAACCTGGGACTGGCCGCGACGGCCAAGGCCGACGGGTCGCTGTTTTCGCGACTGGAGCTTTCAAGTGAGCGTGAGTCTGCTTCGAACTGGATCTCGGATCTTCGCGTTCGTTGCATCGGACCTGCCCAGGCTGTCGGACAGCTGAGTGGCGGAAACCAGCAGAAGGTCGTGCTGGCCAAGTGGCTCGAAACGAACCCGAAGGTGCTTTTTCTCGACGAGCCCACGCGCGGCGTGGACATCGGCGCGAAAACGGAAATCTATCAGTGGATCCAGAAGCTCGCGTCCCAGGGAATGGCAATCATCGTCGTCTCCTCGGAGCTTCCGGAGCTGCTCGGGCTGTCACATCGGATCCTGGTCCTTCGAGAGGGTCGCATTTCGGCGGAGTTTTCCGCAGCTGAAGCGACCCAGGAAAAAATCATGGGAGCTGCCTCGTTATGAAAACTGGAAACCGTACCTGGCGTGGCCTGCTCATTCTTGCCGGCCTGGCGATCCTGCTTCATTTCCTCACCGAGGGAACTTTCACCGAACCGCGCAATCTGACGAACCTCGCGCGACAGGTGGCCATCAACGGCATCCTTGCCGTCGGAATGACCTACATCATCCTGATCGGCGGCATCGACCTCTCGGTCGGCAGCGTCGTCGCACTCTGCGGCATTGCTGCCGGCGTGCTGCAGGTCAAACAGGGCTGGTCGGAATGGACCGGGGCCCAGGCCTGGGTTGGCGCCATGGTCAGTCTCGGAGCCTC
>CAMAQA010000062.1 GCA_945860415.1 Bacteriovorax stolpii
GGCAGTACCCGTCGCCTCAACCTCAAGGCGGCCTAGTCCGATAGGTCACACGGACAAAGTCGCTTTGGAATTAGCAGGACAGAGTCCCTTTGGATTCACACAGGATTAAGAAAAATCGGTGTCAACCTGACGTCGGTTTCGTCCGATGAAAGAGCATGGGTGACTTTGCCAGGGTTTCCGGCAGCTTGCTCCTCGTCAGCTGGTGCGCAGGCTCCATCGCCTGGGCATCGGGAGCCGGGCTTCCGAGTCGCCAGGCGGAACGCACTCCTGCTTCAAGTTTGACCCAGAAAGCCAGGCCGGCAAAACCCGCTCCGCCCAACGCCCTGGCGCTCTCGTTCTCGACGACATCCACCTCGCTCCGGCAGACGGGCATCAATCCGGTCAGCGCGTCGTTGCTCACCGCCAAGCTCGACTACCGGAGGCAGTTTCAAAAATCGCGGTGGTCGCTCGGACTCAATACGTTTCTGACTCTGCTTCCTGTTTCCTCGAATCTTCCCGCAGGTGCTTCGCTGAGGTTTCTGGGCGTCAACGGGCGATTGGGCTACCGCCTCACTGATGCCGCCAGTCCGTGGTCCGTCGAAACGGCGTTCGGACTTTATTACCAGACCACGCTCGTGAGTGGCTCAAGCTTCGGCTACCAGCATCTGACGGGTCCGCAGCTCCTGCTGCGCGTGGCGCGGATTTTCAGGACTGCGGGAGCGGCACCCTCGCTCCTCGGGGGCTATGCCAAATACGCCATGATGTCCGAAGGATTCCGCCTGGCGCGCATGACGAACCACGAGATGGCGGCGGGCCTCTCCTGGGCCGGCAAGATTGCCCAGTTGCCGCTCAGCTTTTCACTCGATTACGCCACCCTGGAATTTGGAGATGGCGTGGACACGATCTCCGTGCGCTCTTTTTCGGTGGGCGCCGGCTATCGCTGGTCGTTTTGACCATTCAAGGCCACTGGTGGCGCGGGTAGCGACGCATAAGCTGCTGGCGGATCTCGGGGTAGGCGCGTTCCCAGAAACCGGCGAGATCCTTCGTGACCTGGACGGCCCGGTGATTCGGTGCGAGCAGGTGGAGAGTGAGGGGGACTCGTCCGGCGAGGATCTTCGGGCCCTGCTTGAGGCCGATGAAGTCCTGTAGTCTCGACTCCACCCACGGTTCATGACCGAGTCGATAGTGGATTCTGGCGCGCCTGCCGGTGAGCTGGACCTGCGATGGGGTCCATTCGTCCAGACGAATTCGCGGGCGAAGCTCGGCAAGCGATCGCGCCAGCTCGGATTCCCAATCCATTTCGGAGAGCTGGCGCAGGCCGAGCTTTCCGGAAAGTGCGCTCGTAAAAAGTTCCGTGAAGCGGGGAAGAGCCTCGGTGAAAAGTCCGCTCTCACGAATCAGGATCAACCTCGTGAAGAGCGACTCACACCATTCCGCCAGTTCGCCCTGTCCCTGGTTGCGCAGCTGGTGAACGAACTCCTGCGAGAGCGCAGTTGAAATTTCCGCGTCCGGAATTTCCATTTTCCAGGCCTGCTTGAGAAGAAGCGTTTCTGCGGCACGCCACTCGGCCTCGCTCCGAGGGTCGCGCTCATCACGCGAGAGAGCAATGGGACCATAACGAAGCTCTGAGATCCACTTCACGCGCTCGCGCGCGGAATCCCAGGCGGCACTCTCGGACTCCTCGATGAGGCTCGGTTCGAGATCCAGGAGCCAGTCTTCTGGAAAAGGCGCCCAGCTCTCCACTACCGGCAGGTTTCGCCGCTCACCCGGTCGAAGCGGCTGTCGTTCGCCTTGCCTGAGGAGCTGACGCTCCTGCGCCTCCAGCGCAATGGCAAAGAGGCGCTTGCCTCGTGCTTCGTCGCGAAGGTCGGCGTGTAGCTCGAGCGATCCTGACAGCGCGCTCTCCGCCAGCTGGCCATCAGCAAGCGTGCGCACCACGCGATCCGGAAACGCTCGCAGGAGTGCCCGTGCCAGGTGATCCCGAAGTGCCTCTGGGGTCCGCGACGCTGCGGCAGGTTTCTCCAGGTCGAGGCCTTCGAATTCACGTGACCACTGTTCGGCGGCTCGACGAAGCGAAAATCCGGGAGGCACTCGACCCGACAAAATTCCTGAATCCTCGAGGGGATGCCGTGACGGAAGCTCTCCCTCGGACAGGCAGGCCGCGAGCGCCAGTGCGGCCGAGAAGGTCTCGGCTCCAGCCATGCGAGCCTCGAAAAGCAGCCGCGCCAGTCGGGGGTGCATCGACACCGTCGAGAGGGTTTCTCCCATGGCAGTCAAAGGAGCGGCAGGCTCGGCTGACGTCAGGATTCCCAGAAGCCAGAGAAGCTTTGCCGCCGCATCCCACTGCGTGTGTGGAGGAAGCTCGAGCCAGGGAAGCGCAAACGGGTCGCCCACTCCGAGCGCCTTCAGGTCGAGGAGCACTTGGGCAAGATCCGCGCGCAGGATCTCCGGAGTGTCGAACGGAGCGCGGCCATCGAAATCACCGCGCGTGTACAGCCGAAGACAGATGCCCGGAGCCGTTCTTCCGGCTCGTCCCGCGCGCTGCACGGCGGAAGCCTTCGAGATGGGGCGGGTGCGCAACGCGGGAATACCGCTCCAGTGCGAGTGGCTGGCCTGCCGATGCAGTCCACTGTCGATCACTGCCGTGATTCCGGGAATCGTGATCGATGACTCGGCGAGATTGGTCGACAGGATGACCTTGCGTTTCGCGGAGGGCAGCATCGCGCGGTCCTGTTCCTCGCGCGAGAGCTCGCCATGAAGCGGAATCACCTCCAGTGATCCAGCCAATGGCAGCGACTCGATGGCGTGCTTCGCGCGCAGGATTTCTCCCATTCCCGGCAGGAACACGAGCACATCGCCCGACGTCTCGGCGCAAACCGACCTGACGGCACGCGCCACCTCGTCATCCAGCCTTCGAGACAAGGGCTCCAGCGCGTGACGAATATCGACTGGAAAGCGCGGCGCTTCGATTTCGATCGCGGGTGCGGCCGCTCCGAGCACTTGTTGGAGTCCCTGGATGTCGAGTGTGGCCGACATGATGACGAGCTTGAGGTCCGGACGTCGCCGGCGCTGCAGGTCGAGCAGGCAGGTCAGCGCCAGATCCGTCGTCAGGTGCCGCTCATGAAATTCGTCCAGGACGACGATGCCTACCCGGCGCAGGTCAGGATCCGATTTGAGTTTTCGGAGCAGGACTCCCTCGGTCAGGAACCGAAGACGGGTGCGCGGGCCCTCGCGCTTCTCGAATCGAAACTGGTAGCCCACGGTTTCGCCCGGAGATTCTCCTCGTTCTTCGGCCACTCGGTGTGCCGCCCATTTGGCCGCAAGTCTTCGAGGCTCCAGCACCCAGATCTCCGGAGCCGATAAACGAGAGTCGAGAAGGGCCGCCGGTACTCTGGTGGTCTTTCCGGAGCCGGGCGAGGCCTTGAGGACCACCGAAGCATGCTGGTGGACGGCTTCCGTGATGGCGGCAAGATGCGGATCAATCGGAAGTGCGACGCGTTCAGGGGCCTGGGCCATGGCAGGCAATCTAGCCTTTCCCGGAGCCGGATGGTAGCCTTCGAGAGCATGAAATCCCGCTTCGTCACCACGCTTTCGGTATTCGCGATCATTGCTGGCAGTGTCGGTTTGGTTTCAGGATCGCTTCAGCTTTTCAGCTACGGCGCGCTTCAGCGTGAGCCTGACCTCGCACCGCTGGTGGTGGCCTCGTTCCAGGAAAAATTTGGGATGGAGCTCACGATCGAACAGGTGTCGAGCATGCTCCTGCGAACGGGCGGTTCGGGGCTGGTCGTGTCGATCCTGAGCATCGTGATCGGTGTGGCTCTGAAACGGCGCTCGAGATGGGCGCGTCCTGCCTCCATTTACCTGATCCTGTTCCTCACGCTGGGAATGATCAGCTCGCTGCTCGCCTCGGGCTTTCGTCAAGAAATGCCGCTCTTCTGGGCGGGGGCGGCTCTGACCGCTCTGGCCATTTTCGTGCACACCGGAATCATCCTGAAGCTCAGGTCTGCCGCCGTCCGAGCGGAATTCGAGGGCTGATCTCCGATCAGCCCTTCAGTGCCTGTGCGCGCTTCGCCACCGGAGGATGCGAGTACTCGAGCAGCACCTTGAGCCAGTGCGGAGAGGGATGCGAGAGGTGATCGGTCTCCATTTTTTGTAGCGCACCGATCAATGCCTCGGGCTTGCCGTACGTGGCTTTCGAATAGGCGTCCGCCTCGAACTCGTGTTTTCGAGACAGGCCCAGGGTTCCGAGCGACAGGATTCGCGAGATCGGCAGGTAAAGCAGGCTGATGACGAGAAACGCACCTGCCAGGCTCGGCGTCGACAATCGAAGCGTGCCTTCGATCCACCGTGCCGCATTCGGAGCGGCGAGAAACCTTCCGAGAATCCAGAACAGTAGTCCCTGGGTTGCGACCGAGATGCCGATCATCTTTGGGATGTGACCGAGCTTGAAGTGCCCCATTTCATGGGCAACGACCGCCATGACTTCCTCGGTCGAGTGTTTCGAGACGAGCGTGTCAAAGAGCACGAGTTTACGCAGACGACCGAAACCCGTGAAGAAGGCATTCCGCTTCGTGGAGCGCTTCGATCCGTCCATGATGAACGTTCCGCCCATCGGAAAGTGCTCGCGCGAGGCATAGGCCTCGATCTCTCGTCGCAGATCGCCCTGAGGAAGAGGCGAGAACTTGTTGAAGAGCGGCAGGATAAACGCGGGCGCCAGATAGCCGATGGCAAGCGACAGGATCGTCATCGCAACCCAGCTGATCCACCAGGCATCCGTGCCCATCTTCTCGAAGATCGCGAGCACGAAGGCCAGGATCGGAGCGCCGATGGCGAGGCCGATGACCGATCCTTTGGTCCGGTCGAGGATGAAGGTCTTTACCGTGGTGGTGTTGAAGCCGTAGCGCGCCTCGATTGAAAAAGTCGAGTACGCCTGGAATGGCAGCGACAGCACCGAGCGAAGGACGCTGACCGCGATCAGCCAGAAGGCTCCCTGCCAGGCGCTCGAACCCAGAATGGAACGAGTCCACTGATCGATCGCTTCGAAGTAGCGGGTCTGGAAGGCGATGATCCAGAATGCCACCTGGACGCCCTGGTCGAGGAATCCGATGCGCAGGTTTTCTCGAAGGTAGTGTCTGCGTTTTTCGAGCGAAGCGTCGGAAGGAAAGGCTCGGAAGTTCAGCACCTCGACCAGCAGGTCGAGCAGGAAATTGGCCACAAGGATCACGATGACCAGGGTTTTCATCTCATGCTTGTCGCAAGAGTTCCGTGAACTTGCTATCCTGATGTTTCACCGAGGGATAGGCTTGCTTACGTTCGCCTCTCGATCTCCGGGTTGAACTCGAGCCGCACCACTTCCATCTCCTCCCGGAAGGCTTTCGCAAAGTCAGGGTGCAGCTTCGAGATCACCCGCTTGAGCGCCTCGAGCTCCGTGCGCAGGCGATCGGTATCCGTCTTCCGATCGAGCTCTTTGCGACTGAGCCACTCGCCGTGCGCCTCAATCTCGCGTTGGAGCAGCTGAATTTCGGAGAGCGCCAGTTTCTGCGGTGTGGGCATGTTGCTCCTTACAGGCAATCGTCATGCCCAGTGGCTAACGCGCCCGGCTGGCACGAAGGGCGCACTCCTCCGTCCATCATGAGTTCTCATTCTGACGACAAGCCGATGGCAAGCCACCTGCCGGTGGGAGAAACCTGGATCGTCGTGGCCAGCCAGTCGCAGGCGCGATTCTTTCGGTATCTCGGGGTGAAGTCCGGGCTCAAGCTGGTCGAAAAGATTCAACATCCTGACGGCAGGCTGCAGGACCGCGAAATCGCAACCGATCGGGCTGGACGGACTTTCGCGAGCTTCGGTCACGGAAACCGCTCCGCCTATTCCGAGGAACACGGGCCCCATGAGGAAGTGGCCCTCGACTTTGCCCGGAGCCTTGCCGACAAGCTGCGCGTGGCGCATGGCAGAAACGAATTTCGGGCGTTGATGCTCGTGGCCGAGTCGCGATTCCTCGGCATGCTCAAGTCCTGCCTCGACGAGCAGACCCGGAAGTCACTGGTCGCGACGCTTGACCGCGAGTACCACCAGAAATCGTCGAGCGAACTCTCGCGAAAGGTCGACGAGTACCTCGTGGCGGCATAAAGACGCCGCCAACCCCTTGCCTTCGAACACGGACTTGCTACGACTGGAGTCATGAACAATCACACTGTTGGTGGACCCTTTCGTTCGCTTCTGCTGGTTTTCGCCGCGCTTGCGCTCTCGTCCTGCGGATACAACCGCATCCAGGGGCTCGATGAAGACGTGAAGGCCGCCTGGAGCGAAGTCCAGAACCAGTACCAGCGTCGAGCCGACCTGATTCCGAATCTCGTCGAAACCGTGAAGGGCTACGCCAAGCACGAAGAAAAGACGCTCCAGGGCGTCGTTGAAGCGCGTGCCAAGGCCACGCAGGTGACCCTCAGTCCGGCGCAACTTTCTGATCCGCAGGCGTTCAAGAAATTCCAGGAGGCGCAGTCGGGACTCTCGCAGTCGCTGGGTCGCCTCATGGCGGTTGCCGAGAACTATCCGAACCTGAAGGCCGACCAGAATTTTCGCGACCTGCAGAGCCAGCTCGAAGGCACCGAAAACCGCATCGCCGTGGCGCGCCGCCGCTACATCGACTCGGTCGCCGAGTACAATAAATCGGTCCGGTTCTTTCCGACGAACCTCACGGCCCGGTTCCTGCTCGGAGCCCAGGTGCGCGAAACATTCATGGTCAGCGAAGAGGCCATGAAGAATCCTGAGGTCAAGTTCCAGTGATGCGGCGCGGCCGCCACCATCGAGTCGTGCTGAAGTTTGCCTTTCTGGGAATGCTGTCAGGCGTTGCCTTCATGGCCTCGCCGATCGACGGCTTCGTAGGCCATGCGACACCAGCCGCTCACGCCGCACCTCCTCTCGTCCAGGCGCCGTACCTGTCAGGACCAGTTGTGGACGAGGCGGGCTTCCTCGACGACTCTGGAAAACGGCGTCTCGACGACCTGCTTCGCGAGCTTCGGACGCGAACCGGCGCGCAGATGGCGATCTACATTCCGAGCTCGCTTCAGGACCACGACATCGAGTCGTTTTCGATGTCGATTGCCGAGCAGTGGAAACTCGGAAAAAAGGGCGACGATCGCGGCCTGCTCCTGGTGCTCGCGCCGCGTGAGCGGCAGGTTCGTCTCGAAGTGGGCTACGGACTCGAAGGAACCCTGACGGACGCGTGGTCCCGGCGAATGCTCGATCAGGTGCTCGTCCCGTATCTGCGTGAGGGCAGGGGAGGGGAAGGACTTGCCGCTGTCGTCGGCCGCATCGCGCGCGAGCTCAATGTTGAGCTTGCCGGAGCGCCCGCCCCGCGCCCGCGCGTCGAGCGCCGGATGGCTGCGCCGCTCTGGGTGTGGATGCTGCTGCTGCTGTTCGTCTTTCCAGCATTCTGGATCCTTGTCGCGTCTCAGGCCGCCGCGCGAACGGGCCACGGCATGCATGGCCGCATGCCCGGTCGGATGGGTCGACGAGGAAGCGGCATCTGGCACAGTGGCGGCGGCGGATTTGGCGGCTTCGGTGGTGGTGGAGGTTTCGGCGGCGGCGGTGGCGGATTTGGCGGGGGAGGAGCATCATCCCGATGGTGAGCACAAGATTGTCTCAGCAGGACCTCGATTCGATTGAACAGGCGGTGCAGAAGGCGGAAGCGTCCACCCGTGGCGAGATCGTTGCCGTGATCCTGCCTCGCTCGCAGTCCTATCGTTGGGTGCCGTTTTTCCTGTCCGGATTCATGGCGGTGCTGGCCACTGCCCTCGTGATCCTTCCGCTCGAATGGTCGCCATCACCGTGGGGTCCGAGTCTCGAAGCACTCGTGATGATCCAGCTGACGGGTGCACTTCTGGGTGCCGTGCTCTCGCAGATTCCAGGAGTCCGTCGGTTCGTCATCCCGAGGCTTCAGCTTGATGCGGCCGTCGAAAAGCAGGCGCAGGCGGAGTTTGCCCGCCAGGGCGTGATGAATACGAATGATCGCTGCGGAGTGCTCCTGCTCGTCAGCCTGTTCGAGCATCGGGTCCACCTGGTTGCCGATCGAGGAATTCATTCCGTCGTCGAGGCTGGGTACTGGTCGGAAGAAACCTCGCGTCTTGCGGCCGAGATTCGCTCGACTCATCATCTGCGCGACGCCATCGTTCACAGCATTGAACGCCTCGGCGTGCTGCTGGCAGAAAAGTTTCCGCGGACGGCTGATACCGTGGACGAGCTCTCGAACCGACCGAGGCTTTCTTGATGCCCCGGGCTGTCTTGCGCGACTGAGCGACGTTTCAGTCCTGATATGCCAGTTCGAGGCTGAATCCTTGGGCGTCCATGCGGCTCCAGAATCGGTGATGGAGACCGAGTAGCCAGGGACTGAAGCCCAATGAGCGCATCTCGGAATAGGCGGCGTCCGGAGTCCACCCCTGCTGTTCGACGCGATAAACTCCGGCCATGAGGCCCGTGCGGTCCTTGCCGTGGCGGCAGTGGATGAACACAGGTTGCAGGCTGCGGTCCCTCATCAGCGACTGGATATCATCGAGCCCTTCGTCCGAGAGGCCGAACAGGGGGTTGATCGGACGGCTGATCATCCTCATGCCGAAGATCTCGGCCAGTCGCGCTTCGCTCTCAATTGCCTCTTCCGTCGTCTTCATGTTGATGATCGTCCGGATGCCGACTTTCTGAAGAAGGGCATAGTCGGTCAGCGTTTCGGGCTGGCCACCGCGATAGATTCTGCCCGGCTCAAGCTCACGAAACCGCACGATTTCGGCAAGCGACTCCGAAGGAAAGAGTGCTGTTGGAACCGAAAGCAGGCCAAAAAAGAGGCCAGAAAACACGCCAGAAAACATGCCGAAAAAGCGGATCGAAAAGTGACCGAGGTAGCTCATAACGCGGTGAGCTATTTCCTGCCCGCTGCAAAGTCAATCGCCATTTCTCTTCGTCCTGCGCTAAAGCAGGCGCATGCGACTCATCTCATGGAACGTCAACGGCATCCGAGCCGTGGCCCAGAAGGGCTTCATCAATTGGTTGGAAGCCCAGGAAGCCGACGTGGTCTGCCTGCAGGAAACCAAAGCCAATGAAGAACAGCTCGATCTGTTTCTCAGGAATCCTTCGGGCTTTCAGTCCTTCTGGCATTCCGCCCAGAAGCCGGGCTACAGCGGTACGGCCGTCTACTCACGACGCGAACCCCACGAGGTCATCGAAGGAATCGGCATTCCCGAGATCGATTCCGAGGGACGCGTCCTTCAGCTCGACTTCGGCGATTTCCGCCTGATCAATGCCTACTTTCCCAACTCGCAGCGCGAGCACACGCGCCTCGGCTACAAGGTGGATTTCTGCAACGCGATGCTGAGGCACACCGAATCACTTCGCCAAAAAGGAAAGCATGTCGTGCTCTGCGGTGATTTCAACATTGCCCATCGCGAGATCGACCTTCGCAACCCGAAGGAGAACGTGAACAACGCGGGCTTTCTTCCTGAAGAGCGCGCCTGGCTCGATGAGTTCGAAAAGGCGGGGTACGTCGACACCTTCCGTCAGTTCACGAAAAATCCTGGCCACTACACCTGGTGGAGCTACCGTCCAGGAGTTCGCGCCCGGAACATCGGATGGCGCCTCGACTACTTTTGGGTGAACCAGGAGTTTCGCGACCGGCTGCTTTCGGCACGGCACCAGCCCGAAGTGCTGGGCTCCGACCACTGCCCGGTGGTGCTCGATTTGCGCTGAGATTTTTAGATCACTACTTTAAAAAATGGGGCGGTATTTAAAGTACGAGTAGCGAAGGAGGTTCCCCATGTTTCCGCAGCTTCGAGCAGCGCTGTTCCTCCTCGAGCACGGACTGAAGCGACTTCAGCACGCTTGCCGGCAGCTCCTTCCGGGCGGACATGAACCCTTCCAGGCGCTTCATCGAGCCACCGCCGCACGAGAACGGAAAGAATCCGCTGGCAAACGTGGCAGCTTCTTCGTTCGACTTCGCGACGATCATCCGGGGCAGCTCGGCAAAATAGCGGTCCTCCAGCCATGGGTGGAGCGACTCCTGGCCGGTCCACGAAAACGCGGATGCGGTTTCGCGAAGTTCCGAAAAACTCGTCTCCATCGACAGCGCGCGTTCGAATGCAGCCGTCTTCGCTTCGGGTGAGGCGGTGGCTGCACGGATGGCGATGACCCATTTCCGGCCGGATTCGCTGGGGTCGCGCTTTTCTTCAAGCGCCAGTGCCGCCTGGAGTTTCTGGACGTCATGCGACGGAGTCCGCGACCACGCCTCGAGCAGCTCCCAGCGGCGATCCTGATCGAGGGGAATTCCAGGGATTCGGATTTTTCCGGAGAGCACCGAAGTGACCCAGCTCGCGTCATCCGCTTCGGGGGCGCTCTGCAGCACGAGGTGCCACCACCGCCTCTGGCGATCGCCTCCTGCAGGCGCCTTCATCACCTGTTCGCGAGCCGCCGCGTGGAGCCTTCGCGCGAGATCGAGGCGCTCCTGCGGCGAAACCCACAGGCTGACTGATGGATCGAGGGCCGAGGTCGAGTACACTCGATGCAGCAGGCTTCGGAGCAGCACGGCGTCGGTTTCACGGATTCCGGCATCAAAGAAGAGCTTCGCAAAATCCGACGCCGGAGTTTCACCCTGGAGCGTGGATTGCCAGAGAGCCTGCCAGAGCTGGTCACGGGCGAGGAGCGAGGCCGCACCGGAAAGCGGCGAGCGGCCGCCGCGCACACTCAGCAGGAAGCCTCGGGTTTTTGGGTCGAGCCTGACCTGCACGTAATCGAAATCATCGTGATTCGGGTTTACCCAGGCCGGGCAGGCCTTGCCGACGGCTTCTCGCACATTCGTGCGTTCGCCCGTGTAGCTCACCGGAATCACGGACTTCACGCGCGATTGCTCGTCGAATAGCGCCACCTGGGTCTGGTGCGTGCGCAGCAGGGTCGAGCGGGGGGCGTTTCCCTGCACGAGATCGAAACGGATGATCTTTCCATCTTCTGCGCACTCGAACTGCGCCTCCACCGTGTTCGTGCCTGCGGATTCGACCCACTCCTGGAACCACGACTCGAGTGGCTTTCCGGAGGCCTCCTGCAGCGACTGGATGAACTGGAGCTGGCTCGTGTTCTTGTAGGCGTAGCGCTGGAAATAACGCTGCAGCCCTGCACGAAACGCCTCGTCGCCGACCAGGAAGGCCAGCTGCTTGAGCACGCCCGCCCCCTTGCTGTAGGTGATTCCGTCGAAGTTGCTCTCCGCTTCATCGGTATCACGAACAGGCACTTCAATGGGATGCGTGGTGACCGACTGATCCGACCAGTAGGCCCATTTCTTTTCTCCGAAGAGCTCGTGCCCGGGATTTTCGCGATAGGTTCGCGCCCATTCCGCGCGCCGCAGGTAAGGATTCCGGCTGACCAGTGCGTGGAGAGCGCGGTCAGAGGCGTAGGTGGCGAAGCTTTCGTTCAGCCAGAGCCCGTTCCACCATTTCATGGTGACGAGATTGCCGAACCACATGTGCGCCAGTTCGTGAAGGATCGTGTCCGCCCGCGAGCGGAGCTGCACCAGTGTCGGGCGTGAACGAAAAGCCATCCTGTCGGAAAACGTCACCGCTGCGATGTTCTCCATGGCTCCGGAGTTGAACTCGGGCACGAGCACCTGGTCGTACTTCATGAACGGGTACGGATAACCGAACTCGGCCGTGAAGTAATCGAATCCGGCCTTGGTCACCTCGAACCACTCCTGCGCATCGACGTGCTGCTTGAGCGAATCGCGCGCAAAAAGCCGGAGCGGAATGCCATTGTGGGTGCTCTTCCAGAGCTCGTAGGGTCCGGCGTGCAGGGCAAAGAGGTACGTGCTGAAAAAAGGCGTGGCCGGAAAGCTCCAGCTCGCCCTGCCATCGAAGGTCGTGACATCGCGCTCGGCCATGTTCGAGATCACCGCCCAGTCGGCGGGGGCCTCGACGGTGAGCTCATAGGTGGCCTTCAGGTCGGGCTGATCGAAGCACGGAAAGATTCGGTTGGCGTCGTAAGGCTCGGAATTGCTGTAGAGGTAGACTTTTCCATCGACCGGATCCTCGAACCGATGAATCCCCACGCCATCCTGGCTGTAGTCATGAGAGTACGCCACTTCGATGCGGTTGAGGCCCGTATTGAGCCGCTCGTGCGGAAGCTTCAGTCGGTGGCCATCGTAGAGCTGCTGGATCTCAGCTTCCGACAGGCTCGCGTTGTTGATCTTGAGCGAGGCGATCCGGCCTTCCGAAAAGTCGAGAAACAGGGGCTTTGCGTCGGCCGCCTTCGGACCGCGCCAGTTGAACTGCACGACGGTGCGTCCCTCGAAGTCGGGATAACTTCCATTGACCGCAAACCAGAGCGCGTAGCGGATCTGCCCCACCTGGCGTGAGCGCGCCTGGGCCTCATCGAAGCTCAGCGGTGGCCGAACCTGAGACGGCGGATCTTGATTTTTTGCTGCGAGCCTCGGCAGGTGCGCGCAGCCGACGGCACCCATCGCGACGACTGCAAAACAGAAGAGTGCGGCAACACGGGTTCGCACGCGAGACTCACGAATCATTCGGCCATCTCCAGCTTGTTCACTTCGATTCCGACCGACCTGAGGATCTCGACCGAGTCGCGGAGGCGATAATCTTGTCCGTAAAAAATGCGCTTCACATTGCCCAGATTGATCAGCCGTTTGGCGCAGGCCACGCACGGCAGGTGCGTCACGAAGACCACCTTCTCGGTGTGTCGGGGGGCATCGCAGTTGATCACGGCATTTTCTTCGGAGTGCAGGCACCCGCAGTTGCCGGCCTCGTCGCGGTCGCACCCGTTGTGCAGGCCAGTGGCGTTGCCGTTGTAACCGACGGCCAGCACCTTGCGGTAATCCGTCGTGGTGATGACGGTGCCGACCTGAAGGCGCTTGCAGGTCGAGCGCGCGGACAGCGTGCGCGCCAGCAGGAGGTAGATACTTTCAAAACTCGGGCGCTCGCGAACCGTTGCTTCAGTCATACGAAGCCTTCCTCGTTACCGGCCGGTCCGGTGGCCTTGGGCTCGGCGGGAATCTTCACGAACGACAGGTAGTGCTCGAGCTCGCGGATCGACTCGAAGATATCGTCGACCGCGCGGTGAGAGTTCTTCTTCTTGAAATCAATGCCCCAGCGCTCGCGGTAGATTTCCTTGAAGGAGCTCACGTCGATCATGCGGTAGTGCAGCCGCTTGGAGAACTCGACACAGTACCGATCCAGGAAGCGCCGGTCGTTGCTGATCGAGTTGCCGCAGAGAACCGGCCGATCCTTCGACGAGTAGTGGCGATCGAGGAGGGCCACCAGCTCGCGTTCGACTTCCACGAGCGGTGTGCCCGTTGCGCAGGCCGCGGTCAGGCCGCTATCGCCATGGGTTTTCTTGCACCAGTCATTCATTCCGGCGAGCACTTCCGGTGGCTGGAAGACCACTCGATGAAACTCTTCCAGCGGCTTGAGCTCCAGATCAGTGACCACGGCGGCCACCTCCAGGATCTGGTCCTTCTGGTCATCCAGGCCGGTCATTTCGAGATCCATCCACAGCAGGCGTTTCGACATGGGGCCAACGTAGCTGGCGGGGGGTGGTAATGCGGAGTGTTAATTTCTCGAGAAAACGAGGGGTTGGGCCCGTTCGGAATAAAAACGAATGGGGGTATCGTTTTCAAACTGGCCCCCTAGCGTGGGCACGGCGGCGTGAGCACGCGGTTATGATAGCTCACGTAAAGCGACAGATGGTCGATCAGGCCCTGCCTCGTCTTTGTCGTGCACCAGGTTCTCCTGAAGAGCCGGTTGAGATTCGCCCGAAGCATCGCGCAGGTGTGATTCAGAGAAAAAAGCGGGTCGAATCCGATCTTCTTGAGCTCCCCCTGACCGGCGATGCAGCCGCGCCGCCCGGGAGTAGTGCGATGGCTGGCGTCAGGATGATGCCTGC
>CAMAQA010000063.1 GCA_945860415.1 Bacteriovorax stolpii
TCGCCTCCGGGCAGCGAAAATCCCCTGGAAACGTAATGCTCTCGAAAAGAGACCAGGACGTCGGCCGGAAATCGCACCCCGACCGGATTGAGTCCGCTTCGAATGCGATAGAAGAGATCGGGATACCTGCCTCTTCGAACTGCTGCAAAAAGCTCGTCATCGCTGATCACTCGAAACCCTGAAACCGGAGCCAGGGCTGCCGCCACGTTGAGGCGCTCGTAGTTCTGGCCGGCAGGAAGGTAGTACTCGTCTCTCTGGGCGTCGAAGCCATAGTAGAGCGCCAGCTGCCCTTCAGCCCAGATTCCATACCACTCCAGGGGCCGAGCGACACCAGGATCACTGGGCGGCGAGGGCAGGCGACCCACGGTCAGATCGACGGACTTCAGTCGAGACACGCGTCCTGCCACTTCCGGCACGAGGCTGGAGTCCGTATGGAGAGACACATAGGATACCCGGGTGTGCGGTACCGGTACCGCATAGGGCCCTTGCCGGGGATCCCGCCCGGCGAGAGACTGGACTGGAGTCACGCCCACCTTGGGAAGCTCGTCGCCGATGACCACCAGGTTGCTCTGGGGTGCCGGCATGAAGTCCATGCCGTGGTCAGACAGGAGGGTAAAATGAAACTGGCGCTCCGGGTGCCTCTGCATGAATCGCTCGATTCGTCGAGACAGGTTCATCAACGCATCGGCCACTCCCGAGCGCGTATGGAGATGCCCGAGCACGTCCACTTCCAGCAGGTAGGCGGTAAAGACCGAAGCGGTTTCCGCGCGGCCGTCCAGCGTGTAAAAAAGGTTGTCGAGCGAAGCAGCAATGCTGAGGTGGGCGTCGGAGTAGGCGGCGAAGCCATGGAGGTAGCCGTCCGCGCGATAATCAAAGGCCTTGAAGTACGGAGAACCGAGGTCGAGCGACTCGCTAGGAACCGGCAGGACGTGCCTTGCAAGACCCAGAATCCCCTTGTTCCTGATCTGGTCGGAGATGGGATCGTAATACTCGAGCTCGTGACCGTCGATGGCCGGCGCTCGGAGGATTCGGGTCCAGTTGGCGTCCGAAGTGACTGGAAAAGGAGCAATCGACGTGGAGAGGTGCCATTCCGGAGTCTGGAATGCACCTCGGGCCATGGCGTCGCGAACGCTGTAAACGGAGAGTCCGTCGATCGCGAGATAGACGCGGACGACCGGATTTTTCGAAGGATCGCCCTTGAACGGAATGCTGTTCATGAATGCAAAGTGAACCCAGTCGCATCCGGAACCGACCATGCCTGCTGCAACGACCAGAATGGAGCCCACCAGGGCCGACTGAAGTCGAATACGGATCATAGGTACCATCCAAAACTGATCAACGGGGCCGCCTGCGAGGTATCCGAGGTAATGCGATAGAAGTAGCCGATACGAAATTCAAAAACCTGGGCGCTCCAGCGATACGAGGTGCCCAACATGAAATGGTCGTGATTCCAGAAGCCCACTTCGGTGGCATGAAGCAGCAGCGAGTGTCGCGAGAAGGCCGCAAATTCGGCGAAGACGGAGTAGGCAAACGACACGCTGTTCTGGAGCGAGCTGTTATTGAGGAGTCCGAGCGCCGTCACGGTCTGATGAACGGCCAGAGACGGAGTGAGCCATCGGCTGGCCGACAGTGATATCGGTGCCAGAAGCACCCGGAAGTCGCGGTTGTCGAGACGAGACACATACATCGGAGAAAGCGTGGCCTGGCTGGCGGCCTCGAGCAGGTAGTAGGCTCCCACCTGCGCCGCCATTTTCCACTCGGGCAGGAGGTCGAGCCTCAACTTCACTGAGGCATTCGGAACCCTGTACAGAAAACTGAGCGGCTGGGTTCCCGCCTGGGCCCAGTCATTGATGCCGATCTGAGCACCGTTGGACCCGAGGTACATTTGACCGGTCGCTTCGAGCTCGCCGGTATTCTCCCAGAGGGGGTAAAATCCGGTCGTGGGGGGCCGCGTAGCCGGGGGTGAGTCGGCACGAGACGGCAACGGTGCTCCTGCGATGGTCGCGAGCATGACGATACCCACGGTGCGACTGCCCTTCATTTGCGTCTCGGTCTCCTGATGGCAAGCGGATATAATGATTCGGCGTGTCTAGGAAGTTGAAAAAAACGCACCCGGACGGTAGCTCGGAAGAGGTGACCTCACTTCGCTCACGCCTGGCTTCGCTGCTGACCCGATCGTTGATCCGGCATGCGGGTGCCATCACTCTGGTGGGCGCATTGCTGGGGCTCCTGGGGGCCTACTACTCCGTCCAGCTCTACAAGAATCTGAGGACGGATATCGAGGAGCTGCTTCCGACCACGGCACGCAGCGTGGTCGACCTGGGCGAAGTCGAGACTCGACTTGAGTCGATCGAGAACATGTCGCTGATCATCTTCTCGGAAAAGCCTGAGAAATCGCGGCTTTTCGTCGACGCTCTGGCGGCGGAACTCCAGAAGGCCCCTCGAGACAGAGTCGCCGGTGTCGAATACAAGATTGACCGAGAGCTCGAGTTTTTTCGCCTGCGTCGGCCGCTGTACATGGATGTTGCCGACCTCGAACGGATTCGCGACTACATTCGCCAGCGAATTGCCTACGAGCGCGAGCTCTATAATCCTCTGAATATCTTCAGTAATATTGAGATTCCGGAGCCACAGCTCGATATTCGTAGCCTCGAGCAGAAGTACTCGCAAAAGATCTCAGGGTATTCGCGTTTTCCGGACGGGTACTACGCCACTCCGGACGGTAAGCTGCGCGTGATTCTGGTCAATCTGCCGGGCAAGGCCTCGGGAGTGGAGTCTGCAAAGGCTCTTCGGAAGCTCGTGGACGAGGCGATCGCCCAGGTGGATCCCGGGCGTTTTGACCCTGAGATGAAGATCCTGTTCAGCGGGGGGGTCCAGAACCTGCTCGAGGAGCACGCCGCATTGATTGCCGACCTGGAACTCTCCACGGTGATCGTGATGGTGCTGGTCACTGCGGTTCTGCTGGGGTTTTTTCGAGCGATCCGCGCGACGATCGTCCTGATTGCCGTGCTGCTGGTCGGCACATTGTGGACTTTCGGAGTGTCCTATTTTGCCGTGGGCTACCTGAATGCCAATTCGGCGTTCCTAGGGGCCATCGTCCTCGGAAACGGCGTGAACTTCGGAATCATCCTGCTGGCCCGGTACCTCGAGGAGCGTCGGTCCGGACGAAACCACCTGCGCGCCATGAAGCGCGCGGTCGAGACTACCGCCACGGCAACGTGGACCGCAGCGCTGGCTGCAGGCCTGGCTTATGGATCGCTGGTTTTGACGGGATTTCGAGGGTTCAAGCAGTTCGGAGTGATCGGCCTGATCGGGATGCTGCTGTGCTGGATCGCCACGTTCACGGTTTTACCGGCCGCGCTCACGCTTCTGGACAGGCTCAAGCCTCTGGCTAGACCCCAGAAGACGCAAAAACAGCTTCTCGGAGGATGGCTCGCAAAATGGATCACGCGGCATCCCGGCAAAATCTGGGGATTCTCGTTCATCCTGACGATCGTGTCGCTGGCGATGTTTGTTCGCTATTCTGCTGAGATCCTGGAAACGGATCTGGGCAAGCTTCGCGACAAGTACAGCATGGAGCAGGGATCGGCACATCACTCGAAATACGTCGACCAGGTCTTCGGTCGTAATCTGACTCCGATCGTAATCATGCCCAGAGATCGCGCCGCGACGGCAGCCGTGGCTACCCGGCTTCGCGAAGCCAGCGAAAGAAAAGGATCGGCCAGCCTGATTGCTTCGGTACAGTCCATGGATGATTTCCTGCCTCACGACCAGCAGCGCAAGATCCAGGTCATTTCGGAAATCCAGGAGTTGCTTCCGCCGAAAATGATGAGGCAGCTCGCGCCTGAGGATCGCCAGCGGATTTCGGATTTTTTCCAGCCCGAGACCCTGCGCCCAGTGCGGCAGCAGGACCTGCCGCCCCTGATCATTCGGAAGTTCACCGAGCGCGACGGCTCCATCGGCAAGCTGGTGCTGGTCGAGCCGCCGATGACGAATGCCACCAGAAATGGCGATGCCCTGATGGAGTTCATTGCTGAGCTCCGCACCGAGGCCGACGCCGTCGAGCCAGGAGCGCCTGTTGCAGGGCAGCTGCCGGTGACTTCCGACATGCTGTCGGCCATCCGTCATGATGGCCCGCGGGCCACGATCTTTGCCTTGCTTTCCGTTGTACTGCTGGTGGTTTTTCTGTTTCGAAAGCTCTCGACGGTGTTCCTGACGCTTTTTGCCCTTTTTCTCGGAATGGCCTGGATGGGCGGGGCAATCTTCGGATTCTGGATCAAGGTCAATTTCCTGAACTTCATCGCGCTGCCGATCACTTTCGGCATCGGCGTCGATTATGGAGTGAACATTTTCCAGCGGTACATGGAAGAAGGCGGAACCAATATCGCTGCCGTCGTGCGGAATACCGGAGGGGCAGTTCTGCTGGCCAGCCTGACCACCATCATCGGCTACGGATCTCTATTGATTGCCGGCAATCAGGCTTTCGTGAGCTTCGGCAAGCTTGCGGTCCTGGGCGAGATCACCTGCGTGCTGGCTGCGGTGGTGTCGCTGCCGGCGTACCTCGTCTGGTCGAAGGGGCGGAAGTCCAGGCAGTCCGCTGCTCGTTAGGAAGGCCTCCGACCCGAATGCGGTCGGAGGCCTTGTTTTTGAGTGGGCGGATGCAGGAAGTCAGTCGTTCTCGAAGTACTCGGCTTTTCCGAGGACTACGGCGTCGATCAGCATCCCCGTGTCGCGAGAGTAGGCGCACAGGAATTCGTGGAACTCGACGAAGCCGTTATTGCCCGAGATTTCGTAGAGATCGGTCGCCGAGAGGTGAACTCCACCCTGTGGTAGCAGATCCACCGTCATCTTGAGCTCACGATTGGCGAGGTCCTGGCGGGCAGCGCAAAAGAACGGCTGCAGACTGAGTTCGTACTCTGCCCACGTCTCTTTCGTGAGCACGACTCGGATGGAGTTCCGGACGTGGGGACGGCTTTCGTGAAGGGCGTCTCGATCCACGATGACCTGATAATCGATCATTTCCAGCGCGTTGGCCTGAGCAGCCAGCGCGATCAGCGGAAAGAATGAGAGAACTCTGAGAAACTTCAAGATTTGACTCCTCGCGTTAAGGTTGGGGCAATGTTACCGCCAACCGGGCAAGGTGTCGAGTCAGAATTCAGTTAGGGTGAGGAGAGGCGCGTCCTAGTACCAGGGTTGGTCGCGCCAGAGGGCGTCGGAGAGTTTTCTTTGCCCCGACAGATCCGGATGAAAGCAGTCGATTGCCAGGTCTTCGGGCGCGAAACGGGCATCTGCCACGGAGGCTCCAAAGGCCACCTGAAGCTCCGGGTGAGTCTGCTGGGCTTCCAATACTAGGGCCTCGAGTACGGCGTTTTTCCGACGGACGAGTTCCATGCGCTCCTGAAATCCGATTTCATCGATCCAGTTGAGAAGGTTGGTGCAATACGGAAAAAACTGTCTTCGAATCTTTTCGCACGTGACGCCTGCCACGACCTCATGATTCGAGAACTCAGGGGCTCCTGCCGTCGGAATGGGCGGAATTGCCGAGATCAGGACTCGAACCGGATTTGCAGGGCCGTGTCCGACCGCTTGGGCGCCGGTCGCAATGATCCGGATGGCCTGCCGCATGTTGAACTCGAAGACTTCATCTGGCACCACGGCGGCCCCTGCGGAAGTGCAGGTGTCATTCCCGCCGATGGTCATGGCAACGTATTCGATCTGTGGTGCTTGACCGCCGTTTGCGAGAGTTGCCGCGGCAAGGTGCCCCGCCAATTCAGTGGCCTGAAGAATCAGTCCGGCTGCCTCCGATCCTGGAACGGCGAAGTTCAAGGCTTTCAAGCGAGAGGCGTCCAGGCCGCGAGTCTTCCAAGCTCGACGGATGCGCACTTCATGCGAATCGAGAAACCTTCCCGTTGCCCAGGAGTGCGTCCACTGGTTGTAGATGAACGGAGAGAGCAGGGCGTAGAGCCCCTCGGCTTGAATCCTCTTCCAGATTTCAGCCCAGTTGTTTTGTTTGGACACTTCTTGTGCGCCGGCCTTCGGGCTGGCTTCGGAGCGTTGGAGTGCGAGCTGAAGCGAGTCATGCGAGCGGATTCGAAATGGAGAGCTCGTCGTGTTCGAGAAGGTACCGACGGTGATGGAGTCTCCCATCGCCACCACCAGATGTGGCGCTGGCTTTCTCCCCATCGCGTAGGATGGAACGGAGTTGATTGAAGCGTTCACGGAAAGAGCTGTGAAAAAAATGACGGAGCTTCTCATGCCGAATTCCATGATGGGAGATCGGCGAAACAGAAGCGAAGCTTGAGCAATTGTGAAGCTGGAGCGATTCGACCCAGTCTGGGCCCTGCCCCGAACAGTTCAGAACGGCAGAACTCCCTGATTCTAGTGCATATTGAGGTAAGGCGCGAATTCTGGCTGGGCTCTGATCTCTTGGATCAGAAGTTGCGGATCGTCTTTCAGAGGGCCAGATCGTGGTGTCCATCCCTTCGGGCGGCGCTCGAGAATGTGGTGATCCAGCAGCCGTCTCTCCGGACCGATGGCAGAGGCTTCAATACGATCAGCGCGAATGTCGAGCAGCCAGAAATGGATTTCGCTGGCGGCATGCGCCAGATACCAGCGTGTCGTATCCGCCGTGCGCCCGCCTTTTCCCCAGGCGCCGTCCCCCAGATAGAGAGTGCCTTCGTGCGGAGCCACCTCACTTCCGTGCCGGAGGTAGCGCGTTCGCTTGAGGGTATGATCGTGATGTTCGAGCGCCAGAGAGAGCTGAAAATGGTCAAAGAGCTTGAGCCAGCTCATTCGCAGGAGCAGGTGGTGGGGATTCCACTCGCTGCGCATGCTTGGAAAGAGGCCCGCATGATAAAGTGCCATCGTGGTCCGAACGTGGCGATGCACTTCGAGCTTCTGCTTGAGCCACTCTCGTTGTTTTCCGAATGGCGACTCGATGTGCGCGGAGTCGAGCACGAACAGTGAAAGATCGTCTGCAATTCTTCGAACAAAGAATGTTCTCTGGTCAGGGTCCTGGTGGAAAAGACTGAAGTAGAAGGGAGCTCGCTTCTTTCGCTCTCTAGCGGGCCAGGAATTTGTCTCATGGTTTCCGATGGCGAGAACCATGGGTATCAGAAGTCCCTCGCTGGTCACCATGGTCTTGCCCCAAATTTCCAGCCAACGATCCCAGAGCGTCGTATTGGCCGGATCGCCATTGGCGTAGGCGATGTCGCCGCCGATCAGGGCAAGGTCGGGGTTGGTCTGGCCGGCCAGCCTGGCCAGCGCTTCAAAGTCCTTTCCGACGCTCATATCGCCGCCGTTGACCACGCGAAGCCGGTTGCTTGTTCCAGGAAGGGTTTTAAACTTCTTCTCGGTTCCAAAGCCCGACTTGCTGTCGCCGGTAATGAAGTAATAGACTGTCCCTGGTTCGAGCCCTGTCAACTCGATGTGGTGAACAGCACGTTCGGTTCCTGCCCATCGAACCGCGAAACCAGCCGACTTTCGTCTGTACAGCGCCGGATTACCGCCGCGGGGCTCGGTGTCCCAGTGAACGACCGAGGCCTCGTAGGGTCCACTGGTATGGTAGTGAACCTGCATCGTGCGCGCAGTATCCTCGCTTCGCCAGGTCAGGTAGACGTGGGGCTTGAAGTCTCCCTCCGAGAAGGGCTTGCACGCCACTGTAACCAGTGTGGCCATGACGGTTAAGGGGGCGAGGACTGCGCTGACTCTCATTCGATAAGGGTTCATCGTGATCACCGACTGAGGGTGGCTTCCTGAGTGTTCCAGAACACGGCCGCACCGACATCCGTCTTGAAGGCCAGTTTGCCCACTCGAGGAATCGTCAAGCGCACCGATGAGCCGCGCTCGTTACTGGAGATTTCAGTTCGCAGAAAATGTTTGAAGAGGACTCGCTTGTCTCGCTTCGAGTAGAGTAGCATGCTGAGCAGGTGCGAACCGACAGGCAGGTGTTCGCCATTTTCCAGAGAGACGGAAACATCCAAGTCCTGTCCCACACGGCCGGAGGGGGCAAGTGTGACCAGGGGCTCCGCGGGTTGGGTGGACGGCTCGCGCACTGGAGTGGTCTCGAAATTCATTTGAGCAATCAGTCTGAGCCACGGATCACAAACCTGATTGACCAGCGAAAACGGAAAGCGGTATTGCGATCCATTGCCGTTGATCTCGCGGCACGACGCGACTGCCGATATTTCTCCGCGAGTCAACTCTCCTCGAGGATCGATCGGGGCGACCACGCGAAAATCTGTGAAACGGACCGTACCGCCCATCGCTGAAATGGAAAATTCGCCGTCGGCACGAAGGGCTCCTGCACGCCATTCTGCTTGAAGAACATTGCTTCTGGCGGGTTCTGGAAGAAACTGAACTCCAGTGTTCGTTGGAATACCGGGCAGAGAAAGCAGCAGAAAACGAGGATCCTCTTCAGTGACGGCGAAGGGTTTGAGGATGAATCCCTGTCCGTCCAGAGCGGCTGGAATGTAAGTGTCCAGCGCTGCCGGCTGGCTCAGGTACACTTGGGCCACATCCCAGCCGGGGTGTCGGACAAGATCGGGACGGACTGTCGCGGGTGGCGATATCGTGAACTCGAGTTCACCCGTGACTGGCTTCATTCCCAGCCACTGGAGGCGGTCCCAGATCCAGTTTGATTGCCGATAATACTTTGCGGCGATTTTCAGCTGATATCGAGCTCCCGGGGTCCAGGCTCGCAGCGGGTGCAGGTTCAGCGTCTTGCCGTCTGATGAGACCGTCCAGCGAAGCTCAAGGCGCGGATTGGGTATCGATGCCCCATCCTTCCAGAGTTGGATGCGGATACTGCTGGCGCTCAGCGAGGCCTCGGAGATGAATCGCTGGGAATCGTACGCCGCGAGGCGAAGGTTCAAGTGCGAGGTCGGTGCGAGATCGCGTAGAGGGGCCTCTCGAAAACCCTCGGTGGGAGACTCGTGCCGAAGCACCGCCGCATCTTGAAGCGGGGCGTTCATGCCGAAGGTGGGGGTGTCCTCGACGCCCCCGAATTCGCAGGCCGGGTGCGGTTCAGGTGCAGAGCACGTGGCTCCGCCGATTTGGTGGAGTTGTCCGCGGTAAGAGCCCACCCAGATTGCTCCCGACGGTGACAGCACGGGCGAGGAGTCGAGGTTCACTTTCCTGGTCTGCTGGGTGGTCGAGAACGACCAGAGGCGCTGGCCAGACGCCTGATCCAGCACGTAGAGCTTGCCATTTGCCGCCCCGACAATGATTAGTCCGTCGGCGGTGAGCAGCGGTGAGGCCGCTACGGCAGAATAGGTCTGGTAGCTCCAGCGAAGACTGCCGTCCAGCGTCAACGACAGAATCCGGCCATTCATGGTGCCAAAGATCACTGCATCACTTGCAAGAGCGGCCGAAGAGTAGATTTCAGAGCCGACGTGATAGGCCCACCGCACTTTCAGAACGGGG
This sequence comes from Bacteriovorax stolpii, assembly GCA_945860415.1. GTDB lineage: Bacteria > Bdellovibrionota > UBA1018 > UBA1018 > UBA1018 > CAIOHW01. The sequence goes on from CAMAQA010000063.1 coordinate 9,424, forward strand.
GCGCCCGTGGAGTCACTCGAGATCTCGACCGCACGAAAGTACCCGTCAGCCGCACCAAAATACAGCATTCGGGCACCGTCGGCGGCAACCGAGGCCTTGATGTCGCTTCCGATTCGAAGCACGGCCAGTTGTTTTCCTGACTGAGGATCGAGCAGGTACAGGTTTCCATCCAGTGATCCAAAAGCCAGCCATTTTCCATCGAGCGAGAATGCCGGTGCCGACCACACCATCATTCCTGTTCGGAAAAACCACTGTTCCCTTCCTTGTCCATCGAGGCAGTAGAGGTCGCCATTGTCCGAGCCCGCGTACAGAAGACCCTGTGGCCCCTCAACAACGTTGCCTTCAAACGAGTTGACGTGCACTCCGCTAGCATGGCTGTCCGCTGAAGCACCGTGTGCCTGGAACCGCCATTTCAGTTCGCCGGAAGCGGCGTCGAAGCTGTGGAGAAATCCGTCGCCTCCCGGAACCACGAGCTGGCCGTCTCGTGTCAGGAGTGAAGCTGAATCAATGAGCGAGTCGGGGTGCGAGAACAGCGACTGACTCCAGAGTGATGAACCCTTGGCGTCGAGCGCGAAGATTTTCTTATTGCTCGATCCGACGAAGACGCGGCCTTCGTGGTCAATCACAGGAGTGGCCCAGATGAGTCCTCCCAGATGAGCCGCTGAGACCGAACGTTCGAGTGAGGTACTCAGCGCGAAAGGGCTTCTGCCCTGATTCTGTGGACCACCTCGGAAGCTTGGCCATGGAGTAGTCTCGGGAGGTCGAGCATCAGCCGAGAGCGACAGCAGAAGGATGGCGGCGCCCAAGAGGGTGTTAGAGTAGCGAGTTGCCATGAGAATCTCCCAAGTGGCTGGGGGGTACCACTTTCGCCGCAGCGAAGGAAGGGTTGCCTCTCGCCGACGTGATTGCTGCGCGTCGGTCAGCGCGGGGTAAAGTCCAGCAGAGGGTCTACCGATACAACGTGTGGTTTCAGGAGGCTCGTCATCGATGCGATCGAACCGATCTCGTTTCAGGCGCCAGGAAGGTGACTCTGGGTCTTCGGTGAACTGGGGGCGTGTGTTCCTCGCTGTCCTACTCTCCGTCACTTTCACCAATACCGCGGCTCACGCCGTGAGGTCCTGTCAGGACTGCGAATGCCACTTCGCGGCATTGGATGCTGATCTCTTGGATCGACTGAACTCGATCAAAAAGCCGCTCGAGCAGATGCTGGGAAGGCCCATGGGTGCCCTCCGGGTGAGATCCATGAACTCGAACAGCTTGAATCCAGTCTTCACGGTGATGGAGTCGAGCGATCCAGGGGTGGTTCTTGCCATCCTGAAGCCCGACCCGTTACCCAACAGTCGGCCTTTCTTTTCGGTACAGGAGGTCGTCAACTGGGATCTCGTGCTCGCGAGGAGAGTGTACGAGCCAGGGGCCACGAAGAGTCGAGACGCGGTAGTGTTCGGAGTGTCCCAACTTCTGGGCTTTGGGCGGGTGCCGGCGTCGACAGTCGTCGACATTTCTCCCGGTCGCAGGGCGAGTCTCCAACTTTTCTTGGAAGGGTTTATCGAAGGAAAGAATGCCTCTGCGGAAATGCTGTCGAAGATTCCTCGGAGAAGCATCCATGAAATGGTGGTTCTCGATGCGCTGCTGGGCTCTCAAGATCGGCATCCTCGAAACTGGCTCGTCTCCGCTGATGGACGTCTGGGTTTGATCGACAACGAGTTCACCCTGCCCCAGGTGGACAAGTTTCGCTGGAGCCAGGATACGAGCCTCGAAAAGTATTTTCCGCGGGCGCTGGGTGCGGTCGATCCCGAAGTGGCCCTGGCATTTCGGCGGCTGACTGCAGGCGGACTCGAGGATTTTCTTCGAAAAGCAGAGATTCCGGAGCGCGCGATTCACTATGCATTGCTGCGGCGAGAGCTGATTCTCGAGCATCTGGAGCGCGGCGGAACGGTCGAGTCGCTTTCGCAGGCCATGAACCTTGTGGCCTTTCTCAATTACGAGCGGCTCGGTGTCGGTGCAGCCAGTGCGATCAGCGGTGGGGCGATTCTGTGGTGGATTGAGCAACCACCTAGTAAACGCGGCGGCCCCTGACCGCGCATGGGTATGACGTTAAAGCCCCCGCCAGCCGTCCCACTGAACAGCCGGCTCGGCTCGCCGCTTGGGCGAGGGTGAGTTACACGAAGGGGTCCTGCCGCGCGCCCCACTTTGTGGGGTGACGGCCTGAATGCAGTCGGGAGCGGGTTCAAGTCGAAGCCCGCTGCCCGAGGTGGCGCATCCGGTGGAAACGACCAAGGCTCCGAGAACTAGCAGCGTCGATAATGGAGAATTCATACTGCCTCCTGAACCCATGATGCCAGCCGGCCATGGAGGGGGACAGACGATAGAATCGATCGCACCTATTCGTTTTCTAAATGGCAAAACTACTGGGTGCAGGTGGCCTGAAGCTCGAAAAGGTGCACCGAGCCGTAATCGTACCCGTAGATCATTTTGGCCGGAATCCACGACACCTCGTCGGCCTGAAGGCGCTTGATGTCGGCCATGCTCAGCGCGAGGTACGAAATCGAGTCGCTGATGCTGAAGTTGAGTTCGACGTCATCACCCTGGATCGAAAGAAATCCCCTTCGGTCGCCACGGGTCAGTGACCACTGGATCTTCGTCTCGGAGAGGATGTTCGAGAAAAGGACCTGGTCCGTCCCTTCTTCGTAGGGGCGTTCGATCTCGCAGTTCAGGCGGTCGGGAATTTCAGGAAAGGTGCCGTTGACTCCGGAAGCGTGGGCTGCGGAAGCCAGGATGGTTGAAGCCAGGACGAGAAGGGAGAGGGGACTGAGACGGTTCATGGGTACCTCCAAAGAATGAGCGGATTGATGCCTAGTTGTCGAATTCGGCAAAGTTCATCGACCCCACCAGTTCCATCCGGTGATTCAGGGTCTTTCTGACCGAAATCTGCCCGGGGGCGCAGTCGCGACCGACCCATTGCTTGCGCTTTTCGTTGTAGCGGCAGTTGCCGTTTCCAGTGAAGACCGCCGGAGCGCTGATCGTGAGCTCGACGGCCATGAACTTTCCGCGCAGCAGGATGACTTCAATATCCTGGGCGACGGCAGGGCCGTTCTGGCCGACTTCGCCCTCAAGAACGGTGTCGGGCCAGATGTTCTCTTCGTATCGAACGGCGCTTTGGATTTTGCCGTCGAAATCCGCAGGAAGGACGGAGAGATTTTCGCGAGATTTTCGGAGCGTCTCGAGCGGCACCCTTTCGAGGTCGAACTCTTCTTCAAGTGAAAGGGCTTCCTCGAAATCAGCGCCGGCGAGGCACGCCAGTTTTTCCGGCGTCCAGTCGCGATCGCGGTAGAGGTTTCTTGTTGGAAGGGCCTGTGCCAGCTCGGAGGCGGCCTTTGCCACCGGAAGAAGTTCTTTTGGCGACGTTGCCAGAGTCTCGAGTTTTTTCAGTCGTTCGAGCACGAAGGCTTCGCTCTCGGGCTCGAGAAAAAACAGGCTGAAGTGCTCGCGTTCACCCAGATCATCGCGCGAACCGTAATTCATCTCGGAGTTCACCTCGCGCGCGAGGCGCCACAGCGGCATGATCGCATTACTGTCGGTTTCACGGCGCGACATCACTCGGTCGAGCGTCGATTGGATTGTCTTCAGTTGTTTCAGCTCGGATGGACAGGCAGAGCCCGAGAGAGAGGCAGAGGCCTGAGGCACGCTGAGGGTCGCGACTGCAGCGGTCGTGAGAAGAGAGGCTACGGATAAAAGGCGATTCATGGGGTGGGGGGTATCATTATTGACGCTTGGCGTCAAATTGGGATCAAGGGGGATTTCGTGAGAGTGTCAGGACAGAATATGGGCGTCTCAAAAAGAAGTAGTTGGGCCTGTCTTTTTGTTCTTTTAGCGGGATGCGCTACTTCCAGTTACCAGGTGATCCGCAGCGGCGAGCGTGGCACTGAATTGATCGTGAGTCCGGATCGAGTGTTATTGGAGTGCGAACCGCTTCTTGATGCTGACGAGAAGGGCTTGTCGGGTTTCATGATGCACGTCCTTGATGAGGAAAATACCGTCCTCACTCTTGTCCAGGACAACACCCTCGACACAGACAGTTGCCACAGGCGAATGAAAAAAATGGTTCCTCCGGCCACCGGGTGGGTTGATCTGATTTGATGAGCAAGCCGCGGCGCATCTAACGCTATGCTTGCAGATCATCCGTCGGGACGCGAGTATCGCCGCCGTGCGCGATATCGACCTGTACCAGATGCTCTTGGGACTCAC
>CAMAQA010000064.1 GCA_945860415.1 Bacteriovorax stolpii
AGCTCGAGGGTGAGCTTGAGGCGCTGGGAACCGAGCTCTGCCAGATGCAGCAGGGTGAGAACTGCTCCAGCCCTTGACGAATCAGCCGGGGCGGGCCAGAACCGGACCCGCGTGGATCATTCGGTGAACCAACATTTTTCGAGTTATTCCGACTACCTTCAGAAGGTATTCGGGGCGCGGACCTACAAGGTGACCGTGTCGAGCGGCCTGACCTGTCCGACCCGCGACGGCACGCTCGGCAAGAAGGCCTGCGCCTTTTGTGATCTCCGGGGCTCGAGCTCTTTCTACGGCAAGCAGGGCCGCGGAAAGTCGATTACCGACCAGCTCAACCAGCGCCTTCCCGGAATCCGCGAACGATTCGATTCGCAGAAGTTTCTCGCCTATTTCCAGAGTTACACGAACACCTACACCGATGAGTCGAGTTACCTCGAAGAGATCTACGAGGCGGCACTTTCGCATCCGGATATTTCTGGCCTCTGCATCGGCACGCGTCCGGATTGCCTGACGGACGAAACTCTCGATCTTTTGGAGCGCCTGGCGCGCAGGAAGTACCTCTCACTCGAGCTCGGCGTGCAGAGCTTCGAGGATGCCACGCTCCAGTGGCTGGAGCGCGGCCATGACGGACAGTGCTCGATCGATGCGATGGCTCGCCTGAAGCAGAAAGCACCTTCGGTCCATGTCTGCGCCCACTTGATTTTTGGCAGTCCCACGGATTCGCCGGATTCGCCCGAAATGGCTGCAAGGCTGTTGAATGCCTCGGGCGTGAAGGGCGTCAAGCTCCACCAGCTCATGGTGCTCCAGCACACGGAGCTCGCGCGACGCTGGAACGAAGAGGGTCAGTTTCCGGTGCTGTCTCTCGAAGAGTACACGAAGCGAGTGGCGCGCTTTCTCGAGCACCTCGACCCGAAAATCTACGTGGAGAGGCTCTTTGCACTGTCCTCACACCGCGACGAGCTCATTGCGCCCGAATGGAGCAAGGAGCGCTGGGCTACGCACAATGACATGCGGCGCTGGTTTGCCGAAAACGGCATTCGCCAGGGCGCAAAGCTGTCCTGATTACTTCTTCTTGCCCTTGATCGCCTTGACGGCGGGCTTCGGGGATGCCGCAGCTGCCTTGAATGCAGTCTGCATCTCCTCGATCGCCTTGCCCTGTTCGGTCAGGCCAGTGCCCAGCTGGGCCAGGAGCCCCTTGTTCTGCTCGGCTTCGCTCTTGAGTGCAGTGAGCTGGCTCTCGAGGGCCGAGATTCGATTCTTCATCTCAGCTTCGCTGGTCTTGAGGGCGTCGACTTGCTGCTGCATGGCCTGCTGCCCGGGGCAGCTGGGCATGCTCAGGCCCATCAACAGGAACGAGGCTCCGACCACGGGTGCGAAGAATTTTTTGCTCATCATATGAAAATTGTGAGCCAAAAAACGGCCCACATCAATCAGAACATCAATTTTTTATTTGCGATGTTGGTCAGGATGGCCACTCCGAGCATGGAAGTGATCAGGGCGCTCCCGCCGTAACTGAGGAAAGGCAGCGGGACGCCGACGACCGGAAGGAGTCCCATCACCATCGCCATGTTCACGAACGTGTGCCAGAAATAGATCATGCAGATTCCGAGCGACACGAGCATCGCGAACTTGTCGTTGGAAGTATAGGCGACCGACAGGCCCTGGGTCAGGAAGACCAGGTAGATCACCAGCAGGATCGTGCAGCCCATGAAACCGTGCTCTTCGCTGAAAACCGCGAAGATGAAATCCGTGTGGTGTTCCGGGAGGAAGTTGAGCTGGCTCTGGGTACCCTTTTTATAGCCCTTTCCCAAAAGCTGGCCGGAACCGATGGCCACCTGCGACTGGCGGCGGTTGTAGTTGGATCCGCGCATGTCCGAGGACGGATCGACGAACGAGATGAGGCGTTGCCGCTGGTAGTCCTTGAGCCCGAACTGATAAACCATCGGAGCCGCCAGAGCGCCGCAGATGCCGATGATGGCGAGTGTCCGGGTCCTGACGCCCAGGAAGAGCAGCATGCTGCAGAAGGTGAAGATCAGGATCAGCGCGGTGCCGAGGTCGGGCTGAAGGATGATGAGTCCGACCGGCACGGCCAGCAGCAGCCCCGGCAGGATGAGGTCGCGGAAGCCATAGCCCCCAACCGTTCGATCCGATTCGAAGTACTTCGCCATGCAGAGCACCATCGAAATCTTCATGAACTCCGAAGGCTGGATCCGGAGGCTTCCGAAGCCCACCCACCGCTTGGCTCCGAGGGTCGACTTTCCTGCCACCAGCACCAGGACCAGAAGGATGATGTTCGCGAAGTAGATGATGTAGGCCAGTCGCGAGAGCAGCGAATAGTGAAAGAGCAGCACGACGGCCGTCATGCACAGGCCGATGGCAAACCAGATGAGCTGCGTCTTGTAGAGTCCGAAGGACTTGTCCTGGGCACCGGAGGCGCTGATGAGGTTCCAGATGCCGATTCCAAAAAGGATCGTCTGGAGGATCAGCAGGTTCCAGTTGAACTTTCGGAGGTCTTCTTCAGCCATTCCGACCCGGGGCCGGAAGTCTTCCATCTCCATGCTGGTGTACTGCATGCTCAGTCCTCCGTCCTCTTGATCTGCGGCTGTGGAGCCACCGGCTCGTCATCGTCGTCATGCATCGAGGAGTTCTGGATTCCTGGAACGACATCCTCATCTTCGACATCGGCTCGGATCGGAAACACTCCGATCGTGCCGGCCTTGCCCTGGACTTCCAATGCCTTTTCGCCGTATCTTTCTGGAAAGTACTTTTCCAGGTAGGTCTTGATCACTGCGCGCGCGATCGGGGCCGCGCCCGAGGAACCGTGGCAGGCGTGCTCGGCGATCACGGCCACGGCGATCTTCGGGTCATGCATGGGCGCGAAGCCCGCGAACATGCCGTGATGCCTCTGCCGGAACTTCATGTTCTCGCATTTTTGGTAGATCTTGTTCGCCGCCAGGCTCATGACCTGGACCGTTCCGGTCTTTCCGACGAAATCCATTCCGGGCAGCCGCTGGGCGAACGCCGTGCCGTTGGGGGTGTTCACCACACCCCAGAGCCCCTTCTGGATCAGCTCGTAGGTTTTCGGATCGAGCCGGGTCTGGTCCAGGACCTCCGGACTGAAGTCCTTGACCAGCTCTCCATCCACGGTCGTGATCTTCTTGATCAGGAAGGGACGAAAAAACGTTCCGCCATTGGCAATGGAGGCGTAGGTGTTCGCGAGTTGGAGCGCCGTGGTGAGGACATAGCTCTGGCCGATCGCCACGGACAGGGTTTCGCCCGCAGTCCATTCCTGTCCGATGCGCTTCATCTTCCAGGCTTCAGTGGGAATGAGGCCCGAGGTTTCGCGAGGCAGGTTGATGTCCGTCTTCTTGCCCAGTCCGAGATGGAACGCCCAGCTCGCGATGTCATCCACGCTCTTGAGCTTCTGGGCCACCCGGTAAAAGAAGACGTCACAGGACTTCGTGATGGCATTCACGACATCCACTTCGCCGTGACCTTCCTTCTTCCAGCAGTGATAGACGCGGTTGCCGAGTCGGAGCGAGCCGCTGCAGTGGAACTTCGTGTGCTCGTCGATGACCTTTTCCTGGAGGCCCGCGATCGCCGTGATCGTCTTGAAGACCGAACCCGGCGAATAGTGGTCCATGATCGTCTTGTCTCGAAGCGGCTTGTTCTCGTTTTCGAGGAGGCGCTTCCAGAGCTCGGCGGGAATTCCGCGCGAGAACTCGGTCGGGTCAAATGAGGGGCGCGAGAGCATCGCGAGGATCTCTCCCGTGTTCGGGTCGATGGCCACCACCGAGCCAACCTTCTCGCCGAACGCCTTGGCAGCGGCGGCCTGCAGGTCCTGGTCGACCGTCAGGGTGAGGTTCCTGCCAGGAATGGCGCTCTTGCCCTGATTCTCGGCAAGGAACCGACCACGGTACTTCTCGAGCTTCCGCCTTCCGAGGGCATCGACTTCCACCCATTCTTCGCCATCCTCGCCGCGGAGGGTGTCTTCCATTTTCTGTTCAAGTCCGAACTTGCCGATGCTGTCGCCGAGCTTGTAGCGCCGGGTGGCCGTTTTCTGGAGGATCGGCAGCTCCGTTGCGTTGACCTCTCCGATGTATCCCAGCATGTGCGAGGCGAGGTCGCCGTACACGTTCGTCCGCTTGATCTCCATCTCGACCGACACGCCGGGCATGGCGATCTGCCAGGATTTGAGTTCGGCCACTTCGTCGCGGCTGAGGTCGGTCTTGATCTTGATCGGAAGATAAGCAGGCTGATGCTTGGCGCGGAGCAGGATTTTCCGAATTTCCGCCGGAGGTGTCTTCGTGATCCTGGAGACGATCGCAATGGTTTCCTCGATGCGCTTGGATTCCTTGAGGTACTGCGGAATCACTTCGAGATCGAAGGCAGGACGATTGTCCAGCAGCAGCTTTCCGGTTCGGTCAAAGATCATTCCGCGAGGGGCCGCGATCTTGACGCGCTTGATTCGGTTCTCCTCGGAGGCCACCTTCAGGCTGTCTCCCTGCAGGATCTGCAGGTTCAGGAGCTGCAGCAGCAGGATGCTGAACGCGATGGCGAGGCCGGCGTTCAGGTACTTGAACCGGTCCTGGTACTCTCGGACTTGCTGTTCCTGACCTAAGAACGCCATCGCCTAAATTCCCTCATTCTCCACCAGGCGCAGATCGTCCGTGAGCCGCTGTTCCATCCGGAGATCCTTGTGGGTGGCCTTGTCCAGCCAGTTCAGCAGTCGATAGGTCCAGGTGCCCGCAAGCCCCGACAGGGCCGCTCCGGGCAGGAGATGCACCAGCGTATGTTTCCACTGAAGCTCGGCCTTGCCGAGCACGGCCAGGACGAGGAGCACCACGATCTTGCCAACGATCGAGGCCACGATGGTCAGGCGGATCCACGAGTGGAAGTCCGGCAGCACCAGCACCTGGGCTGCCATTCGAACTCCGAGGAAGATCGCCATGGTACAGGACAGGAATGTTCCGGCTGGCGCAGTGCTGTGGAGTTCGAGCAGGTAGCCGAAGACCAGGGTCAGGATTCCCCCTTCGGTGAAATCCCGCTTCAGTCCAGCCCAGATGACCAGCGCGAGAAGCAGGTCGGGCTGGAGCCAGTACAGCGGAAACGAAATGAACACTGCGCTCTGCACGGAGATCAGGACGCAGGCCAGCAGCACGAGAATCGGAAAGTTGGCGAGTCGGAGCAGGATCCGGGTCATCGGCTCTCCTGCTGGACGATGACCAGGACCTCCTCCAGCTTCGAGAAGTCGACGGCAGGACGAACTTCAACGTCCTGGGTGATGCCGTAAGGTTTTCGGGCCACCTTGGCCACCGTTCCCACCGGAACCCCCTTGGGAAAGATGCCGCCGAGTCCGCTGGAGATCAGCATGTCACCGGGAGCGATGTCATCGGTTCGGAGAGCGAAGCGCAGCTGGCACAGGTCTTCGGACATGCCTTCGACGATTCCGCGGGCGCGCGAGCGCTCATCAATGGCATCGATCGCGGAAAGGGTATCGACAATCGTCACGACATCGGCCGTGTCCGCGGTGGTGCGGATCACCCGACCCACGACACCCTCGGCGGTCACGACGGCCATATCCTTGGTGACGCCTGCGCTCTCACCCCGATTCAGGCGGATCGCACGGAATTCAGTGGAGGCATCCTTCGCGACGACTCGGGCGACAATGGCCTTGAGCTCCAGCTTTTCGCGGAAATCGAGGAGCGTTCGAAGCCGGAAGTTCTCCTGCCGAGTCTCACGCAGCTGTCCGATCTCGTTCAGCAGCCGGCGATTCGTTTCGATCAGCAACAGGTTTTCCTTGCGGGTATTCCACAAGTACACATAGTTTTGGAACGCCGACACACTGCGATCGAGCAGCCATTGCAGGCTGGACTGGATGGGACCGGTGAACGAAACCACCCAGCGATCGTAAAATCGGTAATCCCGTGGGGCACGGGTCGACGTGTCGATGGCGATGATCGGCACGAGAACGAACAGGAAAAGCGTGATTTGGAAGCGATATTCCCTTAAGTACTTGATCATGCTCTGGTGGGCCTGATCGTACTGAGTCCCCATGGTGAACGCAACCTTTTGGCTTCAAGGAGAGCAAGATGTTCAACTGGATCAGACAGAAATTCGGGCCGGTGGTCGTCACCCTCATCATCGGGGGCATTGCCTCGGTATTCATCCTGACTGACTTCCTCGCCCCGCGGGCTTCGCGTGGAATGGCAGGAGCGGGCGGAGTGGAGGCCGGCACGGTGAATGGAGAGGCCATCTCTTCTGCCGAATTCCTTCGTGAATTGGCCCGGAGAACCGAATCGCTGAAGCAGATGACCGGAGGCAAGCTGACGGACGAGCAGCTCAAGATGTTCCGAGTCCGCGAGAGCGTCTTCAATGAGCTGGTGCAGAGAAAGCTCGTCCTTCAGGACTGCCGCAAGGCCGGATTGGTTCCGAGCGACGCCGAGGTTCGTGCGAAGATCCAGGAGCTGCCGTACTTCCAGAAGGATGGAAAGTTCGACATCGCCGCCTACCAGAACGTCCTCTCGAGCAACCGACTCACTGCCGGCAAGTTCGAGGACATGATTCGCGACGATCTGACCATGCAGCGCTGGGTGGATGTCGTTCGCTCGCGCGTGCGGATCTCGGAAGACGAGATCCAGCGTGAATTTCGAATTGCCAACGAGAAGCGCAATCTGAAGTACGTCGTCCTGGATCTCGAAGCAGGAAAGAGGGCGGTTCAGGTTCCGGCTTCCGAGATCGATGCATTCCTGCAGGACGCTGCGAAGCTGGCCCGCGTGAAGACCCGGTACGAGCAGGACCGTGCCACGAAGTTCAAGGACAGGAAGCTTGAAGCCGTCCAGCGTGAGATCGCCAAGGATATCCTCGCCGGCGAGCGCGTGGATGAGGCCCGTAAGGCAAACCAGAAGCTCGCCGATCAGATCGTGACGCTGCTGGGTGCCGGATCTGATGCCCGGGTTCAGGGCCTCGTGAAGCCGCTCGGGGTGGAAGTGAAAAGCTCGGGCCTGATCACGGTAGACAGCCCGATTCCAGGAATCAATGATGGCCAGGCGATCCTCCAGGATGCCTTTGCCGAAAAATCTCCGATTGCCGTCGCACAGGGCGGCAAGGCCAGGAAGTACGAATCCCCCGCGTGGGTGGTCGTGGCAGTCGTGACGGACTCGAAGAGGCCCGACATGGCCAAGCTTTCCGCCGAGACGGGCAAGCTCGAGCAGCAGCTTCGCGCCCGCAAGGAGCGCGAGCTCGAGGAGGAGTGGATTCAGGAGCTTCGCGGCAAGGCGAAGATCAAGATCAATTCCTCCGTGGTCAGCGGAGCCGAGACGGACGTCAGCTGATCAGGTTTCGGAAATGAATTTTCGGAGTTCAGCCACGAACTCCGGGCGTTTTTCAAAAGGAAGGCCGTGTCCCGCTCCCTGGATCTCGAGGAGCCTGACGCGGTCTTTCCATTTCGGATTCGCGAAGTGCCGGACCTCCGACTCGAATTCTTCGTGAGTCCACACGGTGCTGGTTGCTCCCCGGAGCGCGAGGACTGGAATGCCGCGCTCCGCGGCCGCCTCAATCCAGTGTCGAATCGTCGTTCCTCGGGCCTGATCGATGGTCCGGAGCAGGGCGGAGTGATCAAACGGAAAGCCGATGCCTCCACCGGCGTCCTCAGGAAGCGCAACGGAAACCGCCATCAGGTATTGGGCGATCGATCCATCCGGACAGTTCTGGTCCATGAACGTGCGGGCTTCGGCCCGGCTGGAAAACCGCTCCGGCAGCACCTGGATGAACCGGGCCAGGTTTTCACCGAGACCTCCTCCGGCCAGTCCGTCGAATCCCAGATCCACCAGCACCAGTCCTGAGACCCATTCGGGCTTGAGCTGGGCCAGGGCGCAGGCCGTCCGGGCTCCCATGGAATGGCCCACGATCACTGCCGGGTGAAATCCGGTGGCTGCCATGGTTTCGGCCACATCGTCGGCGTAATCGGTGGGAGAATAGGCCGCACGCGACCGACCTCCTGCCAGTTCCGGAACTCGGCTTCCCCCATGTCCCCTCTGATCAGGGGCCAGGATCTCGAAATCCTCCTCCAGCATGGCGGCAATCGGCCTCCAGAGCGATCCGGTGCCTCCCATTCCATGGAGAAGAATGAGTTTTTTCGCGGGGATGGGGCGAGGGGTGTTTCCCCAGAGGCGATGAGCAAGATCCATATTGACTCCGAGCGGCTCCTGGCTAATGTCAACCGGCCTTAACCTACCAGCTGGAGCTCTTTTTGGAGAAGTTGAAAGTCCAAGCCACGCCTGCCCTGGAGCGCTCCGAGCGTGCCCGCGAGCTTTTGCGCCTGGGCGTGGTGCTTGCCGAAAAGTGCGCCCTCGATGATGCGCGCCGAACGTTTCGTGAGGCGTTTGATCTCGCCCGCCGGTCAGGAGATGTCGCGACCACCGCAGAAGGCATTGCGCGGCTGCTTCGAATGGCGAGCGAAAGCCGCGATGCCGCTGAGATCAGCTCCTGGGAACGCGAGCTCAAGGCGCTCATGGCCACGTTTCCGACCCAGATTCCGTCCATGGTCTGGTACTGCCAGGCCGTGCTTGCCGGCCAGAAGGAGCAGTGGCGCGAGGCGCAGGCGCACTTGGTCCAGTACCTGCGCGCACTGGAGCATGAGCCCGAAAATGCGCCCTTGATGGGCAAGCGCGAGGCTCGCGCCCGGGCCTGGGTCATGCTGGCCAATACGTTCGCCCAGCGAGGGCATGTGCAGCGGGCGGAGCGGGCATTGCAATGGGTGAAGCAGGAGTTTGAAGCCGATCGCCTGCCGTCCATCAATGGGCTGATTTACCTCCAGCTGGGATGGATTCATCTGCGTCGCCGCGACGCTGATGCTGCCGCCACTTGGATCGAGAGGGCCCATGCAGCATTCCTTGCCGAGCACAACTGGTACAACCACCTTTACGTGCTCTATGCTTATGCATGCATTGCTCGGATCAAGAGCGATTATCCGAAGGCGCAGTGGTACCTCGAGCTTCTCGAGAGCGCGACGACGGCCCCGGAGTTCGGATTCTTTCGCGAGCAGATCACCCGTGAGCGCCAGCGTCTGACCCAGGACTCGGTCGACCTCCATATCGATGGCCGGAAGCTTCAGGTTCGCACGCGCGAGAGCAGCGGAATTTCTCTCGGCAAGCAGTACGTGCTGCTCCACATCCTCGAGGCGCTTTCCGAAGCCCATCAGGCCGGAAGCGACCACGAGCGCGGTCTTTCGAAGTCCGACCTGATCGAGCGAGTCTGGGGAGAGCGCTATCGACCGCTCGCGCATGACAACAAGCTCTACTACAACATCAATCGGCTCCGACGCCTGATTGAGCCGGATATGAAGCAGCCGCAGTACCTGCTGAACTGGAAGGAAGGCTATCGCCTCGCCCCAGGTCTCAAGGTGCAGGTCGTGGGCGCGAACAACCCGCTCAAGAAAAAGTCGGATCGAAAAAAAGGGGGAAGCTCATGAAAAAGTCCGTTTCTCGCAGTCTGGCGCTGGCGTCGGTGCTGGCTGCCGCAGCGGTGGTTTTTTCTCAGCTCTCGGCGAACGTCGAGGCGGCCCGTAACGAGGCTCATCCGGTGCTCGTCTGCGGATCCGAGCATGCTCACGATGATGAAGAGAGTTGTTTCTCGACCTGCGGAGGCGAGATTCCCTGGCCCTTCCAGTCCTCCAACCAGGTGGTCGAACTCGCCGATGGTGAGCGCTACGTCCTGATGGGCCAGATCACGCTCGTTCGGGGCGAACCCCGACTGGTGGTGGATCTCGGTGCCCACCCCTGGCTGGCGAATGCTCGTCGTAAGTACGACTCGAGCTATCCGCTACTGGGCTTGGTGCAGTACTGGAAGAAGTACACCGGAAAAACCGTCCAGCTCCGAGCAGTGGCGCGCTGGATGGTGTCCAGTATCGGAGACGTCGAGATCATGCTCGATTCGCAGTCGGATCCCGCAGTCGTGTCGGGAGCTGGCCATGCGACCAAGGCTCACTCGAAGCACTGACTTCAGATCAGAGTGAACGAACCAGCTCGCGGGGTGGGAAGGTATATCCCGCCTCGCGAAGCATTTTTCCGGTGATTGATTCCGGATCGTTCACCAGCTGGTCGGGCGGGCCTTGGGCGATCAGGCTGCCGCCGGCCGTGCCGCCACCCGCTCCGAGATCGAGAATCCAGTCCGCCTGCGCGATCATGTCGAGGTGGTGCTCGATCATGATGACGCTGTGTCCACCATCGACGAGGTCCTGGATCACGCGCAGGAGCTTCTTCACGTCATCGAGGTGCAGGCCCGTCGTGGGCTCATCGAAGATGTAGAGCAGGTTTTCGGAGGTGCGATCATCAAGCGTGGCCGCGATCTTCAGGCGCTGCGACTCGCCGCCTGAAAGCGTCGTCGAGCTCTGGCCCACCTGCAGGTAGCCGAGGCCTACTTCGCGCAGGATGCCGAGCTTTCGCCTGAGCGTCGGATTATCGTGAAACAGCTCGTACGCTTCGTCGATCGTGGTCTCCAGGAGCTGAAAGACATCTTTTCCGCGATACGTGACATCGAGCACCGATTTCTTGAATCGCTTGCCGCCGCACTCCTCGCAGGGCAGCTTCACCTCGGCCATGAAGTGCATGTCGAGGGTGATTTCGCCTTCTCCCTTGCAGACGGGGCAGCGCCCGCCGTCGACATTGAACGAAAAATGCTGGGGAGTATAGCCCCGCCTCAGTGACAACGACTGGCTGGCGTAGATGCGGCGCACCTCGTCCCAGGCTTTGAGGTACGTTGCCGGATTGGAGCGGCTGCTCTTGCCGATCGGAGTCTGATCGAGCAGGACGACTCCCGAGATCTGGTCGGCGCCATAGAGGTTTTCAAATCGGCCCACCTCGAGGTCTCCCTGGCGATAGAGCAGTCGCGCCAGCGCATGGTGCAGCGTCTTGTGCACGAGCGTGCTCTTTCCGGATCCGGACACTCCGGTCACGACCACGAAACGATCGAGCGGAAAATCGACAGTGAGGTTCTTGAGATTGTTCTCGCTGCAGCCGGTGATCTTGATGCCGCGCTTGGATCGAACAGGGCGGAGTGAACGTACGGGGTCCACTCGTGCGGCACCGGAGATGTACTTGCCGGTCACGGATTGCGGCATTTTCGCGAGATCTTCGGCCGTGCCCTGGCTCACGAGCTCGCCTCCGCGGCGCCCGGCACCCGGACCGAGCTCGACCAGCCAGTCGGCATTCTTCATCACTTCGAGGTCATGCTCGACGACGACGACCGTGTTGCCCTGGTCACGCAGGCGCTTGAGGATCCGGATCAGCCGGTTCGTGTCGGAGGCGTGCAGGCCGATCGAGGGTTCATCCAAAACGTAGAGCGTTCCACAGAGGCCGTTTCCGAGCTGGGTGGCGAGGCAGATGCGCTGGTACTCGCCCCCTGAAAGCGTGCGGGTCAGGCGCGAGAGCGTGAGGTAACCGACGCCGACCTCCTCGAGAAATTCGAGGCGTCGCTCGACCTGTTCGAAAATCTCCTGCGCAATCTTCCGTTCGCCGGGTTTCAGGCTCGAGCCCAGCTCGCGAAGCCAAGGCAGCGAATCCTGCACGGGCATGAGCAGGACGTCGGGCATGGTCTTTCCAGAAACGCTCACCGCACGCGCTTCGGCACGCAGGCGCGCGCCGCCGCAATCGGGGCAGAGCAGCTGCGCCTGGTAGCGGCGGATGAAGACGCGAATGTGCAGCTTGTACTTCCAGCGCTTGAGCTCGTCGAAGCAGGCGAGGATTCCCGGAAAGGTCTTGTCGTCGGAAGAGCCCTTCCAGATCAGCTCGCGCTCCTTGGCTGTCAGCTCACGGTAGCGCTTGCCGACCGAAATGCCGCTTCGTTCGCAGAACCGAAACAGGTCCTTCTGCCAGTCCTCGAGCGAAGGCTTCGAGAAGGGGTCGATCGCGCCGTTCTTGAGCGTCTTCGACGGGTCCGGAACGACGAGGTTCTCGGCCAGTTCGAGCGTGAAGCCGAATCCGCTGCAGCGCGGGCAGGCGCCCATGGGGCTGTTGAACGAAAACAGGTTCGGCTCCGGCACCTGGTGCTCGCGCCCGCAGTCGACGCAGGCGTAGCGCAGGTCCATCATCTTCCAGTTCGCCGGAGAGTCTGAATCGGCGAACTCGAGAAAGAGGATCTTCTGGCGTCCGACGGCGAGCGCCTGGCGGATAGAGTCGCTGATGCGGCTTCGGGTCTCCTCATCCAGGGCCTTGCCCGGCCCGGGGGGCGTGACCTTCAGTCGATCCAGGACCACGAAGAGCCGCTCCTGTTCGAGCGCAGAGTCTGGAATCTGCGGAAATTCCGGAGTGCCCAGCTCCTCGAGATCCATCTGCACGGCATGATTCTCGGGCGAGCGGTACACGAGGCGCCGAAACCCCTGCTCGCGCAGGATCTCGAACCAGCTTTTGAGCGTGGCGCCCGAGACTGTCGCTGGTTTCGCGGCCGCAGTCTTCTTCGTCGTTTTCTTCGACTTGGTCTTTGCCGGAGACTTTGCGGCCGACCTGGCCTGCGGAGCCTGAAGTGGTGCAGCAATGGCGCATTTTTTTCCGGGTGCCCAGCCGAGCGCCCAGTCGAGGATTCCTTCGGGTTCGATCTTGCGAACTTCTCCTCCGCAGTCGAGGCACTTCGTCTGGCCCACCTTCGCGAAGAGCACGCGCAGGTAGTCCACGATTTCGGTCTGGGTGCCGACCGTGCTTCGCGAGTTCAGGACCTGGTTCTTCTGCTCCAGCGCGATCGACGGAGGAATATTTTCGATCGAGTCGAGGTCCGGCTTCGGCATCTTCTCGAGGAACTGGCGGGTGTAGGTCGAGAGGCTTTCGATGTAGCGGCGTTGTCCCTCGGCATACAGGGTATCAAAGGCCAGCGAGCTCTTTCCGCTACCAGACAGCCCGGTGATGACCGAGATTTTCCGTGACGGAAACTCGACCGAGACGTTCTTCAGGTTGTTCTGCCGTACTCCGGACAGGCGGATGGGACTATTTTTCATGCAGGTGTCCACTGGCTTGACAGTGAGTAGCGACAGTTTCCATGGAGGTTGGGGGCCTCCGCAATCCCTAAATCGTGGAAAATCAGGGGGTTTGGGTTTGTGCTGCAGCGTGGCATCTGGCTTGCTCATGGGGCGGCGTGACTATTGAACCAAAGGAGCAGTACGTGTTGAAGTTCACCTTGTGCCAGTGCAAGTCCTGGGGAGCCTTGAGCGTGGGAGTCATTGCCGCGGGAGTGCTCTTTCAGATCACCCCTTCGTCGTGGGCTTCAATTCCGAGGACGCGCCTTCCTGCGCCCCACACGATGACCGCCAAGGACGAGCTCCTCAAGGAGCAGCGCCTCTCGCAACAGATGAGCGAATTGTCCATGCAGCATGAGGGGGCGCCCGATTTCGATTCGGATCTCGCCCGGCTGTCCTCGCGCGAGCGGCAGTACCGAGAGAGGCTGCCGGGCCTCTCAGGTCATCCTCGGCTCAAGAGCGTGGTGTCTCGAGTTGCCGGACAGCCCTACAAACCGCTGCGTCGCTGAGCTGCCACCGCTTGCCCCGTGGCGGCCCGAGCTGTTAGCACCTTCCGCATGAGCCAGCTGATCATTCTTCGTTCGCGTCGTGAGCTTCGCGATTT
>CAMAQA010000065.1 GCA_945860415.1 Bacteriovorax stolpii
CCGATGCTCGCAGACCCGACCGGACACCTGAGCCGGGCTTTCGGCGTCCACATCGAAGAAGCCGGCCTCGCCTACCGCGGCACCTTCGTTGTCGATCCCGAAGGCAAGATCAAGATCGCTGAAGTCAACGACAACGGCATCGGCCGCAACGCCGACGAGCTGCTCCGCAAGGTGCAGGCCGCCCAGTTCGTGGCCAAGAACCCGAGCGAAGTCTGCCCGGCCAAGTGGACTCCGGGCGCCAAGACCCTGAAGCCGGGTCTCGACCTCGTCGGCAAGATCTAAGTTCGATTGAGTTCGAGAGGGAATCTGCAGCAGATTCCTTCTTAGCGGGCGCGGGGATTTAGCCATCCTCGCGCCCCCTCCTGACGAAGCCCCATTGGCAAACGAGGTGGTCCATGCTCGACTCTGCAACTCTCGAACAGCTTCAGTCGGTTTTTTCCCGTCTCGATGATTCGGTCCTGCTCAAGGTGGCTCACAGCACGCACGAAAATCAGCAGGAGCTCCTCGAGATGCTCCGCGCCTTGGAGACGACCTCTCCACAAATCACCCTCGAAGAGAATTTCGGCACCTCTCCGGCGCCTCGCTTCGAGATCCATCGTTCGACCGGGCCGACCGGAATGTCCTTCCGCGGAGTGCCCGGAGGTCACGAGTTTTCTTCGCTGATCCTTGCGATCCTTTACGCCAACGGCAAAGGCAAGCAGCCCGACGAAGGCGTCCTCCAGCGTATTCGCAACCTGAAAGGCCCCGTTCGCGTCAAGACGTACATGTCGCTTTCGTGCGAGAACTGCCCTGAAGTGGTGCAGGCGCTGCACTTGATGGCCTCGCGCCACGAAGACTTCCAACATGAGGTGATTGATGGCGCTGTTGCCCAGGACGAGATCCAGGCGCTCGGCATCCAGGGCGTTCCTGCGGTCATACATGATGGAAAACTTTTGCACTCCGGCAAGAGCACGCTTCTCGATCTTCTTTCGAAACTTGAAGCAGCTCTCGGAACGACACGCGCCGCGAATGCAGCACCCACCTCTCTCGGAAGCTATGACTTGGCCGTCATCGGTGGCGGCCCCGCCGGCGCCTCAGCTGCAATCTACACCGTTCGAAAAGGTCTATCGGTGGCACTTGTCGCCGAGCGCTTCGGGGGCCAGCTCCAGGACACCAAGGGTATCGAGAACATGATTTCGATGCCCTACACCGAGGGCGTGAAGCTTGCGGCACAGCTGGCCGAACACCTGGGCAAATATCCGGTGAAGACCTTTGAGCACCGTCGCGTGGCCTCGATCACAGGGGATGAGACCAAGCGCATCACGCTGGAAAGCGGAGAGTTTCTTGATGCTGGAGCCGTGATCATCGCCACGGGCGCCAAGTGGCGCGAACTCGGCATTCCCGGAGAAAAAGAACATATCGGCCAGGGCGTGGCCTTCTGCGCTCACTGCGATGGACCCTTCTACAAGGGTCGCCGCGTCGCGGTGGTCGGAGGCGGCAATTCCGGAGTGGAAGCGGCAATCGACCTCGCTGCTATCGCCAGTCATGTCACGCTGCTCGAGTACAACGACCAGCTCAAGGCGGACGGCGTGCTCGTCGAAAAATTGAAGTCGATCCCGAATGCCGTGGTGCTGACGCAGGCGAAATCCTCGCGCGTGATCGGTGACGGCGGCAAAGTGACCGGACTCGAGTATCACCAGCGCTCGAGCGGCGAAACGCGCCAGCTCGAAGTGGATGGCGTTTTCGTCCAGATCGGGCTCCTTCCCAACACCCAGTTCCTGAAGGGTGTGCTGGAGCTCACGCCTTATGGTGAAATCGTCGTCGACACCCAGGGACGCACCTCGGTTCCCGGCATTTACGCTGCCGGCGACGTGACGACGATGCCGTTCAAGCAGATCGTCACGGCCATGGGAGATGGCGCCAAGGTGGCGCTCACGGCCTTCGAGGATCGGATGCGTGGGGCAAATCGTCCCGGCGCAGGGGCATCGAAGCCCGCGAGCTGATCTCCGGTTGGTTCTTTCGCCATCCTGATGCGCGCCTGGCTTGGCATCGGTATTGCTCAAGCGAACAACCATGACGAACCACCCCACGTTTCAGAGGTCTTTTCAGAATCAGATCGCGCTCGTGACTGGCGCCGGATCGGGCATCGGCCGCGCCACCGCCATCGCGTTCGCGCGGCACGGCGCCAACGTCGTCGTCTCTGACGTGAACGAGCGAGGAGGCCATGAAACCGTCGAGATGATTCGCAGGGACGGCGGCGAAGCTCGTTTCATCGGCTGTGATGTTTCTAGAAGTGACCAGGTCAAGAACCTGATTGCAAACACCGTTTCCACCTACGGACGCCTCGACCACGCCTTCAACAACGCCGGAATCGAGGGCACACCCGCACCACTGCATGAATCCACCGATGAAAATTGGAAGCGGACAATTGCGGTGAACCTGTCCGCCGTCTACAGCTGCATGAAGGAGGAAATCCTCGTTATGCTCCGTCAGGGCAGCGGAAACATCGTGAATTGCTCGTCGATCGCGGGGATTCGCGGATTTCCGGGAATGGGCGCCTACACGGCAAGCAAGCACGCCGTGCTGGGCTTGACCAAATCCGCAGCCATCGATTACGCGAGCTCGAAGATCCGAATCAATGCCATCTGCCCGGGCGTGATCCACACCCCGATGGTCGACCGCGTGACGCACCAGGATCCGAAGGTCGAGGCCGACTATGCTGCCGGAGCTCCGATGAATCGCATGGGAAATCCAGAAGAAATCGCCGATGCCGTGCTCTGGCTCTGCAACCCCGGAGCGGCCTTCGTCACCGGCACCGAAATCGTGGTCGACGGAGGCTGGTGCGCGAAGTGAGCCGGAAGGCATCCACTGCAGCCGAAGTCATTTCCAGGATCCAGCCGGGGCAACGGGTATTCATTCATGGAGCAGCCGCCACGCCCCGCGCACTGCTTCGAGAACTCGTGGCCCAGGCTCCGCGACTGAGTAACGTCGAGCTCATCCACATCCACACCGAAGGACCGGAATCAGCTGAAACCGCTCGTCTTCATGAACACTTTCGTGTCGTGAACCTCTTCATCGGACCGAATATCCGACCGCTGCTGAACTATCGCGAGGTCGATTACCTTCCCTGCTTCTTGTCCGAGATTCCTGCACTGTTTCGTTCCGGTCGCAGGCCGATCGACGTCGCGCTGGTCAGCCTTTCTCCGATCAACGCGCAGGGATTCCACACGCTAGGCACCAGCCTGGATGTCGCAAGGGCAGCGACCGATGCTGCTCCGACCCTACTCGCGGAAGTGAACCGGCGAATGCCGCGGGTGCACGGCGATGGCTACATCCATTCTTCGCGCCTCGTCGCATTCTGCGAGATCGAGGAGCCACTTCCAGAAGGCACTGCAGGAACGGGTGGAGCTGTCGAAGCTGCCATCGGTCGGCACATCGCCTCTCTCGTGGAAGACGGCAGCTGCATCCAGGCTGGAATCGGCGCCATTCCCAACGCCGCTCTCGCCGCACTCCACAGCCACAGGCATCTCGGAATTCATACGGAAATGGCGTCGGACGGATTTCTTCCGCTGATCGAGGCAGGCGTCATCGACAATTCGCGCAAGCGCGTCCATTGCGGAAAAACTGTAGCCAGCTTCCTGCTCGGCACTCGGAGGCTCTACGACTTCGTTGACGATAATCCCTCCCTCGTGCTGCTGGGGGCCGACTACGTGAACGATGCTTCCGTCATTTCGCGAAACGAAAAGGTCGTGTCCATCAACTCCGCCGTCGAAATCGATCTGACGGGACAAGTCTGCGCCGACTCGGTCGGACACCGCGTGATCTCCGGAGTCGGCGGACAAATGGACTTCATGCGCGGTGCCTCGCTCTCGAAGGGCGGCAAGGCGATCCTTGCCATCTCGAGCCGAACCAAAAAAGGGCAGTCACGGATCGTGGCCGAGCTGGCAACCGGTGCCGGAGTCGTCACCACCCGCGCCCACGTCCACTACGTCGTGACGGAATACGGCATTGCCGATCTGGTCGGAAAGACGCTGGGCGAACGGGCGAAGTCTCTGATTCAGATCGCCCATCCTGACGCCCGAGAGTCATTGGAGCGCGCCTGGAGCGGCACTCACCATTAAAATCAAATACTTATCAATACCTGATTCAATGAGTCCAGTATCGTGATAGGAGCTCGCCCCATGAATTGGACCCGTGCGACCGGAGCAGCCCTTCTCCTCTGTCTATCAGCACCCTCCATCTCATTTGGCGGCCCCTACGACAGCTACATGTCTGCGCTGGTGAACGGCTGCCCCACCTTTGGCCCTTCCACCCAGGACTCCCTGAGCATGATCGGGCGCACGCAGCAGCTTCTTCAGGAGCTTGGGCGTGATCCCAACTGCCAGGGAATCTCCACTACAGTCAATGCATTGAATGTCCTGCAATCGCAGCTCGTTCTCCAAAGCAATCCGGACAGCAAGTCTCAAGCGGTGCTCGACGCCCAGCGCCGGGTCGACGAACTCACGCTTCTCGTCGGCTCGCCTCCGGGATTTCCGGTCGCGAACGACTACAACATCAAGGTTTCGAATGCTCTCGCCGATGCGCGTGTCCAGCTTGCCGTGGCCACCGCGAACTCCGGATCCGAATCCAGCTACAGCGAAACAGTCCGCCGTTACGGTACCCTTCCGGAAGTTCAGCGAGCCCTGACCAGCATCATGACGGGCCTGCCGGCCCTTGAACGTTGCGCCAGCAGAAAGCCGGAT
Source organism: Bacteriovorax stolpii (assembly GCA_945860415.1). GTDB lineage: Bacteria > Bdellovibrionota > UBA1018 > UBA1018 > UBA1018 > CAIOHW01. The sequence goes on from CAMAQA010000065.1 coordinate 4,722, forward strand.
ATTTTTGCCGAAGTGGTGGGCACACTCCTTCCGGCAGTCTCCGGACTGGGCAACCCGGCATTCGGAGTCGCAACCTCGGCCGGAGGCGCTCTCATCAAACAGATTGCCGAATACATGGCGCAGTCGAAGTACTCCAGCAGCATGCGCGAACTCGAGCAGATCAAGCAGCAGGCCGCCATGGGCTGCGCCCTCGAGCACATTCAGTTCTCGCGCTGCAGTGCCGAAGACGGCATCAGCCTGGTCGAGTGGCAGTCCAAGGGACTCACCACGCCGACCAGTTCAACCGCCAACTGGCGTGGTTACAACCTGCTCACGGTTTACCTTCCCACCCTCACGGACTGGATCCAGGCCCTCCAGAGCGGTCAGTCGCCGCAGCGAACGGAAGATGCGAGCTTCAACTCGGATACCGACCGAATCCTGACCTTCTTCAACAACGTTCGCGACAACGTGCTCGCCCTGATCAGCGAAGCGCGCCTGGAAGCGCCTGCCGAATCCGACCAGAGGAACATCGGCGTGGAGCTCCTGCAGAAGGTCGTCAACCTGCTGTCGGGTGCCGGCAACCCCGCCCCGAAGGTCAATGTCTTCCTCCGGATCAAGACCGCAGCCGACCTTCCCTTCTTCCTGGTCGGCAGAACACCGGAAGAGCTCGCAATTCCGAACATCTCGTTCAGCAGCAGCCTTGCCCAGGTGATGGACTCCAGAAACCGCGACAAGCTTCCGAGCAATCTCGTGGAAGTGATTCGAGAACAATTCAACGTGATGCTGAAAGGCGGTGGTTCCGTCGCGGAAGGTGGAGCTGAGAAGGCGTTGAGTGAAGTGCTCTCGCGCCGTCGGACGGATGATGCCGAAAACCTGATGGCCCAGATGATCATTCCTCGCGAAGCCGGACGCAGCCCCTATGATGTCCTTCAAGACCTCAACAGCTGGCTACAGGAGTACCTGCAGATTCCTGAAGAGACGCTTGCAGCGACCTTCAAGACTCCGCTCTCCGATGGCAGAATCCAGGCTCGCCGCACCCTGAAGCTGGCGAAGTCGACTGCCGACGCGGTCCTGGAAGTGATCCAGACCGTCGACAACACGACCTCGAGCCCCGCCGACCAGATCTCGCTGATCTCGATGAAGCTCAACATCCTGAAGAGCCGCGATCGCTTCCTGGTCGAGCGCCTGAGCAATCTCGTCCGCGTTCAGCTCCAGACGGAAGCGAACTCCGACCGAACGGATCGAGAGATCCGCGCCATCTTCGATTCCTCGAAGTACGACGTTTACCAGAAGCTCACCGGCTATGGCGCACGCTCGAGGCAGGACACCTACGATGACCTTCGAAACGCCTCTTATTATGACTCCGTCCACATGGACGTCATTGCGAACTTCTTCGATCGTGACATCCGTCACTACCTGAAGCTGCCGGTGCCGACCCACACGCGCGACCTCCAGTGCATGCGGCTCCTGGCGTTGCCCAGGATCAGCAAGGATCTTCTTTATCTCTGCAACGGAGCCAAGATCGACTCGATCTACCTGACACAGCCCAGCCTGGATCCGAAGTGGAAGAGCTCGCTCCAGCTGCGGTTCAACGACTTCGCCCAGCTGCCCTACCAGCAGCGTGCCTGTGCCTATCGCAATTTCCGCCGCTCGACCTACCTGTTCGAGGACATCAGCGGAATCGCGCGCCGACAGAACCTGCCCGGTTCGCGATAACTGGCAGTGGACTCAGCCCCGGAAGTGGCGGTTCGCCGATTTCATCCACCGGGTGACACGGCGCGGATCCACAGCCGCTCCGGCCATTCCGTCTTTTCGGAGATCCGAACCCACGATGATTCCTGAGATTCCAACCTGCGGCAGCCCTGAGACCGTTTCTGAAGAAACGCCACTCCCCAGGTACAACGGAATGTCATGATCGCTGCACGCGGAAATCGCCTCCTCCAGGAAGGCCCGCGAGGCAAGCCGTCCCGTGGTCGGACCGGTCAGGATCACCGCATCCGCACCCGCACGATAAGCAGTCTCCTCGATCGAGTGCGACAACGAATCACTCGAGAACTGCCTGGCGTGCTTCACCCACACATCGCCGAGGATCCTCAACTCGGGGTCGAGCCTCTCGCGGGCAGCCAGCACATCGGCAGCTCGTCCTTCGATCCAGCCCTGGTCGGTCGCGGCCACACCCGAAAGCACGTTCACGCGAATGAAGTCGGCCCCCGTCACTGCGGCGATCGACAGCGCGCTGATCGCATCATTGCGGAGTACGTTGATTCCGATCGGAATCTTCACTGTGGAGCGGACCTCGCGCGCGATGACCGCCATGGCCGCGATGGTCTCCGCCGAAACCTGATCCTTCCGGAACGGAGTGTCGCCGAAATTCTCGATCATCAGCGTATCAAAGCCCGCTTTTTCGAGGATTCGCGCCTCCGCTACGGCCTGCCGGATCGTCAAGTCCAGCTGACGGCGGGCATCAACGCCCGCCTTGCGAGCAATGCGTGCTGCACGAAATGACCCGGGCAGGGGGCGAAGATGAAGAACAGCGCAGTATTCCGGAATCGCCTTCTCGGACCGTGCCATGCTTCGACTCACTTTTTTCCGGTGATGCTCTTCCAGAGCTTCGCAAATTTTCCGGACTTTGCTCCAGACTCCGTGGGAGCATTGGCCAGGAGTTCCTCCGCCTGCTCGGCCGAAATCTCGCCCTTGCCGGCAGCCTCTTCGACGAGCTTGCGCGCCTCCTCCACCGACATGCCGCCCTCGTCAGACTGCGGCATTGCGATTCCCGCCTGCTGGGCCATCTGTGCAGCCATCGGGCTGCTGCGCGCCATGTTCAGGAGCTCCGGAGGCATCATGCGCTCCAGTTCAGCCGCCTCGCGCGTGACATCCTTGCCCGCCATCGCACGCTGCATCAGCGCCTGCATTTTCTGGAGCTGTCCCCGCGGAAGTCGGCCCATCATCTGCTGGAACTGAGCGACCCACTGCGGGTCCATCTGAGAAGGATCAAACCCGGCGAACGGATTCGCACCCGCCGCAGAGCCTTCGCCCGATGCAGCCGGAGGCGCCATTCCCGACTGCGCCATGCGCTTGGACATGTCCAGCGGCGCGCCAAGCTTTGGAGCCGCATCCTTGCCGCAGCAGCGCTTGTATTTTTTGCCGCTGCCGCACGGGCAGGGCTCGTTCCTTCCGAGCTGTGTCTTATCAGTAGTCATCGCCAAACCTCGCGGATCACTCTAAGATGGGAAAACGGAAAACTGAACGAGAAACTCATGAGCATGGAAAACACCGCTTCGGCTGGAACCGCCACCACCTCAAGCCCCCGCGCGAGCGGACGCATCTCCACCATCTTGGACTGGCTCCGAGTTCGGCTGGAGTCGATGCCCGGCGAGCAGGTCTTCACGCGAACCTCGGTCCTGCTCTTTCTCGGATTCTGGCTGCTATTCGTGGTTTACATCCAGTTTCCGGCAAAACTGAACTTTGATGAGTTTCACTACATTCCTTCAGCCCGCCAATTCCTGGACCTGGCGGAAAACAGGAACTACGAGCATCCGCCGCTGGGCAAGGAGCTGATTGCCCTGGGCATGGGAATCTTCGGCGATCGTCCGATCGGCTGGCGCTTCATGAGCACGATTTTCGGCGCATTCACGGTAGTCGGCACCTACGCTGCCGGCGCAGCGCTTTTCCGCACCCAGCTGTCCGCGCTCTTCGTCGCGCTCATGACTGGTTTCAATAACCTCGTGTACGTGCAGGCCAGGATCGCGATGCTCGACACTTTCATGATGGCCTTTCTCGTCTGGGCCTTCGCGCTCGGACTCTGCGCCTTCTTTCCTCTGCACGCTCCCGCCAGTCTCGAGGCGGGACGCGCACGGAGATTGAGGAATCTCAACCGAAGTGGAATCGCGATCGGACTTGCCTGCGCCTGCAAATGGTTCGCGATCATTCCCTGGATCACCCTGATCGGCGTCGGTGCACTCTACCGCCTCATGAAGGCCTGGTCCGTCCGGTTCGACTCGCCGACACCGCGCACCTCTCTTCCGGCATTTTTTCCGCTCGAAGTGCAGGACTTCACCTTTCGCGAGCTGCTAGGCGCCTGGTTGCTGATCCCGCTTGCCGCTTATTACGCTACGTTCCTTCCGTTCCTCTGGATCATCAAAAACGACGGCAACGCCTTCACGGTTCGCGACATCCTGGTTCGGATGCAGTGGAGGATGTGGGACGGACAGCTGCGCGTCGTCTCGCCGCACCCCTATTCCAGCACCTGGGCGCAGTGGCCGCTCATGACACGCCCGATCTGGTATGCGTTCGATGCCTCAGGCGACAAGCAGTTCGTGCGCGGCGTGGCACTCATCGGCAACCCGCTCGTGCTGTGGGGAGGACTGGCCGCGCTGGCATGGACCTTCTGGGACTGGATCCGAACTCGAACATTTGCCGCCTTTTGGATCGTGGCCACCTACGGCACCATGACCTTTTCCTGGGCGCTCATTCCGCGGAAGATCGCTTTTTTCTACTACTACTACCCTTCGGCAATCCTGCTCGGATTTGCCTGGGCGTACGTGCTCCAACGGAATTCCGAAGACCTGGGGCCCGAAGATTCACCGCAGCTGCCGCTGGTGCTGCACCTCATCGTGCTCGCTGGAACCCTCGCGCTCTTCGTGTATTTCCTTCCGATCCTCTCGGCATGGAAGATTCCGTTCAGCGAGTACCGCAGCTGGATGTGGTTCAGGAGCTGGATTTGATGCCGCGAAGCAATGGAGCATAGGCACGAAAGGCGTAATCGGTCTTGAGTCCCAGCCAGACCCGGATCTTCTCCTGGTCATGGCCCTCGCGGGCCCAATGGATCACCACCGAATGACGAAGCGTGCGCGGGGTGACCTTTCCGAGGAGCGGACGATGGCTCTTGACCAGCATTTCGATTCCACGCGGCGTGATGGCCGTTCCGCTGATCGGTCCGTGCCGATTGAAGCCCTGAAACAGGTACCGAGCCCCCCGGTTTCGTTTCTGGAGCTCAGCCATGGCCTGCAGCAGCTCACGCGAAACCGGAATCCGGCGCGCCTGCTTCCCGGGCACATCGAGCATGCGTGACTCCGGATCGAAATGATCTTCGCGCAGCGCTGCCGCCTCGCTGACCAGCAATCCGCTTTCCAAAAGTGTCCACAGCAGCACCCGATTTCGGCACTCGAGCAGGCTTTCGGAAGGAAGCTCGCGTACCCTTGCCAGGAGATCTCCCGCATGAACGACTCGAGGCACCTTCTCGATCTTATGGGGAGCAGGAATTCTTCGCGCCAGATCCAGCTCGAGCCTGCCTCGCTTCTGCAGGTAGGCGAAAAGCCGGCGCACCGTCAGGAGCCGTCGACGACGGGTGTTGTCATGGAAGCCCTGTGACCGAAGGTACTCGGCATAGCGCTTCAGGTCGGCAAGCCCGAGCTGCGAGATCGTGACGGGCTTCTTCGACAGCCTCTGGTGCACGAAGCGCTCGAAGAGACGAAGATCCGACTGATAGCTCGAGATCGTGTGCTCGGCCTTCTCGGTACCCCGCAGGTAACCCGTGAAGCTCTTCATCGCATACGAGAACGTCACGCCACGCTTCATTTGACTCTCCGACATGCCCCTAATAGTCTGGCCGGTGAATTCCGCTGTCAACTGCTGGAGAACACGAATGAAGCTCTTTATCGATTCTGCTGAACTCTCTGAAATCGAAGCGGCCGCAAAAACGGGACTGATCGATGGAGTCACGACGAACCCTTCTCTCGTTGCAAAGGCCGGCGTGCCATTCGAGAAGTTGCTGCTGAGGATCTGCGAACTTATCGACGGACCCATCAGCGCCGAGGTCACGACCCTGACCGCGCCTGAGATGATCGCGCAGGGCAAGCAGCTCGCGAAGCTCCACAAGAACATCGTCGTGAAACTTCCGCTGACCTGGGAAGGGCTCAAGACCTGCTCGGCGCTTTCTGCGGAAGGCATTCGCACGAACGTCACCCTGTGCTTCTCCGAAGTTCAGGCGATGATGGCCGCCAAGGCCGGTGCAACCTACATCTCTCCGTTCGTGGGCAGGCTGGATGATATCGGCCAGGACGGAATGGGCCTGATCCGCGGCATCCGGCAGGTTTATGACAATTACGGCTACGAGACGCGGATCCTGGTCGCCAGCATCCGCCATGTCGATCACATGAGGCAGTCCGTCCTCGCAGGCGGCGATGTGGGAACTCTGCCGTACAAGGTTTTTCAGCAGCTTCTGTCGCATCCCCTCACTGACTCCGGACTTGCCCGCTTCATGAAGGACTGGGAGACTATGAAGGGATGACCCACTTCCTCTCTCGTTGGATGGCGCTTTCGCTGAGCCTTGCACTGCTGGCCTTTCCAGCAAGTCTGCGGGCCGAGGCCCCCCCGACGGCTCCGGTCGAGGAGGACGCGGCAGCTCCAGCAGAGGGAGCTTCGTCTGTACCTTCCGAAAATCCTCCAGCCGAGGAACCCCCTTCGGAGGCGACTGCCGGAACTACAGAAAGCAACGAAACCAGGCCGACCGAGGAAGTCCAGCCGTCCACCGAGGAACAGCCCCCCGAGCAGGTGGCCGAACCCGAGGCTCCTCCTGCCCCGACCCCGGCTGTAGAGCCCGTACCGGAGCAGCCAAAAGCGATCGCGGGAAGCACGCGCAAATCCGCTCGTGACTATTCCGTTCCGTACTACCAGCAGAAGCGACCGCAATGGGCCCTGGAGCTCGCCGCCGCCGCCCGCTCGGGGTTCGGCTCCGAAGGTCGGATTGCAGGATCCGGCAGCTCGGGAGTCCGATCTTTTCAAATCTTGGGCGAGTACCAGCCGCTCTGGTTCCAATCGGCCGGGGTGCTGGGCCTGGGCGTTTCGGCAGGCCTCTACTCCACGGATCCCTCCAACCAGGTGACCAGAAATCTTGCGGGGCTGCTCTCGTACGGCGCGCAGGCCCGGTACGAGGCGAAGTTCATTCGAAACCAGTGGGTCGTGCCGACCGTCGGCTACGCCAGTGAATGGGTGAAATACTCGCTTCAATCCGGAGCCTCCGGAACCGTCCAGGCAGGTGGAATTTTCTATGGAGCAATGGTCCTGCTCAGTGCCTTTGATGAAGCGTCGGCGGCTGAAATGTACGCCAATCTCGGAGTCTCGAGGGTGTACCTGCTGGCGGAGTCGCGCTCGCGCGAAGGGACGGACGCAAACCTCACTTTGAGCGGCCGAACGTATTTTTTCGGCTTGCGATTTGAGTTTTGAGTCGCTAGGTTCCAGCCAACCCTCGTTACTCCTTCCGTTGTGCGGTCGTGGTGGAATTGGTAGACACGTACGTTTGAGGGGCGTATGCCGAAAGGCGTGCTGGTTCAAGTCCAGTCGACCGCACCATTCCTTGGTTTCTCATCATGTCGTCTTCCCATTCGCAGCGTGAATCGTTTGTCGAAAAACGGTTCTGGAAATTGCAGAAGGCGGCAGACCGATTCAGAAGCTTCTCTCCCAGGACCCTTCGAAGACTGATCAAGACTTCGCTCGCACTGGCTTGCCTGGCGCTGTTCTTCAAGCTGGGTACCTCGATTCAGGCAGGCGGCCTGCTGCCGCAAGCCTGGCAGGCTGTTGATGAGAGCATTCTTTCGTACATCGGCACCCACCTGCGATCGCCGCAGTGGGACTTCATGGTGCTGGACCTCTCGAGCCTCGGCGGGCTGGCAGTCACCGTAACAATCTGCGTGGTTGCAGCCATCCTCCTCATCCTGACCCGCGATCCTGCCGCCGCCGTGCACCTCGGACTGGTCTCCTTCGGGGGATTCAAGATCGCAGGATGGGCAAAAACACTCTTTGATCGCCCGCGCCCGAATCTCGTGCCGAAGCTCATCCAGGTCGGAGGCATGTCCTTTCCAAGCGGTCACGCGGTGACTGCGTCGGCGATCTACCTCACCCTGGCGATTCTGGCTGCACGTCACTTCAAATCGGTGGCGTCTCGATTCACGCTTTTCCTTCTAGCGGGACTTCTGATCCTCGTTGTCGCGTTCTCGCGGGTCTACATGGGCGTTCATTATCCGAGTGACGTCTTGAGCGGTGCACTTCTCGGCTCCGCTTGGGCACTGTTCATGGGTGCGCTTTTTTCACGACATCTTCCGCGTCATTCGAACTGACAAAAAAGCACGGTGATTGTTGGCTTTTTTTGTGGCGAGTCGGCTCCAGGCTGACTTATCAACGACCAACCATGACAGCAGCACGTTCGTCGTCTCGTTGGCTCGCATCAGTTTTGTTCCTGGCCCTGATTTGTGGAAGCATCGCCCCTTCCGCCACGGCGGCTGAAGCCCCACGAACTGAAACGTGGGATTCGGTGGTCTCTCTCGACTGGCTCAAGCGAATCCGGGCTCCGTCAGGAACGATCTCCAACGCACTCTTTGACTGGACCGATGATCTGTCGTTTTTCACCGGAGAAGTCTGGGAGGATGGAGTCCAGGTGGATCTGCGCACGCAGCGCAGAGTCTTCGACAACCAGGACATCCTGAACAGTTGGACGGTGATCGACCGACTCCAGATCCAATCGCGCTTTCCGATCCTGTCGACCGAAGTGCTCGGGGGACCGATCGGTTTTTCGATCGGAATCGGCAGCGGGGTCGACATTTTCAATATTCGCCAGGCCAATCCGTTGAACTACGGCCGGCTCGAATCCGTCCGGCAGCGCGAAGCGGAGATTCAGGCGGCTCTCGCTTCCTCTCCCTCCAGGCCCGATGACGCCAAGGGCCCGATCTGGGACCTTCCGGTTGAAGACCCCCAGGATCAGGCACGATTCGGAAAGTTCTGGAACCGCCTGCTTTTTCCGCTCCGCCTTCCATTGACCGCGGCTTCCGTGTCGAAGCTTTCGGACGGTGAGGTCATCGCCTACAGCGCCTCCGGATCGGTGTACATGGGTCCG
>CAMAQA010000066.1 GCA_945860415.1 Bacteriovorax stolpii
ATTGCCGCCGACTTCATTGTGTTCGGCATGGGCGAGCGTACCGTCAACATGATTGTCGAAGAGTTCCAGAAGGCCGAGCAGGCTCTGGGTGGTGCTCCTCTCTCCATCCATGAGTCCGCAGTGCAGTCCGCACTCGATGCAATCAAGACCCAGCGCGGAATTGCGTTCATGGCATCCAAGGAGCATGCGCGCACCCTCGAAGGACGAATCACGATTCCTTCGTTCGAGGAGGTTCGCGACGACAAGAAGAAGTTCGCCAAGGCCGCCTATTTCATCGAGTACGAAGCGTCGCCGTACAACGGTCGCCGGCTCGTGCAGTACCACGGCTCGAAGGCCGCGGTGATCAATCCTCCCGCACTTCCCCTCAGCACGGAAGAGATGGACTCGATCTACGAGATGCCGTTCACCAAGGAACAGCATCCCATGTACAAGGTGCGCATTCCTGCCGCCGACATGATCCGCTTCTCGGTGAACTCGACGCGCGGCTGCTTTGGCGGCTGCTCGTTCTGCGCGATCACACTCCACCAGGGACGAATCGTGCAGTCGCGGTCTGAAGAAAGCCTGCTCAAGGAAGTCGAAGGGCTCAACCAGGTTCCGGGCTTCAAGGGTATCGTCTCCGACATCGGTGGACCGACCGCGAACATGTACCAGCTGCGGTGCAAGTCGAAGGAGATCCAGAGCAAGTGCCGCAAGCTGTCGTGCGTGCATCCGCGAGTCTGTCCTCAGTTGCACACCGACCACACTCCAAGCGTGAATCTCCTGAAGAAGGCCCGCCAGATTCCGGGCATCCGGAAGATCCATGTCGCTTCAGGGCTTCGCTATGACCTGTCGATCGCCGACAAGAAGGCGGGCCAGGAGTACATGAAGGAGCTGATCACCCACCACGTGGGCGGCCATCTCAAGGTTGCCCCAGAGCATCTCGACGAAGAGGTGCTGCACCTGATGAAAAAGCCGGGGCTCCGGAATTTCGACGAGTTCGTCAGCTACTTCGAGCAGGTCTCGAAGGAGGCGGGCAAGGAACAGTATGTCGTTCCGTACTTCATCAGCGGCTTTCCGGGCACGACGCACGAGAAAATGGAGAAGATCCATGGGTACCTCCAGGAGAAGGGCTGGAACCTCCAGCAGGTGCAGGCCTTCATTCCCACTCCGATGACCCTGGCTACGGCCATGTACTGGACCGGAATGGATCCGATGACGAAGACTCCGCTCTTCGTGGCGAAGGAATGGAAGGATCGCAAGATCCAGCAGGCGCTACTGCAGCCGCACAAGCCGGAGCATCGCGCGATCCTGCACCAGTATCGTGACGAGCAGAAGAAGCGGGGAGCCAAGCCCCAGCAAGCCAAGATTCCGATGCACCCGGCGCTTCCTCGCGAAGCCGGATGGTCGCCAAAGAACCAGGCTGCTTCGGCAGAGGGGATCAAGCCCGTCTACGGGCAGGGCAGGAACCCCGGCCTGATCCAGAAGGACAAGTCCGCTGCTGGCCCGCACTCCGCCGGCCCGCGCCCCGCTGGCCCGCGCCAGCGTTCAATCGTCGAGCCCCCGCGCCACAAGCTCGGCCGCAAACTTCACCTGGATTCGAGATAGAGCATCATGATCAGCACCGCAGGCGTCTCACTCAGCTATGGCAGCAACAAGCTTTTCACGGATGTGAACATCAAGTTCGTTCCAGGAAACTGTTACGGCCTCATCGGCGCAAACGGCGCCGGAAAATCGACCTTCCTCAAGATCCTCTCGGGAGAGAACACGTCCTACACCGGCACGGTGACCGTCACCCCCGGCCAGCGGATTTCGTTTCTTCGGCAAGATCACTTCAGCTTCGAGGACACCGAAGTCCTGCAGACGGTCATCCTCGGACAGCCCAGGCTGACTGAGGTCATCCGCGAAAAGGATGCACTGTACGCCAAATCCGATTTCTCGGATGCGGATGGGGTCCGGGCCGGGGAACTCGAGTCGCTCTTCGCAGAGCTCGGCGGCTGGACCGCTGAAAGCGATGCGGCGACGCTCCTGGCCGGACTCGGAATTCCGACGGAACTCCATCAAAAGAAGATGCGAGAGCTGCGCGACAACGAGAAGGTCAAGGTGCTCCTCGCACAGGCGCTCTTCGGAGATCCGGACATTCTCCTGCTCGACGAGCCGACCAACCATCTGGATGTGGCCGCCATTCGCTGGCTCGAGGAGTTCCTGGCGGAATACACCAAGACCGTGATCGTGGTTTCGCACGATCGCCATTTCCTGAACCAGGTCTGCACCCACATGGCGGACATCGATTTCGAGAAGATCCAGCTCTATGCCGGCAATTTCGATTTTTGGTACGAATCCAGCCAGCTTGCCCTGAGGCAGATGCAGGACAAGAACAAGAAGGCGCAGGAGAAGGCCGAGGAACTCAAGGCCTTCATCGCCCGATTCAGCGCCAATGCTTCCAAGTCTCGACAGGCGACCTCACGAAAGCGCCAGCTTGAGAAACTGTCGATCGATGAGATCAAGCCCTCGACGCGCAAGTACCCGTTCGTTTCCTTCAGGCCGGCACGCGAAGCCGGCGACCAGCTCCTCCGGGTCGAAAATCTTTCGAAGACGGTGAATGGCACCAAGGTCCTCGATCGGGTGAGTTTCACCCTGAAGAAGGGAGCCAAGGCTGCTTTCATGGGAGATACCGAGCTTGCTGTCAGCACGCTTTTCGAAATTCTTGCAGGAGAGATGGAGCCTGATGCCGGCAAGGTGAATTGGGGCGTGACCACGTCGCGGTCCTTTTTTCCGAAGGACAACGCAGTATTTTTCGATCACAGCAACCACACGCTGATCGACTGGCTGAGGCAGTACTCTCCGGACCAGAACGAGAACTTCGTTCGCGGCTACCTGGGCAGGATGCTTTTCTCGGGTGATGAAGCCACGAAGTTCACCAAGGTTCTGTCGGGTGGTGAGCGCGTTCGCTGCATGCTTGCACGAATGATGTTGAGCGAAGCCAATGTGCTGATTCTCGATGGCCCAACGAACCATTTGGATCTGGAGTCGATCCAGGCCGTCAATAACAGCCTGATCGGGTTCTCTGGAACGGTGCTCTTCGCGTCCCAGGACCAGCAGTTTGTCCAGACCGTTGCGAATCAGGTCATTGACGTTGGAGCCACCGGAGCTCTTCATCACGACAGCGATTATGAAACTTATCTCTCGAGGACTCTTCAATGAATAGCTTTCCTGATTTCCAGCTTCTGCCGAGCCTCCTCGAGACTCTTGCGGAAAAGACCCTGACGAAGCCCACGCCGATCCAGGCTCGCGCGGTTCCGGCTTTGATGTCGGGTCGCTCGATCGTCGGCGTGGCACAAACGGGTAGTGGCAAGACGCTGGCCTACGCGCTTCCCATCCTTCATGTGCTCAAGACACTGGAAACCGGTGGCAAGGGGGTGACCCAGGAACGCCACCCTCGGGCAGCCATCCTGGTGCCCACCCGCGAGCTGGGCGAGCAGGTGGCTAAGGTGTTCAAGAGCTACACCCATGGCACTCGGCTTCGAGTGCGTTCGGTCCTCGGTGGAACCACGACCGAGGTCGCCAAGAAGAACCTCGATGGCTACTTTGAAGTCCTGATCGCGACCCCGGGCCGGTTGATCCAGATGCTTGACCGGAAGCTCGTGAACCTGAATGAGGTCAAGTTTCTGGTGTTCGACGAAGCCGACCAGATGCTCGATGATGGGTTCCTGAAGGACGCCCAGCGGATTTCGGATTCCTGCCCGGTCAAGTGCCAGCTGGCGATGTTTACGGCCACGTTCACCGCAGAAGTGGAGAAGCTCGTTGGCCATCTTTTTGATGATGCCGACATCATTCGTGTCGAAGGCGGCTATCAGCTGCCCGCAACCCTGACCACGCGCAACCAGGCTGTGGCCGATGGAGATCGCCGCGTCGTTCTCGAGAAGCTGCTTCGCGAAAAGGCCTCGGGCGGCACGATGATTTTCTCGAATACTCGACAGCAGTGCGACAAGCTCGGTGCGTTGCTCGAGGAGATGGGGCATTCGTACGTCATGTATCGCGGCGAGATGGACAAGGTGGAGCGCCGAAAGAACCTGCAGGCGTTTCGCGATGGCAAGATACCGTTTCTGCTCTCGACGGACCTCGCATCACGAGGCCTGGATCTCGAGAACGTGGAACGGGTGATCAACTTTCATCTGCCGCAGGAGCTCGAGAATTACGTCCACCGCGTCGGGCGCACGGCTCGAGCGGGCCGGAAGGGTCTCGTGGTGAACCTGGTTACGGAGCGTGACCAGTCATTGATGGATCGCGTTCGTCGACTCAAGTAGGCGCAGTTCGGCATTCCGGCCGGCGGCGTGGACCTGAAGGGCTAGTCGCGTCTTCCTGCCGCTTGACTGCTGACCCATGGTAGGACCGACGCATGTCGCGCCATGAGCTGCTACCGTTGAATCCGCACGCCCTGCCATCGGATCGAGTGCTCGAGTTCCTCAAGGCGGGTAGCGGGGGCCTCACTTCCGCCGAGGCCCGGAAGAGGATCGAGGCCTTCGGTCCGAATCGCATTCCGGAATCCGCTCGTCCCAGGCTGGGGCGAATCTTCTTAAGGCAGTTTTTCAATCCGCTCATAGCGATTCTGCTCGTTGTGGCGGTGCTATCAGTCGTGATCGGCCACTTTACCGACGCCATCTTCATCGGGGTGGTGCTGGTCTTCAATGCCATCATTGGAACGGCGCAGGAGTACGGAGCCGAAAAAAGTGCCGAGGCTCTTCGAGAGATGGCGCGAGGAAAGGCTCATGTCGTTCGAGATGGAGTTCCGAATGACATCGATGCTGACCAGCTGGTTCCGGGTGATGTCGTCCGGCTCGAATCCGGCGACAAGGTACCTGCCGATCTCAGGCTTCTCCAGGCACAGGACCTTGCGCTCGATGAGTCGCTGCTGACTGGAGAGTCAGTGCCCCTGGAAAAGCATGCTGAATCGATCAGTCCTGAAAACTCGCCGATCGGCGATCGACTGGGAATGGCTTTTGCCGGAACCTTGGTCACACGCGGCCGGGCGATCGGAGCCGTCGTGGGGACGGCCTTGAACAGCGAGCTGGGCAGGATCGCCGAGTCGGTTCAGGGCAGGGGCATCACTCAGACTCCACTGCTGGTGCGCATGGAGCGGTTCACGCGAAATCTTGCCGTCCTTTTCATCATCGCGATGGTGGTCATCAGCGCCGTGCTGCTGGCGCGCGGTGAGCCCGTGGAGGACGTTTTTTTCGTTGCCGTAGCGCTGGGAGTGGCCGCGATTCCTGAAGGGCTTCCAGTCGCACTGACCATCGCGCTGGCGATTGCGTCAAGGCGAATGGCGCGCCGAAACGTCATTGTCCGAAAGCTTTCCGCCGTAGAGGCCCTGGGTTCGTGTACCGCGATCGGAACGGACAAGACGGGCACGCTGACCATCAATCAGCTGACGGCAAAAAGGCTGCTGATTCCCGGTTTCGGGGTTTTCAGCGTGGATGATCGCAAGAGCTGGCCGCCAGAAATCAGCGAATCTGCCAAACGGATCGCCACGGCCATCCGTCTCTCGACGGAGACCGGAAGCGACGCCATGGACCGGGCTCTTCTGGCAATGGTCTCGCAGCTGGGTTTGAGCCCCGAGGAGATTGCCTCAAGTCATCGCGAAATCGGATTGATTCCGTATGAGTCCAAGAACGGATTCTCGGCTGCATTGCATGAGAGCGGCGGATTCCAGATCGTTTCCGCGAAGGGGGCGCCGGAGCGCATTCTGGCGATGTGTCGTGATGGAACGGTTTCGCGAGAGCAGATGATCCGCGATGCGGAACGGCTGGCAACGGAGGGATATCGCGTGCTGGCCATCGCCGCTCGAAGCCTGGCGCCGGGGACGCTTGACCGGCTCGAGGCCTCGCGAATCGAAGAGCTGGAGTGCCTGGCGCTCGTGGGATTGATTGATCCGCTTCGACCCGATGCCGTGCAGGCGATTGCCGATGCTCGTCGAGCCGGTATCGAAGTGGCAATGATCACCGGAGACCATCCGGCCACTGCACAGGCAATTGCACGCGAGCTGGGCATCGATCGAGTCCATGCCCGAGTGGCGCCGGAAGCCAAGCTGGAGATAGTCGAGTCGATGATCCGTGAAGGACATTTCGTTGCCGTCACGGGCGATGGCGCCAACGATGCGCCTGCGCTCAAGGCGGCCCATGTCGGTGTTGCCATGGGCAGGTCCGGTACGGACGTTGCCAAGGAGACCGCCGATCTCATCCTCGCAGATGATCGGTTTTCGTCGATTGTTGCGGCCATCGAAGAGGGTCGGGTGGCCTACTCGAATGTTCGAAAGGTGATCTATCTCCTGGTTTCCACCGGCTTCAGCGAGATCGTGCTGATCCTGCTATCTACGATTGCCGGTCTTCCTGTGCCGCTCAGTGCGGTGCAGCTGCTCTGGCTCAACCTCGTGACGGAAGGAATCCAAGGGGTGGGGCTCGCATTTGAGGGTCCGGAGGGTGATGAGCTTTCACGAAGGCCCCGTGACCCGAAGGAGCCGATTTTCGATCGGCTGATGCGAGAGCGCGTGTTGCTGACCGCGCTCGTGATCGGAATTCTGGGCTTTCTGACGGCGCGGCATTTCCATCTTCAGGGACTGCCCGCCGCCCAGGTGCAAAATCATGTCCTCCTGCTCATGGTGCTCTTCGAGAACATGATGGTGTTTATTGCGCGATCCGAGACTCGTCCATCGTGGCAGCTTCCATTTCTGACCAATCCCCTTCTGCTCGTGGGAACCGTGACCGCACAACTGGTTCACATCGCTGCGATGCACATTCCAGTGACTCAGAAATTTTTGTCACTGAGTCCGATGTCGTGGGGCGATTGGTTGAAGCATCTGGCGATCGCCAGCTCCGTCTTCCTGCTCATGGAAGCCCATAAGGCCTTCCATCGAGGAAGGAGCAGTTTCAGGGAACGTCCACGCTCGGGCACGAAAGGGCCAGGCTCCATTCGCCAGGAGTGAAGCTGCACAGTACTGACCGGCCAGAGAGCTCCTCTGGTTTTCCGGGCAGGGAGATCGTGATCAGTTCCTCGTTTCCGCCACGCAACTCCACGTTCAACGGCTTGGACTCCACGCGCGAGGCATCACGTTTTTCCGTCCGATGGATCAGCTCGAGGGGGCTCGGACGCTGGTTGGCCGGAATTCCTGCGTCGAAACCGCGGGCCTCCAAAGTTCCGCTCTTTGACGTGGAGCTCGCTTCGGTGTCTTTTCCTGAGCCAGCAAGCTGCCACCAGCCGTCGACCACCGGCAGGGTTAATTTATCGAGCGTGCTGTCGCCGGAGTCGAAGAGCAGGCCCAGATAATTGTAACCGAGAAGGAGTGCCTGCTTCGCTTCGAATTCGTCGGTGAGCCTGAACCGGCTGACATGATCGTTGATGCTGAGTGTCTCGGTGCCGCGCCAGGACTGCGATGACGTGCCCGGGACGAGGACAATTTTTCGCTCCACGCCCGGCCGGTGCAGCCGAATCGTTCCGCGGAGGAAGGGAGACCTCGTATGGAGCGAGAGTCGGATTTTAGCGTTTGCCGAGTCCTTGTCGGTGTCGATGAATTCCGCATCGAGGAGCGACGTTTCCAGTCCCACCCACTGCATTCGAACGCGTAGCTTCTGTGAGAACGGACAGCTGGAATGGCTTCTTCCGGCGTCCATGATCCACTCGTAAACGCCCGGAAAGCGAATCGAAAATGCCTGCTCTCTTCGGTACGGAGTGTTCTGGCTTGCAGTGCCGGGCTGACGGACCCCCACCGGATCATATAGGTTCGCCTGCCCGCAGACCGGATTTCCGGGGTCGTCGCTTTCGACCAGCACCAGGAGTGAGCGTGCCCAGCTCGGCGGCTGCACGAATAGTCTCTGGATTTGACCGTCCTGCAGTTCGAGCATTCGTTCGAGGAGGGGTGACTGGGCCTCTGGAATCAGGATGGTGACGGGAAGGATCGCGCGAAGAGTGCCCGTGTCGCTGTTGATGATGCGCACGTCTCCGAGGTGCTCTCCCGGCGACCCTTCCAGCGCGTTCCAGTCAGGGGCGATCTCCATCCGGAGCGATGATCGTCCTAGCAGCCGATAAGGTGCGATTCGGATCCAAGGTGACGAGGCTTCAAATTTCAGGTTCTCGGCGTAATCGGCAATCTGCTGCTCCGGCGTTCCCGGCGCGAACTCGGCTTCCAGCCGGAAGCCGTAGCGCGAGAGGCGATGGCGTTCACCTCGGGCGTAGATTCCGCGCTGGGTGATGCCCTGGATCTGGCTCTCGCCGGTGACCTTCAGGGCCGGAAACACGCTGTTTTCTCGCGAGAGACGGCGGTAGGCCTCCATGACTCGGGCCAGGCGCGGAATGCCAAATCCCTGGTCAATGAAAGGCGCACCCTCGACCGGAACGGCGCCTTCGATCAAGCTTTGCTTCAGTCGGTCTCGCGACCAAGAAAGGCCTTCAGCTCGAATCTGCGACAGCACTCGGGCAGCAAGGCCGGTCAGCGCCGGAGTTGCTGAGCTCGTGCCACTGAATGAACGGACTCCGTCTCCTGCTGGACCCGCAGCCATGGCGGCGAGGGGGCTGAGCACCAGTGCTCCTCCGAATCCGTCGGGTCCTGGGCCACGCGACGAATAGCTCACGATTCCAGGCATCGGGGTCGGGCTACCGAACACCGTCTGGGCCATTCTACCATTGAGCCACGCTCCAACGGGAATTCCCATGGACGGATAAATGAGGGCTCGGTTCATGGATCCGCGGCCCGGGCCGTTATTGCCTGCACTGAAAAAATAGAGTGCCGAGGTGTCCTTGAGGGCGCTGTCGAGCACCCGATTCATCGCGATCTGGGCCGTCGGCGACGAAAAGAAGAGACTGAACGACAGGTTCACGAGATCCGAGTGCTGTCCCGCGATTCGGAGGATTCGCGCCAGCTCGGAAATGGAATACGCCTCCGTGCCGACCGGATCACTGAAGCGGACATCCACGAGGCTGGCCCCAGGAGCCACTCCGTCGAAATTTCGACCTGCAATGCGGTAACCAGCGGCCACCGAGGCCACGCCTTCGCCGTGAGAATTTCCGGCAAGTTCCGGAGTGATGATGTTCAGGAACCTTCCGCCGGCTTCCGGCTGCGCGCACGACTTCGGCATGGGGCCCGTCTTCGCGAACTCATGCACGTCAAAGCCCAGGGTCTCGCCGGTGGCGAAACGGTGGTAACTTTGAGGGTTTCCAGACAGGGGCTCGAACACTTCCGAGCGTGTGATTCGCGAGTCGCCGTTCAGGTCGACGGCAATCACCGTGCGTGCCGAACCAGTGCTCGTCGCGAACTCGAGGAGAGCGGCATGAAGCACCCAACGGCCATCAGCAGTTTTGAGCTCCTTGGCAAAGAGCTTGGACCAGTCGGCGCAAGTTCGCGAAAGCGGAGCACCGCCCTGGGGCGAACCGCAGGAGGTGATGTCGAAGGGCATCTGCAACTTGGCCTGCGAGATCGGGTCCAGTCCGGAGTCCTGCCAGTTCCACTGGGTGAGTTTACGTGCAGCTTCAGATTCAGGAATGCATTCCGGACGTGAAGCGTGAATGATCATATTCCACACGCTGGAGGGGCTGATGCTTCGGATGAGTTTTGGACCGCCCGTGGAGGTCTGAGTGAGACCGGGACGAGCCAGCGCCACGCCGTCATCAGCCACGCCGATCGTGACTCCGCGTCCATCGGCCTGCGGGTGCAGTCGAATCCATTCGTCGAGCCCGAACTCTTCCTTGCCGGAGTACAGCAGTGCTTCATCGACGGTGCCGTCTTCGAAGCGCGCAAACAGGGGCAGATCCAGCGCCAGGGTGGCTCCTGAATCGGCATCGAGCCACTTCTGTCCAATCTCGTCGAAGTCACCGGCTCGGATGACCGAAGAGCGGACTTCGCCGGCGGAGCTCACGAGGGCGACAGACACGTTCTGGTGGGACTGGAGAGAGGCGAGGGCCTTTTGCTCCTGGGGGCTCAGCAACTGACGGGGAGTAGTGTGCTGGATGCCGGCGGTGCATGAGGCAACCTGGAACGCGAGCAGGACAAGGATGGCACTTTGGAAATGACGCATGGCATTGGCGCTTCTATCTTCTTTTACGCACTGCTTCAATCCTCGAAAGCCGGTGTCGCCCACTAGGGGGTATTACCGTTCTGAATCAAGGACTTGAAAGAAATGGGGGAGCTTCGTCTGAATGGTTGACAGATGCAGTTGGCTCGGGCAATCGCGGGTGAGTGAAAACCCCGTGTTCGTTTGTTCGGATCAGCGTTCTTCTGCTCTTATTTTCTGGAGTTGCTTCGGCATCGACCGCGGGAAAATCAACGGCTGAAGCGAAGAAGCAGTGGTACCAGGACCTTCGCCTGAATCTTTTTGGCTGGAGCTATGGCCCTTCGTTTGGGCAGTTCGGCGAGGGGCGTGGAGCCACGTCGACGGGCGCTCTGGGCAGCCCGGTAACGATTGGAACCCAGCTCAACATCAATGCCCCCGCATTTGGCGGGTTTCTGTACACGGCCATCGAGGCGCTCACCTGGAGCCCTTTCAATGCCACCTCTCAAACCACGCTACTGACTCCGTCGAATCCCGCATTCGGAATTGCCGGAACCCACATCGATCGCACGGACTTCAGCTGGTGGGCTCGCTATGAAATCGAACCCGCCGTTCTCTCTGCGTCCGTTCAGCGGGGCGAAGTGCTGACGGCGCGTTCGGTCACCGTCCTGACCGCTAATCTCGGGCCCAAGCGCTACTGGAGCCTCCGTGCCATCGTGGTGCCGGCATGGCAGGTCCTGAACTCCGGCACGACGAACTCGGTCTATCTCATGCCCAGCGTTTCCTACATCGTCCACGACAGGCTTTCGTGGATGCTCTTTTTGGAGGCGGCGTATTCGCGCGCTGCTGGCGACAGTTTCTTGAGCTGGAGCAAGGCCATGGATCCGAACCTCGCATTCGGACCGGTCTATAGCTTCAAGAGCGGCTACTGGATGCAGCCGTTTGTCAGCACGTATCCGGGTGGACGAATCAACGCCGATACGACCTTTGCCGGAATCTACTTCGGCGGCAGGGTGCTTTAGGGCTGCGTTCATGAGCGCGCGTACTACGATCCTCGCCCTGGCTGTCCTGATTTCGAGTTTCAGCGCCGAGGCGGGACGTGATCTTCCGTGCCGCGAGACAGCCTCCATCATCTTGAAAGAGCTTGGTCTTCCGATCATTGGTGAGGAGCAGCCCCTGCGCGGCGCGCGACTGGACCTCGATCGAAGAGGAGAGATGAGCAACCCGCCCGTACTGGAGGATGGCCGAACAGGCGATGGCAAGCCTCTTCACGAGCTTCGGCTGAAAATGGCTCCAGTTCCTGGCGATGCCAAACGCTGGCAGGTGCGTTTGACGCGGGAATTTGATGGGGCAAGGATCGAGGCGGGCAGGGGACGCCGACTCTCGATGAGCAGCGTGCTGACCTATGTGCTGGAGGCCTTCGAAAATCGTCGGGTCTGCACCCTGGAGCGTGTGGAGGCCCGAGTCCAGATCGGAGAGAAACTGGAAGTGCGATCGATTTCCAAAAAAGAGTGCAAGTCGCTCCTCGATCCTGACCCAGTTGCCGATGAGAAGAAGTTTGGACCGCGGTTGGTGAGGTACTGGCTTCGCCACGACTGCCTACTGGATCCGGACTTGTCACAATTTGCTGAAACCCTCTAGTAGGCCTTCGTTATCACGCGGAAAGTAGTCGTTTTTTCATCCTAGCGTATTGCCTCAAAAGTGAATCACACCGGAGCTGAATGATCTGGACTCACGCCGCAAGCTTGAGTGCTTCGCTCTGTCGATGCTCGTCTCGGAGCGTTTTGAAGAAGAGTTGAAGCCTTTCTTCGATCCTGCTTTTCATCTCGAAAGGATCGAGTGCCTCGTACTGTGCCCTGAGCCTGGCTTTTTGCTCTTCCGATACCTCCGGGCACTCAAGAACCCGCTGGTAGGGCGTCTTTGGCTTTTCATGCTGCTTCCGGATCCGTGAGCCGATTCGCTCCTTTCGGATGAGCTTGAATGTCGGCATGAAGAAGTTCAGGAACGGACACCAGAGCTCGCGATAAATACCGTCGAGGATCTTCGTGGCTGCTGGGCTGTCGATGCGGTCGTAGCCGATGAACTGGCGCACATGAGTGAGGTTCTTCTGCTCGACGTAGCAGTTGTCGTTCTTGCGGTAAGGCCTCGAGCGAAAGACCTCAATTTTGTTCTTTCGATGGGTCAGATAGGTCGACCGAACATAACTGATGACCGAATAGTTCATGAATTCCGAGCCCGAATCAAATTTCACCGTCTCGAGAGAAAACGGGAGATTCCGCTCGATATCAGCGAATGCGCGGATGATTCCCTGATGGACCTTGGTCCAGGTCGCCCGCATCTCCG
>CAMAQA010000067.1 GCA_945860415.1 Bacteriovorax stolpii
AAGGCTGAGCAGGCTGCCAAGTCCGAGCAGAAGGCTGAGCAGGCTGCCAAGTCCGAGCAGAAGGCTGAGCAGGCTGCCAAGTCTGAACAGAAGGCTGAGCAGGCTGCCAAGTCTGAACAGAAGGCTGAACAGGCCGCCAAGTCCGAGCAGAAGGCTGAGCAGGCTGCCAAGTCCGAGCAGAAGGCTGAACAGGCTGCCAAGTCCGCCCAGAAAGGCGAGCAGGCCGCAAAGTCAGTTCAAAAGGGCGAGCAGGCTGCTAAGTCTGAGCAGAAGGCAGCTCAGAAGTAAGTTCCCGATTCTCCGTTTGGTTCCTCGGAATCCCGGGGCTGGCCTGCAGGAGGCTGGCTTCGGGATTCCTTTTTCAGTCTGAGGATTTGACTCCTTTCGCTGAGAAAGTTAGACGCTAGCGCCATGCAGCGCACTCTGCTCAAGTCCAAGATTCACAGGGCTACTGTCACCCAGGCCGACCTCGAATATGAAGGTTCGGTGACCATCGATGCCGACCTGCTTCTCGCATCGGACATCCTCGAGCACGAGCGCATCGAGGTGTACAATATCGATAACGGCGAACGCTTCTGCACGTACGCCATTCCCGGACCTGCCGGCTCGGGTGTCATCTGCATCAACGGCGCTGCCGCGCATCTCGCGAAGCCCGGACATAAGGTCATCATTGCTTCGTACGTGATCCTGGAAGAAGCCGAGCTGGCCACCTTCCGACCGAAGGTGATCCTGGTTGATGGCCAGAATCGTCCCAAGTCTCACGCCAACCGCTCTGGAACACCCGAGACCCAGCACACCCATGTTTATTCGTAATGATTGGAAGCAGGCGAGTCAGTTTCACGACCTTTCTGAACTGGAAGTTCTGAAGGAGGTCTCGCGGCGGGTGACGGAAGTGCGCGCTGCGGGAAAAACGCCGATCGTTTTGCTCGATCTCGATTCCACATTGTACGAGGTGGGGCCCCGCACGCATCGCATCCTTCAGGAGTGGCTGGACACTCCGGAGTGCACTCAGTTTCCGAATGTCCGCCGCGAGCTCGAGCGCTTGGAGCATGAGCACGTGGGCTATTCGCTCAAGGATACTTTTTCAGCCCTCGGCATGAGCGCTGATGAATCAGAGGTTCAAGAGGCGATTTCGGTCATCAAGAAGTTCTGGCAGGAGCGGTTCTTTTCCAGCGCCTACCTGACCTACGACAAGGCCTATCCGGGAGCTCCCGAGTTCGTTCGTGAAGTGCACCAGATGGGTGCGTTCATTGTCTACCTGACCGGACGCGATGAGCCGGGAATGGGTGATGGCACCCGCGCCATGCTGATCCGTGACGGTTTTCCTTGGAACACCGAGCGGACGCATCTGCTTCTGAAACCTGCTTATGGGCTATCCGACCTTGAACACAAGGTGGGCGCGGCCAAATTCATTCGCGCACACGGCGAGCTTATCGCGTCCTTTGAAAATGAGCCGCCGAATCTCGTCGCGATCTATGACCAGTTTCCAGAGGCGATGCACGTCTTCGTGGAAACCGTCTCCAGCGATCACCCTGCGCCGGCAGGAAAGGACCTCTACCGCATTCGCGGATTCCTCTGAGTGATGCGGGCAACTTTGCCCCTTGTGCTCTCGCCGCAGAGCAGTGCATTTTTCATCTGAAAAGATTGCGAAATGCAAAACAATCGTTGCGGGTCCAGCCGTTCGCCTCTATATCGGTCGCCAAGGGGTGGGGGATCCTCAATGAACTTTCGTTTCAGCCGTTTTATTGCCATGGTCGCTGCCGTTCTGGGCGCGGCTGCAGCTGCCAATGCAGGTGCCTTGGAAATTCCTGCAACCGGAATGTGGAGCAAGCTTCCGCAGATCGGACGTCTCCAGCAGGCCTGGAGCGAGCTTGGTTCACAGTCGCAGGTCTATCGGTTTTTGACCGGTAAGAAGCCCGAATTCAAAATGGCTGGAGAATCGGTTTCTCCGGAGCTGAGCACGCTTCGCTTTCAGCATTATTTCCGTGGAGTGAAGGTTCTTGGATCTCAGTCGCTTCAGCACCAGAAGCTCAACGTCATTGGACGTTCGAATTGGACGCATCAGCTGGCCCAGTTTGATCTGAACACTGTTCCATCGGTGAACGTTGGCGCTGCCGTGGGAATCGCCCGCACCCTGACCGGCGGACGTGAGATTGCCGGTGAGCCCGCTCTGCTGATTCTTCCATCCTGGAAAGCTGGAGCCGCAAAGCTCGTGTATCGCTTCGTCATTGAGGCTCAGGGCGAAGAGGCCGGTCGAGTCGTCGATATTGATGCGCATTCGGGCGAAGTCCTTGCCGATATTTCGCGCCATTGGACGATCGCTCCGGTGGACGTCTACGCTACCAACAAGAAGTGCCAGGTGCTGGAATCCACTGCTGACGATCTTGGCGGTCGCGCTCCGGTCAGCGTCGACTACCAGAAGTGCAAGCTCGTCGTGAAGGCTGGTGTTCTGTCCGCTTCAGCCGATACGGAAGCTCTTGCGGCGGCAGAAAACTCCGCCAAGGTCCTTCACTATTTCTGGGACACGCACTCGCGCGACAGCTTTGACGACGAGGGCGGCAAGGTGAACGCGATTGTTCATATCGGTGAAAAGTGGGTCAATGCATTCTGGGATAGCCAGAACGAGATCATGGCCTATGGCGATGGCGACGGAAAAGTCTTCAAGCCACTGACCCAGTCGGTGGACGTTGCTGGACATGAAATGACCCACGGTGTGGTCAGCAAGACGTCGGATCTGGAGTACCAGTCCGAATCCGGTGCGCTCAATGAGGCTTTCGCAGACTACTTCGGTGAGTCCATTGAGGGCGAAAATGACTGGGTCATGGGTGCGAACCTGTTTTTTGATCCTGCTCAAGGTGTGAACGGAATCCGAAACCTCAAGGATCCGCATCAGACCAAGTATCGCAGCCGCGACAAGGATGGAAACATCGTGTCCCGTCCGGCACCGGCCAAGTACGACGAAATTTTCCGTTTCGACGACCAGTACTGTGGTGGTCATAACGATAACTGCGGCGTTCACATGAATGCCACGCTCGTCGGTCACGTCGGCTTCAACATGGTCAACGCGATTGGTCGTGAAAAGTCCGACCAGCTTTTCTACGCCACGCTCGTGCACTATCTGACGAACACCTCCGATTTCATGGCGTTCGGTCAGGGCTCCCGCAAGGCATGTGCTGCGCTGTTTGACTCCGCCACCTGCACTGCGGTGGATGGCGTTCTGGTTCAGGCCGGACTGTGATTGGTGCGCTGGCGGCGCTCGCGTCTTCGTTTACGTGGAGCGCCGGTTCAGCGGTCTATGCCAGATTGTCGAGGGAGTATGCGCCGTCCCAGGTGAGTTTCACCCGGGCTCTGGTAGCGCTCCCTCTCTTTCTTTTTGCAGCCTTAGTCATCGAGGGCGTCGATGTTCGCCAGTCGCTGGCCCAGCTGGCCTCCGGAAAGGCGTTCTGGCTCGTGATGAGCATGATCGCCAGCTACGGGCTTGGTGATGTGGCGTTTCTCTGGAGCACTCGTTCTCTCGGAATTCCGGGAGCCCTCGCCATTTCCTCATCTTATCCGTTGTGGTCGGCGGTGGCGGGCTATGTCTTCCAGGGTGAGGCGCTCTCGCCGATCAGGATCGCAGGAATTTTCTGTACCGTTACCGGAACGATCCTGGTGGTTCTGGTCGGCTATCACCATCGGCACAAGAACGCGAAGCACTGGCTTGATCGCTTTGAAGTGGGTCTCGGGCTCGGCTTCCTGACCTCGCTTTTTTGGGCCCTAAATACGTTCTCGGTGGCCCGGGGAGGGCAGGGGCTCTCGCCGAATGTCGCCAACACGGTACGAATGTTCGTAGCGCTTCTGCTCTGTCCGATCATTGGCTACTTCATTCTCGGCAAGTGGCGCGGCGGCATTTCTTGGAAGCGCTTCAAACCCCTGGGCTGGATCTTTGTCCTCGAAGCGTACGGCGGTTCGTTCTTTTTTATGTATGGGCTGTCGCACGCCCCGCTTGCGGTCGCATCGGCGCTCTCTTCGCTAGCACCCGTGATTTCCGTTCCCGCTGCGTGGGCCGGTAAGCACGAGCCCGTGTCGTGGGTGAAGGCGCTGGGCGTGTGCATTGCCGTGGTTGGTGCGGTGCTGCTGGTTCAATAGTTGGTTCAATAGTCGGGCCCACCTTTTGGTTTCGCACCTGCGTCATCAAGCAGGAGTTTACGGGAATTTCAACCGTTCGGGTACGGACAGTCCTCGCTCCGCTTCGCGGAGCTGCGGAACTACCGAACGGTTGAAATTTCCGTCTCCCTGCGTGGGGTGATGCTGACGTCAACATGGGGCCCCGCCGAAGAGGCGATGAAGCTAACAGCGAGGTCTTGGCGCGACAGAGATGTCGCTCCAATGAACCATGATATGCTCTGATTGCATGCTTGAACTTCGGCGTCCTGAACTCGATTTGTTTTCTAGTTTCATCGAATTTATTGAAGAAATGCGCGCGCACGGGCAACAGCTCTGGGGTCCGTATCTTCCCAAAGAAGACGAGCTTCCGCAGGATTTCGTATCCCGCCTGAACCTGCGAGAGACCGCTCCCGAGGCGCCCTTTGTGCCGGAAACGATCTACTGGGGCGTTGTAGATGGCAACGTGATCGGAAGAATCTCGTTACGCCACCGACTCGAGGGAAATCTCTCTCTGGTGGGGGGCCACATTGGATACGAAGTTCGGCCCTCGTATCGCGGGCGAGGATTCGCGAAAGAGATGCTGAGGCAGGTTCTCCTGACCCCGAGGGCCAAGGCGATCGGTAGATTACTTTTGACCTGCTCTCCCAATAATCCGGCATCGAACCGAACCATACTGGCCAATGGGGGAGTCTTCGACAAAACGGTCTTCGTGGATTTCATTCACGATGAACGAAATCATTATTGGATTACCGCCCAGTCTTGAGACGGCTTTGGCTTCATTCGAGATTTGACGGCGATGTCAGAAGTATTTCGGAACGCGAATTTGCTGCGATTCGAGGAGCCCGACGGCATCCGCCGGATGGATCATGCAGGTCGAATCAGCGTAGGGCTGAAGTTCCTGGGGGAGTTTGGCAAAGCCCAGGCGCTCGTAAAACTCCGAAGAAATATCCGAATAGAGAGTGAATCGAGCGTCCGGCCTTTGCCGTCGAAAGTGCTCCACGGTTGCTCGAACGAGCGTGCTGGCATGCCCCTGCCTCCGCGACTGAGCAGGCGTTGCAATCGAGCCGATTCCAAAAACTGAATTTTCTGGATCCAGTGAGTAGACGATCAACGAGCTGAGAAGCTCCTGGTCGTGCTCCAGGACGAACCACTTTCCCTGAGCGTATTTGGGAGAGTTTCGACACCCCGAAAGATACTCGTCCTCGTTTGACCCTTCGGCCCAGACATCAAAACCCATCATGTAGATGCGGTCCATGTCAGCGGGGATGGCAGGGCGGAATTGCATGCACTTCACTTTCAGAGTGACGAAGGCGCGACCTTTGGACGCGAGTCTCACTATAAGCAGGGGAGCAGGAATTTCAGCCGTTCGGTAGTTCCACAGCTCCGCGAAGCGGAGCGAGGACTGTCCGTACCCGAACGGTGAAATTCCAGTAAACCCTGCGTCTGACGCGCGCACCCGAAGGTGCGCCAGCTCATCAGGTAATGCGTTCGCTGCGCTTCACGCTGCGCAGGTTCTGCGGAAGGATCTTCTTGCGCAGGCGAATCGACTTCGGAGTGACTTCAATCCACTCGTCCTCGTCGATCCACTCCAGGCACTGCTCGAGCGACATCTTGCGGATACCAGCAAGCGTGACCAGGAATTCGGCTCCGGCGGAGCGAATGTTGGTCAGCTTCTTTTCACGGCAAGGATTGACGTTCAGGTCATTGTCCTTGCTGTGCTCGCCGATGATCATGCCTTCGTAAACGGGCACGCCGGGGCCGAGGAACAGGATGCCGCGATCTTCGAGACCCATGAGTCCGTACTCGACCGTATCTCCGGAGCGATCCGAGATCAGCGAGCCGACGAGACGGTGGGCGATCTCGCCCTTGTGCGGCTCGTAGCCCATGAGCAGCGTGCTCATCAGGCCTGCACCACGGGTGGCGGTCAGGTACTTCGAGCGCATGCCGAGGAGGCCGCGGGTCGGAATATCAATTTCGAGGCGAACGCGTCCCACGCCCTGGGGTTCGTACTTGGTTAGGATGCCCTTGCGCTGCTGGAAGAGCTGCGTGACTTCGCTGGCGTACTGTTCCGGAAGGTCGAGGACGGCGCGCTCCATCGGCTCGAGGCGGGTGCCGTCTTCGGCAGTCTGATAGAGGACCTGCGGCTTGCCCACCATGAGTTCGAAGCCTTCACGACGGATCTGCTCGACGAGAATGGCGAACTGAAGCTCACCGCGACCGAGAACGCGGAACTGGTCCGGCGTCACGCCATCCTGGAAGCGGAGGGCGACGTTGTTGCGAACTTCTCGGAGGAGTCGATCGCGGAGCTTGCGCGACTGGATGGCTTCGCCTTCCTGTCCGGAGAGCGGCGAGGTGTTGACCGAGAACACCATGGCCAGGGTCGGCTTTTCGACGATGATTCGCGGCAGCGGCTGGATCGTGTCGTCGCCAACGAGGGTGTCGCCAATCTCCACTGTCTCTGAACCGGCAACGACAATGATGTCACCGACGAGCGTTTCCGTGATTTCGACCTGCTTCAGGCCTTCGTAGGCCAGCAGAGCCTGGACGTTAAAGGATTGGTTGATTCCTGCCCCCGCGTCGTTGACACCGCGGCGGATGATGCGCTGGTTTTTCTTGATCGATCCACTCACGACTCGGCCGATCGCCAGACGTCCGACATAATCGGAGTAGGCGAGGTTCGAGACGAGCATCTGGAAACCTTGTCCTTCGGAGACTTTCGGAGAAGGAATGTGCTTCAGCATGGCATCGAAGAGAGGCTCGAGAGTTCCCTTCTTTTCGCCGGCCACCATCTCTGGAATCGCGTCGAAGTCGGTGGTGCACCAGCCGTGGCGGGCTGCTGCGTACAGGATCGGAAAGTCGAGCTGCTGCTCGTTGGCGCCGAGCTCCACGAAGAGGTCAAACGTCTGGTTGACGACTTCCTGGATGCGGCCTCCGCCCTCGCACTCGGGGCGGTCGACCTTGTTCACGCAGAGGATGATCTGATGTCCCTGCGAGAGGGCCTTCTGGAGCACGAAACGAGTCTGCGGAAGCGGACCTTCAGCCGCATCGACAAGCAGGATCGCGCCGTCGCACATGCCGAGAATACGTTCCACTTCGCCGCCGAAGTCGGCGTGTCCCGGGGTGTCGACAATGTTGATCTTGGCTCCGCGATAACGGACCGCGGTGTTCTTGGCCATGATCGTGATGCCGCGCTCGCGCTCGAGATCCATCGAGTCCATGACACGATCGCTGACGCTTTCGTGGGCCTGGAAGGTGCCGGCCTGCTTGAGGAGATGGTCGACCAGCGTGGTCTTGCCATGGTCAACGTGGGCGATGATGCAAAGGTTGCGAAGCGGAGTCGTGCTCATAATGTGGTCAAGTGGAGTAGTCGACGCGCTGCCGAAAGGCCAGAGGATTCGCCTCTCTGGAGCTCGCTTTTCCGGTGGTGCCCCTCTTAGGCGCCCTCGACGAGTGCGCCCGGATCGATGACGGTTTGTTGGAGCGGACGCGAAGCCAGGCGGCGCTCGACAAGATAGAGAAGTGGCAGCACCGCCACGCCAAGTCCTATGGCAGTCGCTCCGAGAGCCGGCACGCCGTTTAATGAGCCGTCCGGCGCATTCCGGAGCAGGCGAGTGGAAAGGATCGCGCCGCTGGAGCTCGACAGGTGCTGGACGGCAGACAGGATGGACATGTAGCGAGCCCGCTGATGAGGCAGCGGTACTTTCGAGGTCAGCGTGCTGATGCTGATCCAGCGTAGGCTATTGGCGAGCATGAAGGCCGCGAACCAGGGCAGGACCGGAATATTCGGGTGTCCGGCAGGATTTCCGATCAGCATTCCCCAGCTCAGAAGGATCACGAGCAGGGCAGTGGCGGTCGCTACGGGCGGAAAGCTTCCAGTACGGTCATTCCAGTTTCCCCCGAGTCTCGTTGAGAAAAGGCTGAGAATTCCGCCTGCGAGGTACAGGAGCCCCAGCTTTTCGCGAGGCCAGCCCGCATTGAACTGCAGGAAACCGGAGAGATTTGGAATGAGCATGAAGGAGCTCAGGACGGCGAGCGCTGCGCAGGCGAATGACGTGAGCACCAGCGGAGACGTGATCCAGCCGTGGCGCGATTCGGAAGCGTGATGCGGGTGTTGGTGCTGGGGATAGCGGGGAAGGTAAGCCATCGCTCCGATGGTCACGACAAGGCCCAGGGCGCCCACCACCCAGAAAGGCATGGTCCAACCTCCGAGACGGGCAAGCTCCAGGCCAAGCGGAACTCCGAGGATCGAAGCAATGGAGAACGAGGCCATGACCATGCCGAGCGCCCGTCCTCGTCGTTCGGGGCTGATGACGTCCGAAACGATGGCGAGCATGGCAGAAGTAGCCGGGCCGCCAAAGAATCCGGCAACGACTCGAGCGGCAAGGAGAGAATAAAGACCCGTTGCGAAGGTCGCGCTCCAGGTGCCGAGGACCAGGCCGACCAGCGAGAAGACCAGGACCTGTTTGCGATGGAAGCGGTCCAGGACGATGGAACCGAGCACGCCCGCGACGAAGGCGGCCAGTGTGTAGCTCCCCCCGATGAGTCCGAGCTGGTCGAGAGGGATGTCGAGTGAGCGGGCCAGATCGGGACCCATCGGCATGACCATCATGAAGTCGAGGACGTTGACGAACTGAACGGCGGCCAGAACCCAGAGGATTTTGCGTTCGCGAGGGGTGAAGGTGTGGGCCATGGAGCGAGTATTCCACTGTCACGGGCCTCGCGAAAGGGGCTGTCCGGCGAAACAGATAATCCGACACTTTCGGTCCAGCCGTGGTACAACCTCAGGCAAACATGAACGAAAATTCCACGACGGCCCCTTCGGCCGAACCTGTTTCCGTCACCCCTGAAACCACGCCGACCCCGGCCGAGGCAGCACCCGCTCCCACCTGGAAAGACCTCGGGCTCTCCGAGCGCGTCCTGGAACTGCTCGCGAAGGCCGGCTTCACCAAGCCCACCTCGATCCAGAGCGAGTCCATTCCTTTGGCTCTCGAGGGCCATGACCTGATTGCTTCGGCGCAGACCGGCACGGGCAAGACCGCCAGCTTTGTGCTTCCGATGGTCGAACGCTTTGCCGGCAAGGAAGGCACCTTCGGCCTGATCCTCGCTCCCACTCGAGAAATCGCCCAGCAGATTCAGACCACGCTCGAACTCTTTGCCCATCCGCAGGGGCTCCGCTCGATCGTCCTGATCGGCGGCATCGACATGAAAATCGATGCAAAGGCGCTGGCCACCTATCCTCAGATCATCGTTGCCACGCCGGGACGCCTCTGCGACCACCTCGATCGCGGCAATCTCTGGCTCGACTTCATCCAGGTCGTGGTGCTCGACGAAGCGGATCGCATGCTGGACATGGGGTTTGCCGATCAGTTGAATCGCATCATGCAGGAAGTTCCACAGGACCGGCAGACGCTGATCTTCTCGGCTACATTTCCGCCCACGGTTGAAAATCTTGCTCGGAAAGTGCTCTACGAGCCTAAGCGCATTGCCATCGGCAAGCCGACTGTTGCCAACGCTTCGGTGGAGCAGCGTTTCCAGCACGTCTCAGATGAATCGAAGCCACGCGCGTTCATGCGCCTGCTCCGCGAGGAAAAGGGCACGATCATCGTGTTCACCAAGTCGAAGGACGGCGCCACGCGCCTGTGGCGCTGGCTGCACAGCAACGGCGTCTACGATGCGACGTTCATTCATTCCGATCGCACGCAGTCGGACCGAGAGCTCGCGCTCAAGGAGTTCAAGGAAGGCAAGTACCGCATCCTGATCGCCACCGACGTGGCTGCTCGCGGCATCCATGTCGACAATGTCGCGCACGTCATCAATTACGAGCTGCCGATGGAGCCGGAGGATTACATTCACCGTATCGGCCGCACCGGTCGCCAGGGCGCGACCGGAATTGCCACGACGTTCATCACGCCGAAAGATCGTCGCACGGTGTCGCTGATCGAAAAGCTCCTCGGAAAGAAATTTCCGGGAATGTCCGCCGACGATGTGCGTCCTCAGGACGGAAATCGTGGCGGACCACGTCCGCACGGCGGCGGTGGCGGCGGAAATCGCCCGCCGCAGCAGGGGGGACGTCCGCAGGGGCAACAGAACACGGGTCCGCGTCCTGACGTTGCGCCGGGTGAAGGTGGCCAGAAGCGCCGCCGTCGCAGGCGTGGTGGCCGCGGGCGCAATGGGTCCGGCGGTGGTGCACCGGGTGCCAACGGATCAGGTGGCGCTCCAGGCGGATCGTCTTCCAGTTGACGGGCTAGCCCGAGTTCGAGCGCTGGCTCGGAACGACGATTGCTTTGTTCGCCTCCATGGTGCGGCGACGGCAATTCCGGCTGGGCAAAAATGTCGAGGCACCGCTTTTTCGTCTCTTTGCAGACGCGCTGGATCAGATTGTCTGGATTGTGCGCGGAGTTCCCGAACGCATCGTCTTCATTAGTTCAGCCTTCAACAAGGTCTTCGGGATTCATCCTGAGGAACTCTACGACTTTCCAAACCTCTGGTTGGATTGCATCATTCCTGAGGACCGCCAGCGAGTAGAAAAGGCTTTCGCGGACTGGGTTGGTGGTAGGGCTCCGGTTTACAACGTGGAGTATCGCATCCATCGTCGGACCGACGGTGCGCTGCGCTGGATCTCCGCCCGTGGTGCAGTGGTGACCGCGCCAGGTTCCAAAGATCCTGTCGGAATTTTCGGCGGAGTCGCCGAGGACGTGACGGCACGCAAGAGTCTTGAAGAAGAGAGTGTGGAGCTGACCCGCAGGCTGGAACGCGCCGTTACGTTCCGCGATGAGTTCATCTCGCTGGCTTCGCACGAGCTCCGTACGCCACTCGTTCCGCTGAAGCTGAGCCTGCAGACCATGAATCGCATGATGTCGCGACCGGAGGAAGCGGCGCTGCGGGTAACTGGCGGTCCGGAGTTCTCGAGACTGCTTTCGGTAGCGATGGAGCAGGTGCTTCGCCTGGAGGTTTTGACCAATAACCTGCTCGACGCATCGGCGGTACGCGCCGGAAAACTCGAAGTGCATCGGACTGAGACGGACCTTTCTGAACTGCTCGAAGGAATCGTGAGTGCGCATCGGCACTGGGTCGAGACGGCGGGCTCGACACTTCAGGTACGGCTCCAGTCCCAGGTCACGGGTGAGTTTGATCGGATGCGAATCGAGCAGATCATCGTCAACCTCATCAGCAATGCCCTGAAATATGCGTCCGGCACCCTGATTGAAATTGACCTCGAGCAGCTCGATGGAACGGCGCGCCTGCGCGTGCGCGATCACGGCGCAGGAATTCCTGAAAACCTGATGGCGAGGCTTTTTGAACGATTCATGCGAGGCAATGGAAATCAAGGCAAGCAGGGCATCGGCCTGGGGTTGTTCCTGTCGCGGCAGATCGCCGAAGCGCATGGGGGTAGGCTTTCGGCTCGAAATGCTCCCGATGGCGGCGCCGTCTTCGAGCTCATCGTGCCGGTGCGCGAACGCATAGCTCTTCCAGCAGCTTGAAGACCGCGGGTTCGGGAGCTCTCAACACTCCGGGGTGACTGCAGTGCGACTCTTGCGTTTCACGTAGAGGAGCTTTTCGATTTCAGCGACGACGGTTCCCGACTCATCGCGGACCTCGGCCATGAAGACAGGCTCGTGCTTGTCGGAGCTGTCGGTCGCGCGACGGATCTCGTCGAGTTGCTGCTGGGTGATCTGGAATTTCGCGTGCACTCGGCCTTTTCCGGGGCGTTTGAAACGGATCGAGGCCGCTTTGTCCCAGACGATGTAGTCGCGACCGAGGTTTTCGATTAGCATCAACATGTAGAACGGATCGGTCATGGCATAGAGCTATCCACCGAAGTGCACGCCCACGTAGTTGGTGTTGTACCAGCGCTGGCGCATCTCCACCTCGATCTCGCGGTAATCGGGCGAGATCTTGCGGACGCGGATTCCGGCACCGAGATACGGCGGCCAGAAGCTCAGGAATCGGATCAGCAGGCGTTTCCAGTGCATCAGGTGATTCTCTGCGGATTTGAGCGGCTGGACAAAATAAAAGCGCTCTCTTGGGCAAACTCGGGCTGGGTGTGAATCCAAAGGGACTCTGTCCTGCTAATTCCAAAGCGACTTTGTCCGTGTGACCTATCGGACTAGGCCGCCTTGAGGTTGAGGCGACGGGTACTGCCGATGTCATCGAGGCCCACTCGACGGCCTGAATAGAACGCCTCGGTGC
>CAMAQA010000068.1 GCA_945860415.1 Bacteriovorax stolpii
TGGAACAGCTGCACAAATGGTTCGAGGACTATAACGAGATTGCCCCTCACAAGGGGCTCAAAATGCTATCGCCTAGAGAGTTTAGGCGGCAGCAAGAACATCAACAATTAACCGGCTGAAGCTGGACCGGTATTGACGGGGCAACTCCAAAAAGTTAATCACGCATTTTATTGGTGTGGTTTTTTATCTTTTCTTTGTTTCCGTTTTTGCCCTTTTCCTACTCCCTACCCCGCTCACCTTTATGGTGGCGGGGTTTTTATGGTTAGTGGGTGTGGTAGCGAATGCTTTTAAATAATTTCCCTCCTGACAATGATGACTGCTTTTATTTTCTCTACCGCTTTGCCGTGCGGTCGTGGCTATTATTTCTGGCCGTTCTTTTTTCTTACCCCATTGCGGGGCTGTGGGGCCGTTCATTCACTGGGCAACAATTTTTAACCTTATGCGGGGCCTTTGTGATAATTGTGGCCGTTGATTTTTTGAGCGTGTGGATTAAGGCTTATCCCATATACAAGGAGAGAAAACGGGTAGAATGGGAAACCTTTGGCCGTAGGAAAACCCGCTAAAATGCGTGCCGTGTGCCGTGCTGCGGATTGCTAAAATTTCTGTTTAATTCTAAATTTTATAAATGGAACCAAATATTTTACTGAATGTTACCAAAGATTCTTTTACCCAACTCTTTGTCGCGCTGTTCATTGGCTTGATTGTTTTTGGTATTTTAAAGATTTTGAAAAGAAAAAAATCTTTCGTAGAGTTCATTGGTTTTAAAAATCCAAGTAGCCAAATGGATAAAAAGTATTTTGCAATTTTATTTGGCTTGGCCTTCTTCTCTGTCGTCACAACATATTTACAGTTTTCCTTCAGTGACACTTTTAGGGGCTTTTTAACGAGCGATACGTCACCTTATGGAAAAATTTTAAAAGGGAGCGGAGTTGGAATCATTTCGTTATTATCAGGATTTATTTACTGTTTTGTTTCTGCTGGCGGCTCAGAGGAAATCTTATTTCGTGGTTTGATAGCAAAAAATTTATTGAAATGGCTGGGAAATTTTTATGGGAATATTGTGCAAGCTTTAATTTTTTGGCTTATGCACCTTTTAATTTTTCGCTTCGTTACTGGTGAATGGTTCTCATGGGTTCAGGCTTTTGGGTTTGTTGTGAGTTTTGGATTGGGTCTTATCTTGGGTTACGTGAATTTTAGAAAAAATGGTGAAAGCATTTGGCCCTCTTGGATCGCGCATGGAACTGTAAATTTCGTTACGTTCTTAACTCTCTTTTTCCTTTTTTAGGCTTCAATATTTAATATTGATATGTCACCCAAGCGTCACCCAACTAATTTTGTAATGGCTTAAATGCATGATTTATCTAAGGAAAGTGATTTTTAATAATTATTAAAATCGTCTCCGCCACTTCCTCTTTTCTGACAGATTCGTGTTCCGTTTGTCAGTAGTCCTGTGGCGTTTCAGGGTCTGCCTCAGGTATATCTGCCTCACTGACCATCACTGGAGGCAAAATGAAAAACGCACTGATCAAGACCCTCTCCCTGTCACTCACGATTTCGGCCCTTGCGCTGGTCGCCGGCCCGACGAGGGCTGCTCTGGCCGAAAGCTGGTGTCCCATTCAGCTCTCCGACTGTTCGCCTGCAGAAGCCGCATTTTACATCACCTTCTCGCCGATCACCCTGCCGGTGACGAGCGTCGTGCTGAGTAGTAATGCTGCGCACTACCAGAAGATGGCCATCGCTCAGGCTGCTGTTGAAGATGTCGCCGTTTATTACGATTCAGGTCGAATGACCGGCGTTCTTCCGTCAGTGCTCGAAAACACAAAATCGATTCTTGCTACCGAGCGCGGTGTTCTCGCAGCCGAAATCTCCGACGCCGAGGCGGTGGACCACATCGCCGCTGTCGCTGAAAGCGTCCTGAACTGAACCCATCCAGATCTGCCCCAGCACTCCTCAGCGAAACAGCTCGAGATTCGCCGGGGCGATCTTTTCGAAGCGCTCCGGCGTGAGAAACTCCGAAGGATAGGCCTCGACCCCGCGTGAGCGCAGGTGCCGCACGAGTGCACCCATTCCGCGATGCTGGACGAAGACGCGCCTTGCACCACACTCATCGATGGTCCGATTGAGGTCCGCCCAATCTGCGTGATCCGAGATCACGAAGCCGCGATCAAAGCCTTTGCCGCCCCGATAGGGAGAGCCAGGCTTCTGGTCCTGCATCCAGCCGGAGGCGAAAGCCGTTTCGTGTTCTCCGAGGCGCGAGGAGAGCCCATCATCGAGTGCCTGGGGAGGAATGAGAAGCAGCTCTCCTCGAATTCCGCTGACGACTTCATCCAGGCATCGCGTAGGCGCAAGCGCCCGACCCTCACGCCGATAGCACTCGGTCAGCTCCAGCATCGTTCGGTGGATGATGAGGTCGCGCTGCGCGTACGGGGCAAGTTCAGCCAGAATCCGCTGGGCCTTGCCGAGCGAATACCCGAACAGGACGGAGTTCTTGCCAGCAGAGGCGTTTGAGAGCCACCAGCGGTGAATGTCATTGCCGATCTGTCGAGAGCGATCCCACGAATACTTCGGCGTTCCGAAGGTTGCCTCCGTGATCAGGGTGTGGCAGGGCACGACCTCAAAAGGCTCACAGCTCGGATCCGGATCGCGCTTGTAGTCGCCGGTGGCGACCCAGACCTCATCGCCGCGCTGCACGCGAACCTGTGCTGAGCCCAGAATGTGCCCGGCGGGATGAAGACTCAGCTCGATGTCGCCGAGGCGCTGGACCGTGCCGTAATGAAGCGATCGAACGGAGATACGGCTGCCGAGCCGTGCGCGAAGCAGTCCGACTGAAGACGGCGCGCAGAGGTATTCTTGAGAGCCCCGGCGTGCGTGATCGCTATGCGCGTGCGTGATGACTGCACGCGCAACCGGGCGGTGCGGGTCGATGTGGAATCCACCGGCCTCGCAATAGAGCCCCGCTGCGGTCCAGCTGATCAGCGGCGAGCTCAGCGCAGCAGTCCCTCGGCACGGAGCACGGCCTGCACGGCCGGGCGCTGATAGACGCGATCGATGTAGGTGGCGAGATTCTGGTAGGCGTCCATCTTCACGCCCACCCACTTCGACCAGCCGAGTACCGTAAAGAGATACGCGTCAGCGATCGTGAAGGTGGAACCCATCAGGTACTCACGGTCCGCGAGTCGCGAGTCGGCGTGGGCCAGATGCTGGTGGACATTCTTCATCGCCCACTCGCGGACATCGGCCTGGGTTGCCTCGTTCGCGGAAATTCCCTGCAGTCCGAAGAGCGGCGAATACGCCTTGTGCAGATCCGCCGCGACGAACGAAAGCCAAGCTAGAGTTTCAGCGCGCTCCCATGAACCCACGGGGGCCAGGAGCTTCATTTCAGGCTTCATGTCGGCCACCATCTCGAGGATGGCAGTATTCTGGGTGAGCGTCCTGCCGTCCTTCATCACGAGCACCGGAACGACGCCGAGGGGATTCAGCCTTTCGAGATCGGCCAAATGGGCATCGGGCTTTCCCCAGTCGACCTTGAGGGCCTCATAGGGCACGGCGGCCTCTTCGAGGCCGATATGGCAGGACATCGAACATGAACCAGCAGAGTAGTAGAGTTTCATCTCGAAAAGTGCTCCTTGTCGGGTCAGAAAGATGCCTGAAAACCAGGCCGTTTTCACGTGAGTTTTCATGTTAAGCTGGCGCCATGATTTCCTCGGTGCTCCTGGCCCTGGCCGGCTTCCTTGCCGGAGTGATCGACTCCATTGCGGGCGGCGGAGGCCTGATCACCCTTCCGTCGCTGATGCTCGTTCTGGGAGCGGGTCCATTGGCCGTTGGCTCAAACAAGATTCCGGGATTGCTGGCGGCCGTTTCGGCACTCGTGGTTTACTGGCGAGCAGGCCATCTCTGGATCAAGACCGGACTCGCGTTCTCCGCAGCCCTTTTTCTGGGTGCCTGGGCCGGAAGCCAGGCTTCACCACACCTGCCGTCTGAGGCGTTCAAGCTGCTGCTGCTCATCAGCGTTCCGCTAGTGCTGGCCGTGGTCTTCTCTCGGCCTCTTTGGATGAGGCGGGTCGAGGCGCACCAGAATCACTCGGATGTGCTGAGCAGAAGCGCCACGATCCGGCTGGGAGTCCTTGGACTTGGGGTCGGGTTCTATGATGGTGCCTGGGGACCGGGGGGCGGTACATTCATGTTCCTTGCCCTGCTCTTTGGCGCAAAGATTCCGCTTCTACCTGCCATTGCGACGGCGAAGCTCGCCAACTCGAGTTCAGCCGGTGCATCACTGATCAACTACTGGCGGCAAGGACTGGTTTCTCCGGTGGAGGGGGTTTCCGTGGCGGTAGGCAGCATCCTGGGGGCGGCGCTGGGAGCGCGCCTGGCCCGGCACTCGGCTGAAAAGGTCGTTCGTCCTGCCCTGGTGGTGATTTCGGTGCTGCTCCTGCTTCGGGTCTTCAGCGGTTCCTGAGCTCGCCACCCCATCGTCAAATCTTCTTCACTGGAATCCGGTTCGGAGCTTCTCTAAGCTCTACGGGTCCACCAAAATTCAATTTCTCAAGGAGTAGAAAGCGATGAAGAGTCCGTTTCTGTTCGTTTTTCTTGCGTCTTTTATTTCTCTATCTGCGAACGCCGCCGATTACATGATCGATGGCGCACACTCGAGCGCCAACTTCAAGATCAAGCACCTGATGAGCAAGGTGGCAGGGGGCTTCAACGATTTCTCGGGCGAGTTTTCGTTCGATGAAAAGAACCCCAAGTCCTTCAAGGGCGAGTTCACGATCAAGGCGGCCAGCATCAATACCAACAACGCCAAGCGCGATGAGCATCTCCGCGGCGACGATTTCTTTTCTGCCGAGAAGAACCCGACCCTCATCTTCAAGGCGCGTGAATTCAAGGCCGCAGGCAAGGGAAAGTTCAAGCTCATGGGCGATTTCACGATGCGTGGCGTGACCAAGCCGGCCACGTTCGACGTGGAATACCTCGGCGCCGGCAAGGATCCGTGGGGCAATGACAAGGTCGGTTTCAGCGCCGTGACCAAGATCAACCGCAAGGACTGGGGAATGTCCTTTAACAAGGTGCTCGATACCGGCGGATTCATGCTGGGCGACGATGTCGAACTCGACATCCAGGTCGAAGGCAATGCCAAGAAGTAAACTGCTTCTGTCAATGGTTGTCGGCGCAGCCCTGGTTTTCGGGGGCTGCGCCCGCCTTTCTCTTCGCAAGCCTG
This sequence comes from Bacteriovorax stolpii, assembly GCA_945860415.1. Classification (GTDB taxonomy): domain Bacteria; phylum Bdellovibrionota; class UBA1018; order UBA1018; family UBA1018; genus CAIOHW01. The sequence goes on from CAMAQA010000068.1 coordinate 5,216, forward strand.
CCGAGGCCAGCTCCTGCCCTCGTGTCGATCTCGACGAGGCCGAGTCGGATTGCCCCTGGGCTCAGTGGGTTCGTGAGGTCGAGACGGGGTCGAGGACACCCTCGGAGCTTCCTGAGCTGCTTTCGCAGTCGATCGACGCCGATTCGCGAGATTCGGGGCTTCAGGATGCCTGGGGAATGAGCCTCAATTTTGACTCCGGCGCAAAGGCCGAGATCGTCAAGCTGCCGGTGCTCGAGGAGCTTGCCCGACGCTTTGGTGCGCGACTCGTCACCGAGTCTGGCGTAACGCGCCAGCATGCCGGCATGATTCACACATATGGTTACCTTCTCAGCAATCTGAGAACGCCCTTCGGTTACAAGCGCGCACGATGGGTTGCCGGAACCGTCGATCGGGGGCTGTCGCTTCCGGAAAATACGCTGGGGCCTGTGATCCTCGGATCCAGCACGCTGCTCTCTCGCGCCACTTACCTGTTCATGAAGGTGGCGCTGCACCAGGATCCCGGGGCCTGGAGGAGCTGGGATGCACGGCTTTCAGGGCGCAGCACGCCGGAGCTCCGCGGCATGTCGCTCCGGGGCATTCAGCGCAGAAAAGAGCCGTTTCAGTTGAAAAACGGCGAAAAAGTCGAGCTCGTCACCGACCTGGTACCCCTGCCTCGCGATCCGCAGGGTGGAAAACTGCTGATTTACTCGGTGCATCGGGCCGGCCGGGTTCAGCTCATCACGGGGTTTCCGGTGGATTCCAAGTTTCAGGAGAGGCCGGGAAATCCGGTCCGGCCCCGGTACAATGCCTGGGTGGAGTGAGCAAAAAACGGGATGAAAATCAGGGGGCTCGCTGTTAGAGTGAGGACGACCTTCGCGGAGAGATGGCCGAGTGGTCGAAGGCACACCCTTGCTAAGGGTGCAGGGGAGAAATCCCCTCGAGAGTTCGAATCTCTCTCTCTCCGCCACTTTTCATTCCCGACATCGTGAAACTTTTTGACCGGAAGTTCGGAAGCGATTTTCTCGGATCCGTACCCCTCGAGCCGGGGGTGTACCGCTATTTCGATTCATCGGGCGAGCTGGTCTATGTCGGAAAGGCCATTCGGCTGCGCCGGCGGCTCCAGCAATACCGAAACGCCCAGAGACTCAAGAAGCACCGGAAGATGCGCGAGATCCTCAGGGCCGCCGCGCGCCTCGAAGTGACGCCTTGCCCGAGCCACGAGGAGGCGTGCCTGCTGGAACTGCAGCTGATTCGCACGCTTCGTCCGCGCTTCAATGTGGCGTCGGCCTACTCCTTTCTTTATCCGTTCATCGGGGTTCGGTGGGCCGAAGGAGTGCTTGAGCTTTTCCTGACATCGCGTCCGGGACTACTTGGAACTGAAGAGGGCATTTCGTGGAACGGTGCGTACCGTTCCAGACATTGGTCGCGCGAGTTCTTCGAGGCGCTCGACAATCTTCTTGGCTACATCGCGCATCGAACGCCTCACGCGAAACGAAACGTGGGAATGACTCCGGGGGTGTGGATCCAGCAGTACCGGATGGTTCCGAAACCCCTGCTTCGTGAGCTCGACGTGTTTCTCCGCGGCGAGCCCCAGAACGAGTTTCTATCCGAGCTCGTGCTGGCGCTCGTGGAAAACGCGGGAGCACGCTCACGGCGATCAGCAGTACAGAAAGACCTGCAAATTTGCGCAAAGTTCTGGAGAAGCGAGTGTGAGCGTCTTGCCGTCGCAAGGGCGCATGCAGGGTTCATGGAGTATCCCGTGCTTCAAGAAAAGCGAGATGAGCTTTTCCTGAAATTCAGGTTATCCCGCGCGTCGGATCGGCGGCTTTGACGCCGGCTTGCGCGCGTGCGGCAGGGCCTCGGAGACGGCCTGCTCGCGGACTGCTTTTTTGCGGGCTGCCGGGGGTGTCGGCCGTGCTCTCATCGGTGGCGCAGGTGGCGGCGTACCGGTAGGAGCTGTTCCCTGAGCTGCCGGGTGATCGACCGGCAAGGCATCGCGTGATTCGGGCTCAACCGAAAGCTCTCGGATCAAGGAGAGTGACTCCTCGAAACCCTCGATACCGCTTGGGGCGCGAGTGAATTCCGAAAGCGTCTGGCGCGACCGCTGGTCAAGATCCTCGATGATCTGGTGGAGCTGCGAGAGCGACTGCCCCTGGTCTTCGCGACGCGCATGCAGTTCGTGCGAGGCTTCACCGGCAATGGCAGCGTTCTCCAGGATGGTTCGCACGGCATCCTGCAGTCGTTTCACTGATCCCCGCTGGGTTTCGATCATTTGTCCGAGGCGAGTGTGGACGACCGGAGCACCAGCAACTGTCGGGGCGGTAGGCACGACAGCGGGGGCAAGCACCTCTTCGAGACGTTCAGGGGCACCTTCCAGCGAACGGACCAGGTCTTTCGCAGATTGCGCCGACATTCGTGCGAGGCTGGCGAGTTCCTCGGCAACGATCAGGACACCCTTGCCGTTTTCACCCATGCGGTCGGCTTCGACGGCAGCGTTGAAAGACAGGAGCTTCGTCTGGAAGGCAAAATCGTGAAACGCGCGAGCCCTGCCTTGAACCTGGTCAATCCACTCGCGAAGCGGGCGAAGGTCCGGAGGCGTCGCAGGCGCGGCCCCTGCTGCAGGCGCGCCGGCAACCAGCGAAGACTCGATGGATGGAATCTCTTCCAGGGAAGCGGAAAGTCCTTCGAGCACCACGCGCGCCTGTTCCGCAGAAATCTGCATGCCAGAGGACGACTTTTCGATGAGCCCAAGCACTGGAGAGATCTGCTGGTGCGCCGATTGAAGTGATTGAAAAGGCGTTCCGAGCTGCTGAACCTTCTTCGTGCAGGCTGTGATGTTTTCCATGTGCCTGAAGCTCGTGTCCTGCTGGCGGTGGGCAGACTCCTCCATCGCCTGGACTTCTTCGAGGACCTTGTCGAAACGCGAGCGATAGCTCGAGATCACCGAGCTGTTCGAGAACAGGAAAAAGAGCAGCGTGGCGACGCAGGTTCCGGCAATGACACCCCAGTTCCAGAGAGGAAGCGAGGCTGCCATGGCTGGTGCCGACACCAGCATCATCCATTCGAGGTTCGCTGCCGAACCCACGGGAGAATATCCCCAGAGTCCGGAGTGATCCTGGTGTGCGCCGGCCGCGCGTCTGGCCATCGCGCCAAAAAGTTCGGTCGAGAACCCCGCCTGGTTGGGTTTGCTCACGAACGGCTCGGTGAAGATCTGAACCTTCTCGTTGTGCCGCGACTCGGACTGAAGCAGTGATTCGAGCTTCTTGATGCCGATCTGACCGGCCACGAGCCCCGGTCCATTGGAGCGAACGGAAGGAACCGGAATCGCCACGGTCAGGCCGGCGTTCTTCACCTCGGCCCCAACGGCGTTGTTGCGAGTGATCGAGCCGTCGCGGATGACTTGCTTGAACCAGCCTTCACCGGAGAAGTCTTCGTACTCGGACTGGTCAAAGGTCGAGGAGGCCACGAGCTTGCCCTGCGCGTCGATCACCGAGACGCGCTCAAAAAAGTCGCTGATCGATGTGTAAAGTGCAAGCGTCTCGCCGGTTTCCTTCTTCGGCCCTCCGGCAAGCTTGTTCTTGGCAAGGCTCGATAGTCCACGTACTTCCTGGGCGATCCGCGAGTTCAGGCGCTCGGCAAGTTCGGTGGCCCGAATCTCGAGCTGGGCGCGATTTGCCTGCATTCGCTGCTCATGGCTGAAGTGGAACCCGAGCCAAATGGTCACGCCGATCGATGCAATGACCAGCATTGCTGTCGCCGTTCGAAGCCATTTCGGTGTTCGTTGAGCCATCATGCTGCAGTTGCCTGGGCGGCGGTTGCCGTCGCCCTTTCCTCCGCGTTCAATACTCGTTCAGGATTGATGACGAGGACCATCTTCTCCCGCAGGCTGAACAGTCCTTCGATGAATTCAGGGGTGGCCACCTTGCCGGTGCGAGGAGCCTCGATGAACTGCTCGGGGCTCGGTGCAAATACCGAGTGGATGCAGTCGACCAGGAGGCCCAGGACCATGTTGTCCATGTTGCAGATGATGACCGCCTGCTCGGGCTGCTCTCGAGCGGTGATTCCCAGCTTGATACGGAGGTCGACGATGGGCAGTGCCCTTCCGCGCATGTTTCCGAGGCCCGCGAAATACGGCGGCATGAGCGGAATGGGCGTGATCCGCGGCATCGGTACGACTTCGCGCACCAGTGTCAGAGGAATGCAGTAGTCATCGCTTCCCAGCGTGAACTGGAGAAAACGCGACTTCAGGGCTCGTTCCAGAAACTGTGAGCTCATTTCACTTCATCCCCTTCCCTCGTCTCATCGGTGAGCCCATGGGGGCCTTTAACAAAATCACACGTCATTTTTCTGGCGCCCAAGGGCAGTTCGGGTCGGTCGCCACGGCGACCAATTGAGAGAATTGCGCTATGGAGGACTCATGGACTCCAACCGCCCGCCTCCTGCCTGGGCCCCTCCTCTCGAGCAACGCTCTGGAACCTTGTGGGACATCCGCGGCCCGCACTCCTCTCAAGGTCTCGATGCAGGCGCCACGCGGATGGCCCGTGCCCTCCTCGAGCGGTTGGGTCGTGAGGATTTGGCCGAGAGTCGTGTTGCTTATTGGATTCCTTCGTCGCTGGAGTACGTGGTGGCCCAGTGGGGGGTGTGGCGAGCCGGCGGCGTGACCGTTCCGCTCTGTACGGCCCACCCGCTTCCGGAACTCGAATATGCGATTCGGGATTCGCGGTGTTCGGCAGTCCTGTTCGATCGCGAGGCCTGGGGTGCCACTGCGGCGGAGCTGGCCCTGCATCTGCCCGAAGTAGCGTTCCTGCCTCTCGATGAGCTTGTTCCTTCACCGGGTTTCGAGTTGGTCCGTCTTCCTGCGGTTGGACTCGAGCGCCGCGCGCAGATCCTGTACACCAGCGGAACGACCGGAAAACCTAAAGGAGCGGTCACGACCCACGCCAATCTTCTGGCACAAGTTCAAGTGCTACTTGAAGAGTGGGGCTGGAACTCCAATGATTTCGCGCTTCATGTGCTGCCTCTTCATCACACCCACGGAATCATCAATGTGCTGTCTTGCGCGATTGCAGCGGGCGCGTCGATCGAGCTCTTCCAAAAATTCGACGCACGCCAGATCTGGGAACGCTTTTGCTCGGGGAGGGAGGGACGGCTGCCGACCGTGTTCATGGCGGTTCCGACAATCTACTCGAAGCTGATCGAGGCCCACGCGCATGCTGCGCCCGAGGATCAAAAGCGCTACTCCGAGGCCGCTCGTCGTCTGCGTCTCATGGTTTCGGGATCTGCGGCCCTGCCCATACCGGTGTTGGAAAAGTGGCGCGACCTCACCGGACACACACTTCTTGAGCGCTACGGAATGACCGAGATTGGAATGGCCCTCTCCAACCCGCTTCAGGGCGAGCGTCGGCCCGGAACCGTTGGAAAGCCACTGCCCGGTTCCGAGGTGCGCCTCCAGGATGGTGAGATTCAGGTCCGCGGCCCGTCGGTATTTCTGGAGTACTTCGGAAAACCTGACGCCACCGCCGAATCTTTTACCGAGGACGGATTCTTCAAGACCGGAGATGCGGGTGAGGTTTCAGGGGATGGCTACTGGAAGATCCTCGGCAGGAACTCGGTCGATATCCTGAAGACGGGGGGCTACAAGGTGTCGGCTCTTGAGGTCGAGGCCGAGCTTCGCCTTCACCCGGATGTTTCCGATGTGTGCGTCGTAGGAGTTCCGGATCCGGAATGGGGTGAGCGCGTTGCCGCAGCCGTGATTCTTCGTGAACGGGCGACGCTTGAAGATCTGGAGCCCTGGCTGCGAGCGCGGCTTGCTGCTTACAAGGTGCCCCGACTATGGAAGGTGGTATCCGAGTTGCCCCGCAATGCGATGGGCAAGGTCACCAAGAAGGCCGTGCTCGACTGGTTTTAACCACCCTCGAAAACGCGTTCCTGAAGCTGTCGGAGCTCGAGCGCGAATTCCGTCACCAGCGCGCGCGAGTGGCCCGATGCGAGGCGGGTCGTCATCACCTTGAGGACTTCCTTGTAGTACCAGCCGTAGTTCATGGGATGCGCAGGCCGGCGCTTCCAGACCTCGACCGGAGGCGAGGAGCGCAGTTCCGAGGCAAGCTCGGTCAGTTCATGAAACTCCTCACAGCCGATGACGAGAAGGGCCTCGGCGTCCAGCTCGCGAAGCTTCGCAAGATACGCCTTTTTTGCAGTTTCCCAGGGGTATTTCTGAAGAATTTCGGCGGGAATATCGGCGGGCAGCTCCGGATCCACGAACGCCTCGACGAGTGCAGCCACCCGTTCACCGAACTCGGCGCAAATCGAGTCGAGCGTGATGTCGTCCAGTCCGAGCGTATCGTGAAGGAGGGCTGCCGCCGCCTGTTCCGAGGAGCCCCCGAAGCGGAGAACGAGAGAAGCCACGGCAAGGGGATGCGCGAGATACGAGGCAACTCCGTCCTTCCGGGTCTGTCCTGTGTGTGCTCTTTCCGCCCATTCGAGGGCTCGTGACATCCGGGTCATGGCATCACCGACCGGTGAACGAAGTAGGCCACGGTCAGGAGCGCCACTCCGGATCCGTAGAGGCCGGCAAAGCCGAGCTTCAGCTTGTCGGCAAAAACAAACGGAATGAAGAATACGAGCGAAAGCGGCACGCTGACCAGGATGCTCCGGGCGAACTCGACCGACTTTCCGGTGTCTCGATGCTCGGCCTGCGTGAAAAGCAGGGCAATCATCGATGAAATCGGCAGGGCGATGATCCAGCCGGCCAGCTTCGGGTTCCGACCCGCAAGCCAGGACGAGCCAGTGATGACCGATGCGGCAACAAAGAGCTTCAACAGGGGCAGCATGGGCCCTCTTTACTGCACTTTTTTGCCAATGGCAGGGGCTGCCGCCATTTTACGGAGCGAATCGAGCTTTTTCTGGGCGCTGCCCGGAATGTCCGTTCCGGAAGAGCCGGTGTAACCCGCAATCACGCTCTCTTCGAGCTTGCGATAGCAGGTCTCGGAGGTCTCGGTGTGGGGCGCGCGATTGATGCAGGCCTCGAAGTAGATCTCGTTGAGGTTCCACAGTTCAAAGTCACGAAGGACTTCGTAAGAGAGTCCGAGCAGCAGCATCGCCTCGCCGCTTTTCCCTCCGGCCGGGGCCACTGGCAGCTGCTG
>CAMAQA010000069.1 GCA_945860415.1 Bacteriovorax stolpii
GATTTCCGTGCACAGCTCGGGCGATTTCTCGTCGCTTGTCGAGATTTGGAAAAAATCCGGTTCCAGGGCGAAGCTGACTCGCCTTCTGCTTCAGCTCGCTCAAAAGCAAAGCCTTACCGACAAGGCTCGGGCAATCGCACTCGTCGGAGCAGCAGAGCTGGCGAATGATTCCACCGACAAGAAAAAGGCCGCGGACCTCGCCTCAAAGCAGCTCGCAGACCGTCGCTGGCTGGTGCGTTTTTACGCCATCAAGGCCCTGGAGAAATCCGGCCCTGCCGGCAAGGCGGATCTCCTCTCCTTGAGATTGCTCGACCCGTCGCTCATGGTTCGGGCTGAAGCTGCGGAAGCCTTGTACCGGCTTGCACTCCAGAATCCCCGCGAGGGCACTCCCCTGGCTCGTCACCGACTGGTTCGCGCACTGGAATCCTCGTCCAACTACTCCGGCAACCGTCCTCTCTGGGTGCCGGAGCGAGCCCTGGCGGCTCTCGGTGAGCTTCGAGCCCGATCGGAGCTGGAGGCACTGGTAAGACGTTTCGAGGACGAAAAGAGACCCGAACTGATCCAACACGCTCGTCGTGCCCTGAGCCGGGCAAGTACGGCGGAAGTTCGCTAGAAGTCCTTCAGCTCGCGAAGCTCACGCTGCGTGCGTTCTCGCTCCAGGCGCTCGATTTCCGAGCGAATCGCGATGATCCGGCCGATTCGGTAGAGCAGCGTATTTTCTTCGATGGTATCGGTCTCCATCGGACGCCAGCCCTCCAGGATGTCGCGCTGAACCCACTGCTCCTTGAGCACGGTCACCTTGACCCCCTGCCCTCGTCCCTGAATGAATCCGGGCGCCAGCGTCACCTTGTAGCGATACTGCGCCTTGAGGTAGGGACCGGCGCCACCGAGCGGATCGGCGGCGTTCTTGTCTGCGGTATTATCGGTCCAGCGGGTCTGTGCGAAGCCTGATTTCTGGTTGGTCACATCCAGTCGATACGACTTCAACGCCTCGCTCACGGCAATCCACGCAGTCGTCGGATCGGTCAGAAAAATCCGATTGAAGACTTGTTCCTGGGTGGCTCCGACGGAGCGTCGATAAGCCGTACTGCAGCCTGAGACGACCGAAGCGCAGAGCAGGATCAGCAACAGAAGACGGCGCATGAGCTGATTTTGGCCGAACGCCGCGGCGAATGCCAGTTTGATTTCCTGAGGCGTTATGCGAGATCCTCGAAGCATGGACCACGTTTTGGAGACTTTTGCCCGGGCACTGGAAATTGAAATGCAGGCTCTTTCGGGGTGCCTGGCCCGGGTGCGAGAAGATGATCGAACCCGGAAGGCGCTGATCCGGGCCATCGAGCTCATTCGCTCGAGACTCGACTCCGGAGGCAAGATCGTCGTCACCGGCGTCGGCAAGTCCGGCAAGATCGGACAAAAGATTGCGGCCACCCTGGCCAGCACCGGAAGCCTTGCCGTATTTCTCCATCCCACCGAAGGCCTCCACGGTGACCTCGGCATGGTGACCGGCACTGACGTGGTCCTGGCCCTGAGCCACACCGGCAATACGGACGAAATCCTCAGGCTCGTGCCCTCGATCAAGTCGCTCGGAGTACCGGTCATTGGCCTCGGAGGAAATCCGACATCACAGCTGGCCCAGCTTTCTGACGCCTGGATCGATGGTCGAATTGAACTCGAAGCGTGTCCCCATAACCTCGCTCCCACCTCCAGCACCACGCTGGCCCTCGCTCTCGGAGATGCGCTGGCAGTATCGCTCATGAACCTTCGTGGCTTCAGCCAGAGGTCCTTCGCGATGAACCACCCCGGCGGATCACTGGGGCGCCGCCTGCAGCTCAAGGTGCGGGACGTCATGCAGCCGGTTGAGGTGGTGCCGATGGTACGCCCCGATGCCCCTGTGGAGAGGGTCATTGAGGAGGCAGGGAAGCGAAATTTCGGAGCAGTGCTCGTGGTCGAAGGCACCCACCTCCGCGGAATCGTTACTGACGGAGACCTGCGTCGCGCCCTCAGCCATCGCGAGAAGTTCTTCGAACTCCAGGCCGGGCAGATCATGACTGCGTCTCCGGTCACGGCCCATGAAGGAATGATGGCCTTCGAGGCCCTTGAGAAAATGGAAAACCGCCCGAGCCAGATCAAGGAGCTTCCGGTCGTTGATGCTGAGGGCCATGTCCGCGGACTCCTCCGGCTGCACGACCTCGTTCGGATTTTCTAAGTTGTTTCCACCGGACGGCTGACTTACGATCCCACCAGATCCGTTCTTTAATTATTCTGCGGCAATGGAGGCCTGACAGAGATGCAAAAACCAGGGAAGAAGTACCTGTCTTACACGTTGGCGACGTCAATGCTTACCGTGATGATCTTTGCGATTGTCACCGCGTGCTCGGACAAGCAGGCCAAGGCCAAGCCGAACATTGTCACCAAGCCTGCTCCGCAGGCCGGAGTCGTTGCCAAGATCGGTGATGAGCTCATCACCGAAGAGCAGCTCATCGGCGATGACAAGATGGACTTCTTCGAGCTCAAGAAGCGCGAATACGACCTGAAGATGGATCGCGTGAATCGACTCATGACCGAGAAGCTCCTCGGCGCCGAAGCCAAGAAGGCCGGCATGTCGCTCGATGACTACATCGAGAAAAAGGTCGTCAAGGGCGAGATCAAGATCAGCGACGCCGAGATGAAGAAGTTCATCGCGGACAAGAAGATTCCTGACTCTCAGATCAACGACCAGATCAAGGAGCGCATCAAGTCGTACATGCAGAATGAAAAGCGCCAGAACCTGATCCAAGCGGAGATCACCCGCCTGACGAAGAGCAAGCCGGTCGAAGTCTACTTCGAACGCCCGAAGATGGACGTCAAGGTCGAGCTCGCCGACCATACCCCGACGCTCGGCAAGAAGGGTGCGAAGGTCACGATCGTGGAATTCTCCGACTTCCAGTGCCCATTCTGCGCTCGTGGTGCTGAGACGATCCACCAGATTGCCAAGAAGTATGGCAACAAGGTCGTCATCGGCTTCCGTCACTTCCCTCTTCCGATGCACAAGGAAGCCGGACCTGCCTCCGAGGCTTCGATGTGCGTGAACGAACAGAGCACCGACAAGTTCTGGAAGTACCACGACAAGATCTTCGCCAACCAGCAGAGCCTGGATGACGCCAGCCTCGAGAAGTTCGCCAAGGAAGTCGGAGCGAACGTGGAAAAGTTCAAGGAGTGCTACTCTTCGAAGAAGTACGCGAAGGCGGTTCGGGACGACATGGAGTACGGAGAAAAGGTTGGAGTCCGCTCCACCCCGACGTTCTTCGTCAACGGACAGATCGTCAACGGCGCAGTTCCGATCGAGCAGTTCAGCGAGATGATCGACGAAGAGCTCGCCGCGAACTGATCGGCTCGTTTCTCGGAATGGCATTCGCCATTCCCCAAAATTGAAAGGGGCTTCCGGTCATCCCGGAAGCCCCTTTTTCATTCAACCGGCCCGCGGGGGCCGAAACATTAGCGACGGATCAATGAGCAGACCTTCATGACCTTGATCTCTTCGGCATCGATCACGTTCAGCCGACGAAGGACCACATCTGCGGCAGCTTCGACTTCAAGTCCTTCGCTGGCCTGTACCAGGACCACTTCGCTGTAGAACTTGCGAAGGCCCTTCAGGCTCGAGTCCGGCCAGCTGTTGATGATGTCGGCTGCGGCCTTCGGATCGAGCTCCTTGCCCACCGAGAGCATCATCGCTTGGACGGTATCCAGCAATGGGGCCACATCCTTGCCGCGGAAACGCTCGGCGTTGATCGCAGCCATGAAATCGCTGACCTTCTTCGGGTCGACAACGCCCTTGTCCAGGAGCACTTCAGTGCGCTTGAGGAAGCCCAGCACGGAAGCTCGAGCCTCCTTGTCGGAGCCCGCGACGCCCATCATGCGTTCACGAATGAGCTTTCGGTAGCCCAGGAATTCCTTACGCCGCATCACGCATTCGGCGCAGTTGGCGAGCGATACGGCCCGATTGCTGGCGATGTCCAGCAGGTACCTTGCATCATCCTCGGAGACGTCGGCGACGTCCTTCGAGAGGATGCTGATCAGCCTCTGGTCTTCGCGAATTTCGGAAGGCTTGAGTGTCGACAGCCCGTTCCGGATTCGTCCGGCGAGTGCGTCCGCTTCCGGGCCCTTGCCCAGGAGCTTGGCGAGCCAGGCCGATCCGTCCTCAGTGGCCTCGACCATGAGCTTGCGAAGCACTGTGGCCGTGTTCGCAGGAGCCCGGCTGCCGCGAAACTCCGTCGACCCATAATTGTCGCCCTGGACTCTTCCGGCAGTGGAGCAGCCCGTTCCAATCGCAGCGGCGATGACAACGAATCCCCAGGTTCCCAGTACGTTCTTTTTCATCCAAGCGTCCCTTTCAAAGTCGTTTACCCCGGCAGATTCCTCCCCACGATCGGGCAGGATTTGCCGGTGCCTGTACGGCTGGACATTCCAGTCATCACGGCTCTTGATTCGCGTATCGGATGCGCTCGTGAAAAACTTGATCGAATTCAGCAAACTAGGTGCATCTGCTTGAACATGCGTGGGAATCTTGTCGCTGCGCCGGCTTGGTATACCGCTTGCTCACCACTCCTTTCGGGAAAAACCATGTCGAGCATTTCCGGGTCCAGCACCGCCGCCTCTTCCTACCTCAAGGACCTCCAGCAGGATCTGGAGGCTGAGCTCAAGAATGCGCGCCAGAAATCCGCCGAAGAACAGGATCGAAACGACCAGCGCCTCTCTGAACTCAAGCAGAAGTTTGAGTCGGAGAATCGCCGTGCTGTCGAGGACCTTCGTCGCAACCACGAAGAGAGCTCGGTCCGCGAGCGCAACCAGCATCGAGATGAGGTCAAGCGCCTTCAGCAGGATGGCTATGACCGGAAAGGAAGAAGCCTTGCCGATGCGGAACGCGAATTCACGCGAATGGCCGAATCCGTGCGGCAGGCCAATGCGGAAGCTCGCGATCGCAGCACGATGGCCGAGTCCATCGCGGAAAAGCGCATCGATCAGGCGGGGCGCGCCGCCCAGGCTCGCGGCGAGGCAGACACCCGCACCTATCGCGATGCGCAGGCCTCTCAACAGGCCGAACTCCGCGAATCCGTGAAGAGAGCGCTCGATCTCGAGAAGCACTACAAGCAGGATCGAGCCGATGGCCGGCGACAGGCCTATGCCGAGATCGAGGGCGAATTCCTGAAGGATAGAGACATCCTCGAGAAGCAGCTTCGCAGCGAGATCGACGGGCTTCGAGAGAAGTCGTCGCGCAAGCTCGACACGGATTCGCTGCGGCAGGATGAGCTCGTCCACGAAAAGGACACGCGTCATGCGAAACAGATCCGCAGCCGCGAAGCCGAACATCACTCGGACCAGCAGGATCTCTCGCGCCGATTCGATACCTTCGCCGACCAGGTGGAGCACCGAGAATCCGGCACCGTGAAGAGCCTGGAACGCGAGCTCGAACTCCAGCGCAAGGATCTCATCGCCGGATTCGAGAGAACTCATCAGGATCAGGCCCGAAATTACCAGGAGCGTTTGTCGACCCAGCAGCAACGAGCGCAGGAGGAAATCGAGGACCTCAGTGAGCAGCTTTGGGAATCCAAGGGAATGCCGGATCCACGAAAGGTCTCGCCTGCCGCCTACGAACGAATCCGCGAATCCGCGATCAAGCAGTCGGAGGAGTCGATCGCGCAGCGCGAGGCCCGCTACAAGGCCAACCTGGATACCACCAGAACGCGGGCGCAAGAGGTGTACAGCGATCAGGCTCGCGCCCACGGCCGTGAGGTCAGCCGCATCAACCGCGAAAAGACGGCTTCCGAGCTCCATGCGCAGGCCAAGATCAACCTGGTCGCCAGCGAGAGCGAGGAGCGCGTTGCCAGCACGCGAGTCGAGAAAGAACGCGAGCTGGTGCGAGCACTGAGCTCCAACGACAAGATCCGATCTCGAGAGATGGAAATTTTACGTCGTAAATACGAAGAGATACTGGAGGGCGTCAAAAATGACGCGGCGGACAAAATCCTGGCCGCCCGCGAGCAGGCGGATTTCGAGAATCGAATGACCCGCAGGGCTTTCTCTGCTCAGCAAAATGAGCTAATCCGAGACTACGAAAAGCGTCTCGACGATACCCGGGCGGAGTCCGTGGAACAGGTGAAAAAGGCTCAGGACGAGTCTCAGAAGACCATCAGGGAACTCGAGGGCAGGCAGCGTGACGAGCTGGAGAGAAATTCCACCATCTCACAACGTCGCATTGCCCAGCTCGAGCAGCAGTACCAGAATCGTGAGCGCATCATTGCCAGGAACTACCAGGAAGAAATCGAAAAGCTGAAGCGCTCCAATGCCCAACTCCAGTCCAAGAAAAGTTAAGATCGTCTGCACCCTCGGCCCATCCTCTTCTACTCCGGAGAGGATTTCGGCTCTCATCGACGCCGGCATGGACATTGCCCGCCTCAATTTCAGCCATGGAACCCATGAGTTTCACTCTCGGCTGATCGACACGGTTCGCAGCTGTGCCGCTGCAGCCGGAAAGACCGTGGCCATCATGCAGGACCTCCAGGGTCCGAAGATCCGGCTCGGAAAACTTCCCCCTGAAGGCGTCGAGCTTCAGGCCGGACAAAAGTACTGCCTGCATCCCGAAGGCTCGAGCCCGAGGACCCTGCAGCCGGGCGAGCTGGCGCTTCCGATCATGGCCGAGATTGCCGCAGCTGTTGCCGCAGACGTTCGACCGGGCGCGCGAATCCTGTTCGATGACGGAAAGGTCGCCACGCGAGCCCTGCATGTGGATGGTGCCGAGATTCATGTCCAGGTGGATGTGGGCGGCAAGCTCACCAGCCACAAGGGGATGAACCTTCCCGGCACTCCCCTGTCCATTCCTTGCCTGACGGAAAAGGATCGCGAGGACATGAAATTCGGCGTCTCCAGGAACGTGGACGCCATCGCCCTGTCGTTCGTGCGATCAGCGGAAGACATCCTCAACCTCAAGGACGAGATCCGCGCCCTGACCTCTGAAACGCCCATGGTCGTTGCGAAGATCGAACGAGAAGAAGCGGTCGCTGAGATGGAGTCGATCATCGAGGTTTCCGACGTGCTGCTCGTCGCTCGCGGCGACATGGCCGTGGAAGTCGGCGCATGGCGCGTGCCCTCGATCCAGAAGCAGCTGATCAAGAGCTGCAATGAGCTCGGCGTGCCCATCATCACGGCCACCCAGATGCTCGAATCCATGATTCAGTCGCCTACTCCCACGCGCGCCGAAGCCAGCGACGTTGCAAACGCCGTGTTTGACGGCACCGATTGCGTGATGCTTTCCGGCGAGACCGCTTCCGGCGAATACCCGGTTGAAGCCGTGAAGGTGATGTCGCGAATCATCGTGGAGTCGGAGAACAACAAGGACTTCAATGCTCGCCGCGACATCCTTCCGCTGCCCGGATCGATCGTGGAATCGATCGAATTCAGCGCATCGAGGATCGCGAACCATGTCGGCGCGGTGGCCATCGCCTGCCTCACCCATTCCGGAATGGCAGCCCGCGTGCTGGCGAAATACCGTCCCTACAAGCCGGTCGTTGCGATCATGGACAGCGAGCGCCAGCTTCGGCGCCTGGCCTTCGTCTGGGGGGTTCGTGGCGTCACCATTCCGCAGATCGTCGGCACCGACGACCTCTTCGCGATGGTCGAGAGCACCATGCTCCAGTACAAGTTCGCGGAAAACGACGACTTCATCGTCGTCACAGCCGGAGTGCCGACGCTTCGTCGCGGCACGACCAACATGATCAAGGTGCATAAGATCGGCGCCCAGTCCGAGCGCACCCAGCGAAAGAGCTGAGTTCGTAGAAAGCAGTCACCCTGATGTCGACGCCTGATTCCTCGCAGCTTGCCGATGCCACGCCGCTCATGCGGCAGTATTGGGAGCTCAAGAACACGGTACCCGACGCCCTCCTGTTTTTCCGGATGGGAGACTTCTACGAACTCTTTGGTGATGATGCCGTCGAAGCCTCTCGAATCCTCGAGATCACTCTCACGTCGCGCGATCGCACCAAGGCCAATCCCACGCCGATGGCCGGAGTGCCGCATCACTCCGCGCACGGCTACATCCAGCGCCTGCTCCGTGCAGGCAGGAAAGTCGCGATCGGCGAGCAGATGGAGGATCCCGCCGCCGCAAAGGGCATCGTTCGTCGCGACATCATCCGAGTGCTGTCTCCCGGCGTGCAGTTCGATCTCGATGGCACCGAGTCGGCGTGGCTGGCGATGGCGCTTCGTGAGCCTGGAGGATCGACCTGGACGCTGGCCTGCCTCGACGCCTCGACGGGACACACCTTCTTTTCCGTAAAGCTTTCGGCTGCCGAACTTCTGGGCGAGCTCTCGCGCCAGCCCATTCGACAGCTGCTCAAGCTGGATGGCGACCTTCCCGAGCAGGCGCCCGCTGCGCTTCGCCCGGGAGCTCTCGTCGAGGATCTGAGCGCCAATATTCTGAGCGCGGATGCGGCCGGGAAGTTCCTATGCAGCCAGTTCGGCATAGCCTCCCTCGATGCGTTTCTTCCGTCCAGCAGCGCAGTCCATGCGCTGGGCATCCTCGCCCACTACGCTGCGCGCTCGCAGCGCGTGGAGCGCCTTGCCCACCTGCAGCCACCACGTCCCCTGCATCACCAGCTTTCCATGGCGCTGGGCCCGCAGACTGCCGAACATCTCGATCTTTTTCCGGCTCCGGACAATCGTCCCAATCTGCTTTCCGAGATTCAATCCACGAAGACTGCCGCCGGAGCAAGGCTTCTCAAACGCTGGCTTGCCGAACCGCTGACCTCGATCGGCGGCATTTCAGGACGCCAGGAATCAATCCGCCAGCTTTCTGATTCTCCAGCTGCCCGCGCCCGACTCCCGGGCGCCCTCGGAGAAGTCTACGATCTTGAACGCATCCTGGGACGAGTCCACACCGGCCTTGCCAACCCCCGCGATACACGGGCTCTCGGAGTTTCACTCGGACAACTTTCTCCGGTGCTGGAAAATTTCGCGCTTCTCGAGAACAGCCTCACGGCTTCAAAGATGAAGCTGGCTTCAGGACTTACGCAGCTTCGCCAACGACTGGTCGAGGTCCGCGATGCGCTGACGCCCCTGGCTTCGTCGATTCTCGAAACACAAAAAGAAGAAGCGCCTCTCGTGTCGCGCGACGGCGGAATCTTCAAGACGGGAACGCACCCGCACCTCGACCGCCTGATCGAGCTTTCTGAAAATGGAGCGAAATTCCTGGTCGAGCTCGAGACCCGCGAGCGCGAGGCCACCGGCATCTCGTCTCTGAAGGTGAAGTACAATCGGGTATTCGGGTATTTCATCGAGATCACCCAGGCTCATCTGAAGAGCGTTCCGTCGCACTACCAGCGCAAGCAGACGACCGTGGGAGCGGAACGATTCTTCACTGAAGAACTGAAGAAGTTTGAAGAGGAAATGGTCAGCTCCGGCGCGAGGCAAAAGGCGCTCGAGCAGCAGCTCTTTGATGAACTCCTCGGCAGGATTCGCGAGCAGACTTCCGCGATCAATCGCGCAGCCCAGGCGCTTGCGGAGATCGACGTCCTGTCCTCTCTGGCAGCCCTCTGCGAGAGACCGGGATGGGTTTTTCCAGTGATCGACCAGACCCTCGATCTCGAGATCCTGCAGGGACGCCACCCGCTCGTGGATCGCGGCGAGTTTGTTCCGAACGATCTGCGCCTGAACCCGGATGCGTGCCGCTCACTATTGATCACCGGACCAAACATGGGTGGAAAGTCGACGATCATGCGCCAGGCGGCGCTCATCGTGATCCTCGGGCAGATCGGTGCGCCAATTCCCGCCAGCGCGGCCCGCTGGGGCGTGGTGGATTCGATCTTCACTCGAATCGGTGCGCACGACGCGATTGCTCGGGGGCAGAGCACCTTCATGGTCGAAATGACCGAGCTCGCGCACCTTCTCCATCATGCGGGCGAACGTTCGCTGGTGATCCTCGATGAGATCGGTCGTGGCACCAGCACCTATGACGGCATGAGCGTCGCGTGGGCAACCCTCGAATGGATCTGCTCGCGCGTGAAGTCGCGGACCCTCTTCGCGACGCACTATCACGAGCTCACGCGGCTCTCGGAGCGCCTGCCCGCACTCAAAAACGCGCATATGGCTGTCGACTCATCACGCGACCTCAAGGATCATTCCGGACTCCGGTTCCTGTACCTGCTTCGCGACGGGCCCACGAACGAAAGCTTCGGCATCCATGTGGCGAAGCTCGCGGGACTTCCGCAGTCCGTGGTGGATCGCGCCTGGGAAGTGCTCGAGAATCTCGAGAGCGAATCGCGCGGGCCGCAGCCTTCGGCAGCCGCTCCGGGCGCCGTGGCTTCCGAAGGACAGCTGTCGTTTTTCGCACCGACCCGGGTTGAAGTGCGCACCGAGATCCGTCGTGAGGTGGTGTCGCATCCTTCACTCGAAACACTCAAATCGGCGGCGATCAACGAGATGACGCCGCTCCAGGCCTTGAATTTCCTTGCAGAGCTCCAGAAGGCCGCTCTTTCGGCTCCGAATACTCCCTAAACAGGTCTAACCGGACACATTCCGAAGCCTCTCGCCCCCCCTTACCATCAGGGGTGATGGCCGATTTCGGCCAAGGAGGCACATCATGAATCGACTGGTGCTTATTCTGGGCCTGGTGCTCATCGGAAATGCTGCAGCTGCAGCACCACTCCAGGAAAAGGCGGAGATCGATCCGATCTCTCGAAGCCCGCTGACAGCGGGGCGGAGTCCGGCGTCAATGAATCCGCTGCTCGATTTACACGCCGGGGACTCGCAACGTCCTGGCGTTTCGATCCTCCAGGCCGCTCAGGCGCAGAAGCCCCGCTGGCGCCTCATGGGCACCTGTCGGCAGGACATCGGCATGCAGAGGAATCAGAACGGCATCGGCTACGGCGACTGCCGAAATTGAAAATCGTCGGGCCCACCTTTTGGTTCAGATCTGCGTCATAAAATGCAGGGCCGACCGAAATTCACCGTTCGGGTACGAACAGTCCTCGCTCCGCTATCGCGGAGCTGCGGAACTACCGAACGGATGAATTTCGGATCACCCCTGCGCGCGCTGACGCATGGATCCGGAAGAGTCGCGCCCGCGAGTTCCCTGCGCCAGCAGGGTTGTCTGAAGCGGGCGTGCTCTTTCGGTCCGAGCGTCAGTGGTAGGGGGGAAGTCGAAGGTCGGCCGGCGGATTTTTACTTCAGCGCCGTGTAGACGCGGTGAACGTCATCGTGATCGTCGATCGCCTGGAGAAACTCGATGGCTTCTTTCTTTTCCGCCTCGCCCAGTTCCACGATGCTTTTCGGAATGTAGCTGAGCTCGGAGAGCGTTACCGTCCACCCCATCTGGCCCAAGGCCTTCGACACCGAATCGAGATCTGATGGCTCGGCAAAAAAGCGCGCGCCCGTCTGTCCGGCACCCACTTCCTCCGCCTCGAGCGGTTCCATGTTCTGAGCGCCGGCTTCAATGGCGACGCCTTCGATGTCGACTCCCGCCTGCCCGATCGTTGCCTCGACCACTCCGAGACGATCAAACATCCAGGCGACGGCTCCCTGCGAGCCCAGCTGGCCCTTGCGGAACAGCACGCGAAGATCGGCTGCCGTGCGGTTCTTGTTGTCGGTGAGGCATTCCACGATCACCGGAACGCGATGCGGAGCAAATCCTTCGTACGAAATCGTTTCGAATTGCACCTGCTCGTCGAGAAGGCCGGCGCCTTTTTTGATCGCGCGCTCGATCGTGTCGCGCGGAACCGACTGCTTCTTCGCGGCTTCGACTGCTGCACGAAGACGGAAGTTATTATCAGGACTCGGATCTCCGATTTTCGCCGAGACGATGATTTCCTTCACCAGTTTTCCGGTCAGCGCACTGCGCTTGGAGGAGTTCTGGAGCCTGCCGGCATGTTTCCACTGTGCACCCATGAATTCATAACTACTCTCAATTCTTGGGCTTTTCAAATTCCAGTACAAAGATCTAGCAGAATTCCACAATACCTGACTAAAATTGTTTAGTAGGGGTATGAGAGTCATGAGAACCCGTTTGAAGAGCGCGGTAAAGATCATCGTGATGAGTGGCATCGTCGTTTTTTGCGCCGCGCCCGGAGTACAACTGGCGTGGGCCGGACAAGCGCGCTCTTACGTGTCGAATACCGGGACTGGCGGAGGCTCAGGTTCGGACCCCGAC
>CAMAQA010000070.1 GCA_945860415.1 Bacteriovorax stolpii
AGTTGTTTTTGTATGAGGCCGCACGTGCCGAGCACCTCCAGCAGGTCATCCTTCCGGCGATGTCGCGCGGAACGTGGGTGCTCTGCGATCGCTTCACCGATTCGTCGCTCGCCTACCAGGGGCATGCCCGCGGCCTGCCTTGGAAGAAAGTCGAAACCCTGAATGCTCTGGCAACGGAAGGGCGCGAACCGGATCTCGTGGTCTGGCTCGATATCGATCCTGCTGAGGGTCTTCGTGCCGCTCGCGATCCGAACCGTTTTGAAGCCGAAGGCGTGGCCTTCCAGGCAAAGGTGCGGGCTGGATTTGCGCGTGCCCGGCGCAGGCGCCCTACTCACTGGCTGAAGCTTCGCGCCCACGCGGCGCCGGCGGAAAAGATGGCCTCGTCGTTGGCAGAAGAACTGGTCCGCCGGTTCGGGCCAAAGAAGGATCTCGCCAGGACTGCCGGCATCAAAAAGAACCTCAAAAAGAGTCCGCGAGGTGCGCGCTGATGGCCCGCGCTTCTGCAAAAGCCCCTGCTGTTCCGTCGATCCTTCCGCTGCCGCGCGCGCTGGCGGATCATCACGGCGAGACGCTTCGTCCTCTGGCCGCGCAGTGGCTTGCGCAGGACCGCGTTCCTCCGGTGCTCCTGCTGACCGGCATCGCCGGAGTCGGAAAACGCGAAATCGGTTACCACATCGCGCAGTGGCTGCTCTGTGAGCGCGCAGGTTTTCGAAAGAAGGCCTCAGCGGAAGAACAGGAGCCCGACATGTTTGGCGGAGGACTCTTCGCCTCGGAGCCGGTTGGGGTTTCGACGCCAAAGGCATCCAGCGCTTCGGAGGCGGCTTCGGCTGGCGGTCCCTGTGGCGAATGCGCGGCCTGCGTGAAGGCACGCCAGGGCAGCTGGGTCGACTTCCAGGAAATTGGAAGGCCTTCCTCCTCGGGTTCCTCGGATGATGAGGATTCCGAAGAGGGCGAATCTTCGGGAACAGGTGCCGGGGGTTTTGAGCGGCTCAAGATCGAGTCGTTCCGCGAACTCAAGGCCTCGATGGGTTTTGGAGCGCACGAAGGCAGCTACCGCATTTTTCTCATCGCCAATGCGGAACGCCTGACGCCGCAGGCTGCAAACTCGCTGCTGAAGCTCCTCGAGGAACCACCCCCGTCATGGGTGCTGATCCTGACCGCCAGCGATTCGAGCCTGCTTCTTCCGACGCTGGTGTCACGCTGTCAGCGGGTCCGCCTGCGTCCGCTTCCGGATTCGCTCCTACGAACCCTTCTGGATGAGGCTCGTGTTCCCGCTGAAAGGCAGGAGCTCTGCCTCCAGCTCGGGCAGGGCAGCTGGAAACGCACCATCGAGCTTGCCGATGATGCGATCTGGGAACGCCGATCGCTGGTGCTGAAATTCCTCGAGAACCCGCCCGAATTCCTGAACATGGTCCTCGACTGGGCATCGGCCAGCGCGGAATCGATGCAGCTCCTGCTCGACCTGATGGAGCCACTCCATCTCGAGCTCATCCGTGCGCACCTTGCCGGAAAACCCGTGAGGGACAATTCCTTGACGGCGCACTGCAAGTACCTCGGCATGCGCATGCGTGATCCGATGCAGCATCGTGCATTCTGGCTCGAACGCGCCGAAAGACTGGCTCGCGCACGCCAGGAAATCCGGCTTCCACTCAATAAAAAGCTTCTGGCCCAGGAGATTCTGCTACCCTATCTCCTGACGTGATCACCCTCACAGGAGTGGCAAAATCCTTTGATGGCCGCTGGATTTTTCGCGGCGTGGACCTGCGCGTGCCCCGCGGCGGGTCCGCTGCCATTGTCGGTCCGTCGGGTTCCGGTAAGACCGTGCTCCTCAAGACCATCGCGGGCCTGCATGCCGCCGATGAAGGTCGGGTCGTCGTCGAATCGCAGGAAGTCGGCATGCTCTTCCAGCGAAACGCGCTCTTCAACTCGCTTTCGGTTTTGGAGAACCTGCTCTTTCCTTTGCGCGAGAGGAAGGGCGTCGTAGGTGCCGCGGCGATGGCACTGGCACGGCAACACCTCGAGTGGGTCGGCCTCTCCGGAACCGAACAGCGCTCGCCCGACGAACTTTCCGGCGGAATGCAAAAACGCCTCGGCATTGCGCGTGCCCTCATCGTTGAACCGGAAGTCGTGCTCTATGACGACCCGACGGCGGGACTCGATCCGATCACCTCTCGCGTGATTGCGGAGCTGATTCGCGACCTACAGGCGCGGAAAGGCACGACTGTGGTGGCCGTCACCAATGACATGCACCGAGCCTATGCCTTGGGCGACCAGATTTATCTCATGGCGCGAGGCAGGCTCCTTTCTGGCGGAACGGCAGATCAGGTCAAGCGGACGCAGGATCCGGCTTTGAGGCAGTTCGTGAATGGGCTCCAGGAAGGACCTCTGGCATGAGTACAGCCAGCGAAGTGGCCATCCGTTTTGACCAGGTTTCGAAGGCCTTTGGGCCCAAACAAATCCTCGAACAGGTATCCTTCGAAATCGCACGCGGCGAGATCGTCTTCGTCCTTGGTAAGAGCGGCATGGGAAAATCCGTCACGCTCAAGCACATCATCGGCGTGATGAAACCTGATGCGGGTCGCGTCTTTGTTGAGGACAAGGATCTCTCCGCTTTGGACGCACGGGGTTTGTCGGGCGTCCGACGCCGCTGCGGCATGGTCTTTCAGCAGCCGGCCCTCCTCGATTCGCTGACGGTGATGGAGAATGTGGCGTTTGGGCTGCGATCTCCGGAGTTTCGTGCCGCACGCGCGGCGGATGGAAGGCCGGAGCTTTCGGAGCGCGAGATTCGTGATCGCGTCGTGGAAGTGCTCGAGCTCGTGAAGCTCGATGCATCCATCCTCGGGCTCACTCCCCCGCAGATTTCCTACGGCATGCAGAAGCGTGTCTCTCTCGCGCGCACCCTCGCGCCCGGTCCCTCGCACCTGCTCTTTGATGAACCGACCACCGGGCTGGATCCAATCACGACCCAGGCCGTGAACAGGCTGATCCGCGAACTCTCGCGCAAGCTGAAGGTGACGAGCGTCGTCGTGTCGCACGACATGGCCTGCGCGCTCCAGATTGCCGACCGGGTCCTGGTGCTCGACCAGGCGAAGATTCTCGCGTGGGGAACGATTCCGGAGATTCGCCAGTCGCGCGAACCGCTCATTGTCGACTTCCTTTCCGAAGCTCTCGAAAGCGAGGCGCAGCTCGCGCGCGAGCCGGTGGGCGGCACCGCGGGCCCAGAGGTACGCGCATGAAGGAGCTCGGCAAGCTGGTTCTCTTTTATCGCGACATCTTTCGCACGGCGATTCGCTCGAAGCAGAACCATCGCCAGATCTTCCAACAGATGGTGGAAGTCTACTCGCGCTCGTTTTCGACCGTGGTGTTTGCGGGCTTGTTCGTCGGCGCGATCCTGACGCTCCAGTTCCAGATGGTGCTCGCTGACTACGAAGCGCTCAGCATGCTCGGAGGCATCACCACTTCGGCCTGCGTGCGCGAGGTCGGTCCGCTGATCATCTCGTTTTTGCTTGCCGGCAAGATCGGCGCCTTCACTGCGGCCGAGCTCGGCACGATGCGTGTGACCGAACAGATGGATGCCATTGAGTGCCTCGGCACGGATCCGCTCGAGTACCTCGTCGTTCCTCGTTTCATCGCCATCGTGAATGCCTCGATCCTGCTGCTGGTCGTGGGCCTTCTCGTCAGTCTCGGCGGTTCTGTTCTCGTGGCCACGCTCACCGCCGGAGTGAATCCGCTCCAGTACATCACGAGCATTCCGCGCTTTGCAGGAATGGACGTCTTTGCGGCAGGAATGTTCAAATCCGCAGTCTATGGCACGATCGTGGCCGGAGTGGCCTGCCACCAGGGGTTCACCGCATCGGGCGGCGCGAAGGGTGTCGGAAACGCCGTCACCTGGGCTGCGATTTACACGAACCTCTACATCGTGCTGGCAAACTTCGTGACGAGCCAGTTCCTGGAAATGATCGGACATCTTTTCGGGGGAGGACACTGAGATGGCAACGCCTTCCTTTGCCCGCGAATTTTGGAGTGTCGCCACCCGTACCGTCGGCTGGGCCTTTCACGGTAAATGGCGCCGCGAGGAGATCCTGCAGCACCTCGTCCACCACGGCATCGGCAGCATTCCAATCATCGGCATCTCGACGGCGTTTGCCGGACTGGTCGTCACGCAGGAGATTGCCTTCCACATGGATCATGCGCTCCACACGACGACGATGATTCCGGGATTCACCGGACAATTCATCATGCGCGAGCTCGGCATCGCGGTGCCTGCCCTGCTCATTGTGGCCAAAGTGGGCGCATCGATGACCGCGGAAATCGGCGGCATGAAGATCACCGAACAGGTCGATGCCCTGAAGCTCCTCGGCATTGATCCGGTGGGCTACCTCGTCTTTCCGCGCTGGATCGCGGGAATCATCGCGACCGTGAGCCTGACCTTGATTGCGCTTGCAGTGACGTTGTCGTGCGCCATCCTCATGGCGGTGACGAAGTTCAATTTTTCCACCCTGGAGTACGTGAACAACCTTCGGCATTTCGTGGACCTCAAGGATCTTGCCTGCGCGCTCGTCAAGGCCGTGGCATACGGGGCGGTCATGCCTTTGATTGCCTGCACGTATGGATTTCGTTGTCAGGGTGGCGCACAGGGTGTGGGAAGTGCCACTACTGAATCGGTTGTCTCGGCAACAATTGCCGTCATCGTGCTCGACTTCGTACTGACGTACTTGTTTACGCTCGTCGGCTGAATCGTTTACCCTTGTGAAGATATGACCAAGAAGACTCACGACGGCCACAGCCACGGACTCCTTTCACACGAAGCCAAAGTGGGGTTTCTCGTCGCAGGAACGGCGGTGCTCGTCGTCGCGTTCGCGTGGCTCCTGGGCGTGAAGAATCCGTTCCAGGGTTCGACGAACTTCTACATCACCTACAATTTCGCCGGCGGAATCGAAGTCGGATCTCCGGTTCGTGTTTCTGGAATCAAGGTCGGCAAGGTCGAGGCGATCGAGTTTTTTGCACCGGTGGATCCGAAGAGCGTGATCGCCATGAAGGAACCAGGCAGCGCCGAGGAAACTTCGTCGACGAACTCGGTCGTCCCCCTGAAACTCAAGATTTCGGTGCGCAATGATGCCGCCAAAGGCATTCGCCAGGACAGCCAGTTTTATGTGAACATCGCCGGCATCATCGGCGAGCGCTACATCGAGATCACTCCCGGAAGCAGCTCCGCCGAGTCGGTGAAGGACGGAGCGCTTTTCGCCGGGGTCGACCCACCCCGCATCGACCAGCTCATCTCGCAGAGCTTCGACCTCGCTGGCAAGCTCAAGGACCTGATCGAGCGGAACAAGGGCGACATCACTCGCTCGATTGAGCTCCTCTACAAGCTCAGTGCGAACGTGAACCAGACCCTCACCCACGTCGAGAAGAGCAAGCTCTTCAATACCGACCTGCAGTCGCTCGTGAACAACCTGATCCAGATCACGAAGGACACGCGCGTGATCACCGACAACTTCAGCTCGCCCGAGGGCAAGCGTACGCTCCAGCTCCTGCACGACCTCCTGTGGAGGCTCGAGCCCCTGGATTCCACCACCATCCGCGCCTTCATGCAGAAGGAAGGCATACGGGCCAGGGTGTTCTAAAAGGTCGGGCCCACCATTTGGTTTCGCATACGCGTCATTTTGAGTGCTCCACTTGGCCGTGCCGTTTTGGCACTGGTTGCACGGTGACCTCAGATCAATCCACAGCTGAATCTGTCTAACATTCTGAAATCAGGATCATTTCCGGACCTCTCCCGCGTGGCACGTCGCGTGCTGATGCGGCTCTTCAATCACAACCCGTTGAGGAGAGAGATCCATGTTTTCGTCATTCCTGAAAAAGGCCCCCCTACTGCTTGGCGCGCTCGCGCTGAGTGCCTGCGAACCCAAAACCCTGCCGGAATTCGTGCAGGCGTTTCAAAAGGAGTTCAAAACCACGATCCGATTGGAGGGCACCGCAGCCTCGACGGATGCCGCCCTGAATGCCTGCACCACGAAGCAGCTGAAGATCTGGATGACCGACTACAAGGCCCTGCCCCGGGCCGAACGCAAGAAAGCGCGCGCCCAGCTTGCGAGTTACAGGACGTGGACCATTCAGTCCGAAGTGGCGACCGAAGTGCTCTCAGGAGAAACCGTCAGCCTGAGTGCGTCCACTGAATCGTGCGGATACGAGTACCGCTGCGAGAAGGTTTGCTCACGTCCCGGCCGAGATGATATCCGGCGCGATCCGTTCGAGCAGTGCCCGATCGGAAGCGAATATGAAAGCTGCTCGCGAGAGTATGAGTGCCGGACACGGCATATCGGAGACAAAACGCTGCGTTCGGATATCCAGTCCGAGGGCGCTCTACCGCAAAACCAGCTGCGTTCCGATACTGCACAGCTGACGCTGCTGCCCCAGATCACCGAAAATCGGGTGGTCAGTCGATCAGCCCATACGGAATCCGCAGGCCTGTTCGCGCAGATTCAGAGCGTGGAGGATTTTGAAAAGGCAGTGGCCGAAAGAAAGCTTTCCGAAGTGGTCGATCGAAGTACCTCTCGCGAGTGCGGCGTGATGCTGCCCTTCCAGGTACTGCTCCACTCGAACCTCGAGGCGGCCTTTCACGAGGAAATTCTCAGGATTTTGAAGGTACTTCAAAAGACCGAAGCCCCTCGTCCATCGGCCAAACGGGCGTACTGGGCAGGTCGACGATCGTTCCTGAAAGAACTCGCCACGGGCTACTCCGAGAAGGGATACCCTGCGTTTGATGCAGACGCAGTGGACACGATCCTCTCTCGGATCGCTCACGGTCAGTACAACTGGCAATCCTCGCACTGGAGCCAACCCCGGATCGTGGCCACCGCGATTGCCATGAGTCGCTGATTCAGATCAGGTCGCCGGTGCCTCTGCTTCTGCAGCTGCAGGAGCGGAGGCATCGGCCGTACCGGCCTTCGCCTCGGAGTGGTCGGCGCACTTCGAGCACTTGAGCTTGCGGCCCGACGGGGTGGTCTTCGTTGCCACCTTCGATTTCTCGGCCGATTTATCGGCGTGATCGGCCGAAGCCTTGCCATCGCACATCTCGCAGCTTGCCCCCCCGCAGGCCTGCGCCGGCACAGCGACAACAAGAGAAAGGAAAGTCAGCGCACCCACAAAACCAAGAATCCGAACGATATGAGCCATCTTCTGAGCCTAGCCGTTTCGACCCTAGATTCAAGCGCCTGGCCATGATTTCAGTGACTTACCACGACTTTACAGCACCTACTCCGAGGTTTTGATGCGTTGCACCACGCAAGGTAGACCTCCTCCACCCTGAAGGAGCACCCATGAACCCACGATTTCTGATGTTGACCGCCCTCTTGTCCTCCACCGCAGCCCTGGCAGCTCCCGCACAGCCAAATTACGAAGCTGCCGTGCAGTTTCTCGAACCGCTCGTCGGATTTCACCACCTCGAAATCGACAAGGATGCGTTCGGAACAAAATATGGAGTTCTGGTCCGCACCGCTGGTCGCACTCTCGGTGCCGCCCTGGCAGGCCCTTAAGTATCGGTATCAGAAACCCGCTACAACGAGTTTGGAATCGGCGAGACCGTCCAGGACTTCCGCTGTTACTCAAAATAACAACTGCGGAAGCAATCAGCTTCGCGTGAGTTGATAGAGGTACGCCACTCCGCCAGTGAGCAGAAATGCGCGGCACTCGGAGAAGCGCCCCGTGGCTCGCGCGAGTTTCAGGAAACCTTCGCCGCACGGAAAGCGCTCGGAAGACTGGTTCAGGTACGCGTACGCGTCGCGTTCGCCGCTGAGCCATCCCCCTACGGCCGGCAGCACTCGTCCCGAGTAGAATCCATAGAGCTGCGCAAAGCCAGGAACCGAGGGCTGCCCGAACTCGAGCACCCAGACTTCACCGCCCGACTTCACGACACGTCCGAGTTCGGAGAGACCCTTCGCTGGATCCGCCACGTTGCGGATGCCAAATGAAATCGTTGCGCGGTCAAAGGTGCCATCGGCGTACGAGAGCTGCTGCACGTCCGCCCACTCGAAGCGCACGAACGTCGGAAAGCGACCGCGCTCGGCTTCGAGGCGCTTGCGCGCCTGCTCGAGCATGCCTTCGGAAAAATCCGTGGCGTGGATCTCTGACTGGCGAGCCAGGCCGAGTTTCGCCAGGCGCTTGGACCAGAGCTCGGCGATATCGCCGGTGCCGGTTGCACAATCGAGGATGCGGATGGATTTGGCGTTGGACGCTCCGTCCGAAGCAGACGCTGCCGACGCAGCCCCCGAAGGGACGAGCCCTTGCGACGCGAGCCCGACGAGCTTCCGCTTCCAAATCCAATGCGTGCCGAGCGACAGCACCGTGTTCGCGAGATCATAGCGACCTGCGATCCGATCGAACATGCCGCGAATGGTTTCCGGCTTCTGTGCGGAGATCATGCGAGGTCCTCCTCCGCATGAAGCGCGGTGCGCACGCGTCCGATCTTGCGACGAAGGGCAGCGAATTCTCCCGGAGTCAGCGCCTGGTCGGCATCCGACAAAGCCTCTTCGGGACGCGGATGCACTTCGATCAGGAGGCCATCAGCACCTGCTGCAAGGGCAGCAATGGACATCGGATCGACGAGATCCTTGCGTCCGGTGCCGTGGCTCGGATCCACGATCACGGGAAGACCCGTGCGCGCGCGAATGACCGGCACCGAAGCCAGATCGAGCACGTTGCGAGTGTGCGGATCAAAGCCACGAATGCCGCGCTCACAAAGAATGACGTTCGAATTGCCGGCACGGAGCAGGTACTCGGCAGCATGAGCCCACTCATCGAGATAGGCCGTGAAGCCGCGCTTCAGGAGCACGGGCTTCTTCGACAGGCCCAGCTCCTTGAGCAGCTCGTAATTGTACATGTTGCGCGCGCCCACCTGGTAGACGTCGACCACCGGATCGAGCTCTTCGAGGTGCCGCGGATCCACCACTTCGGTGACGACCGGAAGTCCGGTGCGGCGGCGAGCCTCGGCGAGCAGCTCCAGCCCCTCGCGTCCGAGTCCCTGGAAGGAATCCGGTTTTGTACGCATCTTGAAAATTGCGCCACGAAGAGCGTGCGCGCCCTGAGCTTTCAAGGATTCGGCACATTCATAAAATGTTTCGGGCCGATCCACCGAGCACGGGCCGGCAATGAGCACGAACGAGCCTCCTCCCACCTCGAGCGGCGAAGCAGACCCCGGAACAGGAATCCTGACGATGGACGAGCGATAGGCGTTCAAGCGGGAAACCTCTTATTCTTGATGCTTTTTGTTTACTACCGAATTCTCCCAGTTTAAAGATCCTTGAACTGAATGGACCCCGGAAATTTGGGCGCAAATCGCGAATTTTTGGCCACTGGGCTCAGGGGCTTTCCGTCGCCCCCCGCCCGGGATCGGGGATGGGGAATCTGGGCGCCTCCGGGCGCTTCAGAAGTGACCGTGGCGGTCCTTCCCGCTTCGGGCAGGTACACCCCGTCGATCGCTCCGACATGGTTCAGCGGCCCTTTTTTTGCGCAGGAAAACCCGAGTGCCTGGCTGCCCGCCCTGCACGTCCAGTCCGTCCCCCGCGCGGAGCTTGAAGCCATCTTGCTGGAGGCATCGCCCCATCGGCCGGACTGGTCCTGGAAGGAACGCGAAGCCGCCCGACGCCGATTTCTGGAAACCTCGCGCACCGTGCTCCACCAAATTGAAGCGGGCGTGTTGACCAAGGCCGTTCCGTACGCCTTCCGAGAGACGTCCTCGGCCTTTCCGTCGACCGAAGACCTTGCGTGGCTTTTGCTTCATGCGCTTCGGTTTCAGGGCGAAAATGGCGGTTTTCTGTATGGCTGCTGGAATGACCAGGAGGGAATTCTGGGCGTGACTCCCGAGCTGCTCTTCGAGCGCGAGGGTGCAACCGTTCGAACCATGGCGCTTGCCGGTACTCGATCTCTCGAGAAGGGACGCGAATCGGAAGCCGAAATGCTGCTGCTTGCGGATCCAAAGGAGCGGCACGAGCACTCGCTCGTGATCGAAGGCATCTCGGAGCGACTCTCTGGCCTCGGAACCCTTCACGTCGGCAAGACGGGTGTCCGCAGGGCGGGAAGCCTCGTTCATCTGTACACTCCGATCGAACTCACCCTGGCCTCCCACGCCATGGAAACGGAGTGGCAGGACCTCGTGGATCGGCTCCACCCGACCCCCGCGCTCGGAGCGCATCCGCGAGAGGCGGGCGCCCAGTGGCTGGCTGAAGAACAGAAGCACCACCCCCGATCACGCTTTGGCGCCCCGTGGGGTGTTCGACTCGACGGGCGCGATACCTGCGCGGTGGCGATCCGGAATATGGAATGGAGTCGTGAAAAGGCGTTTTGCCGGGTCGGGGCCGGCGCCGGGGTTGTCAGGGGCAGCACTCCTGAACGAGAATGGTCCGAGATCGAGCGAAAGTGGAATGCCGTGCTCAGGATCCTCGGACTGGAGACCCTTTGATGCCTTCACCCCGGAAGTCCAATCGTGAACTGGCTTTGCAGACATTGCAGGATCTGGCCGGCAATGGTGTGCGCACCGTCATCGTATGCCCCGGAGCGCGAAACAGCGCCTGGATCGAAGCGGTCGTTGAATCCTCCACCGATGCTTCGCTGGGTTTTCGTTTTGAAGTGCTGAACCATTTCGAGGAACGGGCGGCGGGTTTTGCAGCCCTGGGACGCGCTCGTGCGAGCGGCAGGCCCGTGGCCGTCCTGACGACTTCGGGCAGTGCCGTGGGAGAGCTGCTTCCTGCGGCAATGGAAGCGTTCTACACCGGAACGCGCGTATTTTTCCTGACCGCCGATCGTCCGCGACGCTTTCGCGGAACCGGATCTCCCCAGGCCTGCGAACAGGTCGGCATCCTGGGCGTGTACTGCTCGGAAGGACTCGACATCGATGGCGAGAGCACGCAGCCCTTTGCCTTTGCCACCGGGCCAAAGCTTCCGGCAGGCCGAGGCCCGGTGCACTGGAACGTATGTTTCGAGGAGCCGCAGAGCGAGTCGCAGCTGGTGGCAGGTCTTCCTGCTGCCCCCTTCGACATGTCCGAAGCCAGGTACCCGCTCGTCATCGTCGGGGAACTATCGCGCGACGAAAGTCGAATCGTCAGCACGGTGCTTCGCAACTGGGGTTACCCCGTCATTACCGAGGCGCTCTCGCAACTCTCAACGGATCCATCGCTCGATGAGCTTCGAATCGAGTCGCATCGCGACCTGTGGCAGGAAGCGCTCGCAAATGGATATCCCATCGATGCCGTCATCCGAATCGGTGGCGTGCCCACGCTCCGCTTGTGGCGTGATCTGGAAGTGCATCCGGAGGCTTCAAAGATTCCGGTCTTGAGCATCAGCTCGCTTCCATTCTCAGGATTGCCGCGCGCGAAGACGCTCCACATGCTCGTCGGCGATCTCTATCGACTGACCGTACCCGCACCGCGGTTTTTCGGAACGGATTCCTATCGCGCATGGAGGAACGCCAACCACGCCCGTCGGCTCGACTTGCTGGGCCTGCTCGGGCGGCACCCCGGCAGCGAACCGGCGGTTTTCCGTTCGCTCTCGGAGCAGATTCCGGAAAATGCACTCGTTTATCTCGGAAACTCACTGCCCATTCGTGAGTGGGATCTTGTCGCCCACCGCGAACCTCGCTTTGCCGCGCGCACCATTGCCGCAAGTCGAGGGCTGAACGGCATCGACGGCCAGCTCTCGACCTTCTTCGGAATGATGTCGGCGACCGGTTCGGGATCGGCCGACGGCACGACTACCGCCCCGGCCGAAAGCTGGGCGATTCTCGGAGACCTGACTGCGCTCTATGATTCGACGGCACCCTGGATTCTTCGCGAATTCGAGCGCTCGGGCGCGGCGCCTTCGGACTGGCACCTGGCCATCGTGAACAACAGTGGCGGCAGGATCTTCGACAGGGTCTTCGGAAAGCCCGCCTACATCAATGAGCACTCGATCGGTTTTGAAGAGTGGGCGCAGCAGTGGAGTCTGTCGTATGCCCGCATCGATCTTCGAACTCCCGGCACATCCGTCGTGCAGTTCATCAAGACCCTTCGCGAGTCAGGCTCTCTTCCCCAGGTGATCGAGATCATTCCGGATGCGGTGGCCACCGCGGTCTTCTGGAAGGACTGGGAGGGAACCTGAGGTGACTCGCCCG
>CAMAQA010000071.1 GCA_945860415.1 Bacteriovorax stolpii
ACCGATGAGTTCCTGATGACCGGCAGCTTGCTCTTCGAAAAATCTGCAGCGAACCGCAGGGCTGGACGGACGGAAACGATCAAGCTGTCACGCTCGCGCGAGCGCTCCGAAATCGGCAGCGCAAACCAGAGGGCCGGCGCGACACTGACCGTAGGATTCAACTGAAGCGCTCGGTGTGACACTCGCAGCGACGGATCAAAGAGGGTGAACTCGCGGAGATCGGTCAGCTCCTTGTAGGCCGAGGCCAGAAGCCCCACGCTCCAGTTGGACGTGAGCTGGTAGGACGGAATGAACAGCAGGCTCGACCCTGCCGAAAACTGCTCGGTGCCCACTGGAAAAAGATTGGATCCATAGTCGGCAATCACCACGGCCCGAAAACGCGGTGGCGCCTTGGCCTGAGGAGTCTCCTTCTCGGTGGCGTCACTACTGCCTCCGGTGGTCTTGGCCTTTTTCTTCTCAGCCTTCTTGTCGGCCAGGATGGAGCCTTCGGCAGGCCGAACTCCGACGGACATGGAGAAAAGCCCCATCGCCAGAACAGCCAGGAAGGCTGCGCTCCAGTCGAAACGTTTTTTCAGAGCCGGTACATCAGGACGCAAATCGGACCTTCCTTCACGGTTAACCCTTCAGGCGTCCTTGTCCGACGGGATGCGTTAAGCAAAGCACTCGACGTGCCAAGCTGCGCACAAACCTAAGCTCTTGAAAGAATGAGGGTAATTCGATCGAAGAAAGACTCCTCCATGAAAGAAGTGCTCAATCGACACCGCCCCTGTTGAAAATTTCGACACCCGCTTCAGTCCGAAGGAGCCCCTCTATTAAATGGGTCCCAAACCGCCCCACAGACTTTTTTCGGGTCTAAGTCCTCGAAAAGGCACCACCTTTAAAATTGTCTGACACGACACATTTTCGCTGAAATTTGAGTGAGTTAGTCTGGTTTTAGGTAGAACAACGGAGGACGTCGAATGAATATCAGGAGTGCTCGCCAAGAGAGCTTCCCATTCCCGGATCAAGTGCAGATCGAGAGACACGAAACCGGGCCCCCGAAGTTGCGGTAGCGTAGGCCGAACCGCCAACACGTGTGCGGAGCCTGCGGACTGCCTGGATCGCCTCTGGCCGGAGGCGACCGCGACAGCCAAAATTCTTAAAAATTTGATGAACTTATTAAGGACATCCCAGCCCAGTCGGCGTGAAAGGCCAGCTGAAAGGAGGGATTCGGAAGACCAGGGCATCGGCCCCCTCTTCGAAGACTCGAGCGCGGATAGCCTACAGATGATCTGAAAAGATCTCAGACAGAAGCGGAGCCTGGCCGGGTCGCCCCCGGTCAGGCTCGCGTGTTTTCATGACTTGCCTTTTCACTCTCGGTTGCTAGATTCGTCGCTTCCGAGAGTGGGGGAAGTCTACTATGCGCGTTAAACGCTTGGAAATTCAGGGGTTTAAGTCTTTCAAAGACAAGACGGTGATCCATTTTGACAAGGGCATCACCGGCATTGTCGGACCCAATGGATGCGGCAAGTCCAATATCGTGGACGCGTTCTTCTGGGTCATGGGCGAACAGTCCTACAAGCACATGCGCGGAACCGGCTCCGAAGACCTCATCTTTAATGGCAGCTCGCGCTACTCGCCGCTCGGTCTGGCCGAAGCCACCATGGTCCTCGAGACCGATGCCCATGACGTCGATCCGGCGTCGGGCGCAACGACTCAGGACATTCCGCTGCACCTTCGCTCGAAGGAAATTGCCGTCACCCGCCGCGTCTATCGTTCTGGCGAAGGCGAATACTTCATCAATGGCCAGCCGGCCCGACTCAAGGACATCCAGGAACTCTTCATGGACACCGGTGTCGGTGCGAAGGGGTACTCGGTCATCGAGCAGGGACAGATCGGAAAGATCGTCCAGGCGAAGCCCGAAGAGCGCCGTCTGCTGATCGAAGAGGCCGCCGGCATCGCCAAGTACAAGGCCCGAAAGAAAGAGTCGCTCCGCAAAATGGAAGCGACCCAGTCCAACCTCTCGCGCCTGAACGACGTCGTTCAGGAAATCGAGCGCAACCTTGGATCGCTCGAGCGCCAGGCCCAGAAGGCCCGCTCCTACAATAAGCTCCGCGCGGAACTTACGGACAAGGAAATGACCTGGGGCCGCCGCAAGGCCCGCGTGATCCAGCAGAAGCTGGTCGATCTTTACTCCTCGAAAGACATCCTCGATCAGGAGCTTGCGAGCTTTCGCGCCGAACTCCAGACGGTGGAGAACTCGATCGAAGTCGATCGCATCGCGCAGCTCACGGACTCCAAGTCCGTCGAAGAGCTCCAGTCCTCGCTCCAGAATGCCCGCAGCGAACTGACCCGCGAACAGAGCGCGCTTGATCTCTCGCGCCGCCGCCAGGGCGACCTCGAGCAGCAGCTCCAGAACCTGCGCCGCGAGCAGACTGAATTGTCGCAGAATATCGAAGTCGATCGCGCCCGCCTGGCCGAACAGGGACGCGAGCTCGAAGAGGGCGAAGAACTCCTGCACTCGGCACAGTCGCGCGCTCAGGACCAGGAAGAACAGGTTCGCGAAAAGCGCCAGTCCACCGAAGCTTCGCGCCGCTCGCTCGAACAGGCCCAGCGCTCGCTCCTGCAGGGAGTGGAACAGGCGAATGAACTCAATGCTCGTTCGGCTGCCATCACGAGCCGCATCGAGAGCCTGAAGGAACAGCTCGAGCGCATCACCGACGAATCATCGCAGGCATCGCAGCGCGCCGAAGAAGACGAGGCTCGCCTCTCCGCGACACGCACCGAATTCGAACAGCTCTCGGGAGATCGCGACACGCTTCGCGAAACCCGCAACCAGCAGCAGCAGACGATCCGCGAGCTCGAAGGCACGCTCCGACAGCAGGAGCGCGCCGAAGACGAAAGCCTCCGCGAAGTGACCCGCCAGCGTGCAAAGCTTCAGAGCCTCCATGAACTGGTCGAGTCGCATGAAGGCATAGGCGACGGCCCAAAATCGCTGCTCGGCTGGGCGAAGGACAATCGGCAGGGTGGAATTTCGACCCTGACTGAACTGGTTGACGTGGAACCCGGGTTTGAAAGCGCGATGGAAGCCTGGCTCGAGGGCCAGCTGGAAAGCCTTCTCTCGAAGGATCCATCGCTGGCTGTGGATGCGCTCCGCGAACTCTCAACCCGGAACGAAGGCCGTGCCTGCATCCGCCTTGCCGGACTCTGGAGCGCTCGCGCTTCGGATGAATCCGCAACGCTTGCCCAGGTCCAGAACCTGCTCAGCTCGGCAGGATTCCAGTTCCAGGGAACGCTTCGCCAGAAGGTCCGCGCGAACGCCAAGTCCGAAACCCAGCTCGCCGATGCAGCGCTCAGCGCCTGCAATCGCGTAGCGATTGTCTCGGATTCGGCTCCGCTTGCCGCGTTCGTGGTCGGATCGTCTTTTGCGAAGATGGCCGAGTTCGGCTGGTCGCTCGCCACCCTCGATGGCATCGCCGTTGATCTGCACGCGCAGGGCATCGCTGAAATCCGTGGTGGCAGCCTGAATTCCGACAAGGCATCGAGCATCCTGGGACGCAAGCGTGCGATCACGGAACTCGAAGCCGTCGTGGAAAAGGCCGCATCCCTTCACGCTGAAAACCAGCAGCTGACCGAAACCACGCGCTCGTCGCTGGAATCGGCCCGCTCGCAGCTTGCCTCCGGAGAAGAAAAGCTCCGCGAGCTCGAGATCACCTGCGGAACGCTCGAGCGCGAAACCCGCCAGCTCGAACGTGCGGCGCAGGAAGCTCGCCAGAACCTCGATCGCCTGTCCTCGCAGCGCTCACGTTGCGATGAAGACCTGTCGCGAAACGAGTCCGACTCCGAGGAGATCTCGGAGCAGCTGGCCGAGATCCTGTCGGGCCGCTCCGAACTCGAGATCCAGCTCAGGGCTCGTGAAGAGGAAGTGCAGCAGTACGACCTCGAGCTCCGCGCCCTCGAAAGCGAACTCCAGAACCTGAAGGTTGGCGAAGCATCGGTTCGCGAACGCGCCCAGAGCCTCAAGCGCGAGTACAGCTCGCTCCAGGGCGTGGTGGCCGATCGCGAGCGCCGCATCGACGAAATCGCCCGCATCCTCGAACGCGTGTTCCAGGAGCAGTCGACCCACAGCGGTGGCGACGACAAGAGCGAAACGAAGATTGAAGACCTCACGATGCTCGTTGCCGAGCTCGAGTCGCGCCTTGCCGAGACCAAGAACAACCTCGAAATCGTCTCTGCCCGCGTGAACACCGGTCTCGAGCGCATCAAGATCCTGCACAAGCAGGGCGATGCCAAGAACCATCAGTCGATGGGCTTTGCGCTCGAAATCGAAAAGCTGAACAGCGACTTCGGCCACCTCAAGCAGAACCTCGAAGAGAAGTACGGCGTGGACTGCCTCGTCACTCCTTCAGTTTCGGCGATCCAGGAAGAGATGCAGGAGCCGGTCGTCACGGCGGAAATGACGGCCGAAGAAGAGCAGCTGCTCAATGAAGAAGTCGAGCGCCTGCGCGAGAAGATCCGCCGCCTCGGAGAAGTGAACCCGATGGCCGAGCAGGAGTTCAATGACCTGCAGCGCCGCTTCGAGCACCTCTGCAGCGAAAAGCGCGACCTCGAACGCTCGCTGGAGAATCTGCAGGAAGCGATTGAACACATCAACAAGACCTCCGAAGAGCGGTTCCGCAAGGCTTTTGAGTCCATCGCGGATCGCTTCGAGAAGCTCTTTCCGATCATCTTCGGTGGTGGCCAGGCGAAGCTCTCGCTCATCTACCCCGAAGGTTCGACGGACATCCTCGACGCCGGTATCGACATCTTGGCCCAGCCTCCGGGCAAGAAGATCGTCAACATGCACGCCCTCTCGGGCGGCGAGAAGGCCCTGACGGCCGTCTCGCTGATCTTCGCGATCTTCATGGTCAAGCCGTCGCCGTTCTGCGTGCTCGACGAAGTTGATGCTCCGCTGGACGACGCGAACGTGGGCAAGTTTAACGCCCTCCTTCGTGAAATGTCGGTGAAGAGCCAGTTCATCCTCATCACGCACAACAAGAAGACGATGGAGCTGAACGACACGCTCTACGGCGTAACGATGGAAGAGCCTGGCGTCTCGAAGATGGTTTCCGTCAGGATGAACTGAGATGCGTCTCGTTCTCCTGCTGGCGGCAACGTTCGCTCTTAGCTCCGGCATGGCACTCTCCGCTCCGGCGAAGGCCAAGAAGGCCCTCCCACAGCTTCTGGCGGAAGTGGAAGCGCATTACGCCAAGTCGGGTTCGCTTTCTGCCGAGTTCTCGGAGGAGAAGTTTTCATCTGCTTTCGGAGAGACGAAATCGAGCCAGGGAACGCTCGACTGGAAGGCCCCCAACTCATTTCGGTGGGAGACCAAGTCTCCTGAGTCCAGTCTCATCATCAGCAATGGCAAGACGGTATGGATGTACACTCCCCCCTTTGACGAAAGCGAAAATGGCCAGGTCATCATCAGCAAGGCCGCCCAGGTCAAGAGCCGCCTGCTCGATGCCCTTCTCGCGGGCCGCTTTTCGTCCGCAGTAAATCAAGGATTGGCGGCGGCGCCTGCAGGCAGACGGAAGTTCGCTCTCAAGCCAGCCAAGTGCTCGGGAGGAGGCCTCAAGCTGGTCACTGTAACGATCGCCGACCACGCGCCGATGATCTCGAAGGTTTCCATCGAATATTGCGACGGAAACAAATCCACCATCGAACTCTCGAGCCTCAAGATGGGCGAGGCCCTGGCCAAGAGCCTCTTTGAGTTCAAGGTTCCCCCTCGCACGGACGTCGTGAAGGAATGACCGGACGGGGCCTCATTGACGCCCCGGGTCATTTACCCCTTCCCCACCCCCTCCAAGTCTCTGAAAAGTGATGGGATTCTGCCCCCTTGCGTTTAGCTGACCCTTTTTGTACAGCTTCGGCCCACTATGCCCTCATTTGATATCTCTTCCGAAGTGAATTGGCAGGAAGTCGACAACGCCATCAACCAGGCTACCAAGGAGCTCGGCCAGCGCTTTGACTTCAAAGGCGTGAAGTCCGAGATCAAGCTCGACCAGAAGGCCAAGACGATCACCCTGTGGTGCTCGGAAGAAGGCAAGCTCGAGGCGGTCAACGACATCCTCCAGAGCAAGCTCGTGAAGCGCGGCATCTCGCTCCTCTCGCTCGAGTACAAGGATGTGGAAAACGCCTTCGGGCAGAGTTCGCGCCAGACGATCATCGTTCAGGCCGGCATCTCGAAGGAAAAGGGCAAGGAGATCATCGCCTCGCTCAAGGAAACCAAGATCAAGGTGAATGCCCAGATCCAGGATGAACAGGTTCGTGTTTCCGGAAAGAACCGTGACGACCTGCAGGCCGCCATCGCGCACCTTCGCAGCCAGAGCGACACCCTCAAGGTGCCGATGCAGTTCGGAAATTTCCGCGACTGATTGCTGGCGCGGCGCGAGCCGCGCATCGCAACTAAATTGAACAACAGAAAGCAGTACCTATGACCACTCCGAACAAGAACAGCGTCTACTTCGTCAGCCTCGGCTGCCCCAAGAATCTCGTCGACTCGCAGGTCATGCTGGGACTCCTCGAAAAGGACAAGTACCAGGTCGTGCAGGAGCCCGAGCAGGCTGAAGTGATCATCGTCAACACGTGCTCCTTCATCCAGGCCTCGAAGGAGGAGTCGATCGAAACGATCCTCGAAATGGCCCAGAACAAGCAAGACGGCAAGTGCAAGGTGCTCGTCGCCTCGGGATGCCTGCCGCAGCGCTATTCCAAGGAACTC
This sequence comes from Bacteriovorax stolpii, assembly GCA_945860415.1. Lineage (GTDB taxonomy): Bacteria > Bdellovibrionota > UBA1018 > UBA1018 > UBA1018 > CAIOHW01. The sequence continues at coordinate 6,737 of CAMAQA010000071.1, forward strand.
GAGAACGAGATGCCGGAAGTCGACCTGTTCATCGGAACGGGCCAGTACCATCGCATCACCGAACTTCTCCGCGAGAGCGAAAAGGCGCGCGAGCTCGGCGCCCCGCTGCCCAAGCGCTCGTACATCGACCAGCCGGCCTTCATCCACACCGAGAAGGATCCGCGCATTCACACGGGCCCGCTGTACACGGCGTACCTGAAGCTTTCTGAAGGCTGCAACCGCCGCTGCGCCTTCTGCATCATTCCGAAGCTTCGCGGAAACGTGCGCTCGCGCACGGTTGCTTCGCTCGTCGAGGAAGCGAAGCAGCTGGCCTCGCGCGGCGTTCGCGAGCTGAACCTCGTCGCCCAGGACCTGACCGAATACGGCATGGAATGGAAGTACCAGGAGCGCCTCGAAACGCTCCTTCCGGAACTCGTGAAGGTCGAAGGCATCGAGTGGATTCGCCTCCACTACGTGTATCCGGACCAGTTCTCCGATGAGCTCGTCGAGATCATCGTGCGCGAACCGAAGATCGTGAAGTACCTCGACATGCCAATCCAGCACACCAATGACACCGTGCTGAAGTCGATGAATCGCCGCCTGACCAAGGCCAAGCTCTTCGACCTCGTGGGCAAGCTCCGCGAGAAGATTCCAGGCATCGTCTTCCGCACCTCGATCATCGTCGGATTTCCGGGCGAAACCGAAGAGCAGTTCCAGGAGCTCTGCAACGACATCGAGACGCTCAATCTCAACCACGTCGGCGTGTTCCGCTACTCGAAGGAAGAAGGCACCAAGGCCGCCGAAATGGATGGCCAGATTCACGCCAACACCAAGCGCCGCCGCGCCAAGAAGCTCACCGAGATCCTGCAGAAGCAGTCTCTGGCCCGCAACGAGCGCTACGTCGGCGCACGCATGCCGCTCCTCGTGGAAGGCGTGAGCGAAGAGAGCGACATGTTCCTTCAGGGACGTCTGCCAACCCAGGCCCAGGAAATCGACGGCCACGTGCTGATCAATGACCTCGGCGACCTCGAAGAGCAGCTGGCGGAGTCGCCGCTTCGCCCCGGCGACCTGATCGAAGTGGAAATCACCGAAGCCATGCCGCACGACCTCGTCGGCAAGGTCACGGCAGTACTGAAGCGTGCTCCGGTCGTTGCTTCGGCAGAGGGTGCCGCCCCGGGTCTTGCTACGATGCCGAAGGAATTCAACCCCGCCAACGAGTGGCGCGGAGCCCACTGATAGGACGCACCCATGGATTACCTGATCTCTCCGGAGCAGCTGAAGCAGGAACTCGGCAAGGTCGTTCTCGTCGACGTCCGCGAGCCCGAGGAATTTGAAGAGTCGCGCATCGAAGGATGCACCTTGATTCCGCTGGGTGAAATCACTTCTCGTGGACTTCGTGAGCTGAATCCCGAAGACGACATCGTCCTCTACTGCGCACATGGCGTGCGAAGTCTCCATGCACTCATGGCGCTTCGCCAGATGGGCTTCGAAAAGCTGCGTTCACTCGACGGCGGAATCTGCGCATGGCAGGAGCTGGGATACTAACCCCATCGCTCCTTGAGCAGCTCCGCGGTGCTGCGCTCGATGAGGGATTCATCGAGGCCGGCGGCGTGGATCTGGAGTCCGCCTGGCCGATCTACCAGGACCATGTTCGCAAGTACGATGAATGGCTCGCACGGGGCAATGCGGGCGAGATGCATTACCTCGTGCGCGGACGAGATCGGCGGGCCGACCCAAAGCTCGTTTTTCCGGAAGCCCAGTCCGTCTTCGCCGCACTCCTACCGTACCGCAAGGCTCCAGCCGGAAAGACAAATCCAGCCGAAGGTCCTCGCTACGCCCGTTATCTCGACGGCGCCGACTACCACGAGCGCGTTGCCGACAGGCTCGAGCGAGCGGTTGCGAAAGTCGCTGCTGCCCATCCCGAGGCCGGGATCCGCTGGAAAGTCTGTGTTGATACGAGTGCCGTGCTCGAGCGCACCTGGGCCGCACTCAGTGGACTCGGCTGGATCGGAAAAAACACGCTACTGATCCATCCGAAACACGGAAGCTACACCTTCATCGGTGTCGTCCTTCTGAATGCATCGCTGGATGCGAGTCCGAAGCTGCTTCCGGATTACTGCGGCAGCTGCACGCGATGTCTCGACTCCTGCCCGACGAAGGCCATCGAAAAGCCGCATTCCGTGGATTCGCGCAAGTGCATCGCTTATTGGACGCTCGAAAAACGCGGCGAGCTCGATCTCTCATCCGAGCAGAAGAAAACCATGGGAACGTGGATCGCCGGATGTGACCTCTGTCAGGAAGCGTGCCCGTTCAATACGAAATTGGCGAAAGCAGCCGCTCTCGACCCGACGCTCGACCGAGAGCCCGAAGAGGGGGCGATCCGTTTCAGCACCTGGGAAGAGCTCGAAAAAGAATCCGAGCTCGACTATCGCGCGCGAATCCGAGGATCTGCGCTGTCTCGCGTCAAGCCTGAGATGTTCCGTAGAAATCTGGAGATTGCCCGGAGAAATTCCGAACCTCCCACCGAAAACTGAACGGCTCTGCCGGTCAGCCGCGGCTACGGCGCGCAAACGACACGAATGCCGCGACGAATGCGACCGCCGCCGCCATCATCAGTGTGAAGTGCAGGGCTGAGGTGAGATTGCCGTGCGCGCCCAGGCGCCACGAGAAAAGTGCGGTGGACATTCCGGTTCCCAGAACGAGCCCTAGATTTCGGAAGGTGGCGAGAAGAGCCGATGCCACTCCGAGCTTTTCCGGAGGAACGGCATTCATGATGGCGGTGTTGTTCGGAGACTGAAACAGGCCCGTCGCCAGGCCAACCGAACACAAGGCCGCAACCACCTGAAGCGAGGAGCTCTCGCCTGAAATTCCTGAACCGAAAAAGCCGCCGATGGCCAGCAATCCCACGGCGCCGATGACACCGCCGGCCACGCTGAGCCCGTAATTTCCGATCCGATCCGAGATCCTTCCACTGATCGGCGCGACCACGAAGATCGTCAAGGGCACCGCTGTCATCAGGAAGCCGGCCTGCGAGGGCGTAAAGAGCATCTCTTCTTCGAGGTAGAACGGCATCAGGACCGAAACGGCCGAGTACGAAATGAAGGTCAGAAAACCCGCAAGATTCGGCATCCAAAATCCCGGAATCCGAAGCAGCGAGAGGTCCATCACCGGCCATGCGCTTCGCGACTCGACGCGAATGAAAAGCACGAAAAGCAGTAGGGCGACGAGGCTCAGCATCCATCGCCAGTAAGGAAAGGTCTCGAGGGTTCTCACCCATTCGACGTGCGGAGGATCGAGACTTGCCAGGAACAACAGGAGAATCACTGCCTGGAGAATGGCGCCGGCCCAGTCGAACTTGAATTGAGGGCGCCGGGCCTCGGTGTCCTCAATGTTTTTTCCCGCCAAATACAGGCCAAGGATGGCCACCGGGATATTGACCAGGAAAATGCTGCGCCACCCCACCTGCGAGATCAGAAAACCGCCGAGGCTCGGGCCCGAAACCAGCCCGGCGCTCACCACCATGGACATGGTTCCCAGGGCACCCCCGCGCTCACTCGGTGGAAATGCCGCCGTGATCACCGCCGGACCGTTGGCCATCAGCAGGGCTGCGCCGATTCCTTGAAACATTCGGAAGCCGATCAGGGAGGGAATGGACGGAGCGAGACCGCAGAACAAAGAGCCCAGGGCAAAAATGGAGAAGCCCAGGACGAACGTTTTCTTTCGACCCATCTGGTCGGAAATTCGTCCCGCAGGAAGGATGAGACAAGAGATGGCCAGCAGGTACACGACCACGACCCACTTCACAGCGGTCAGGTCGGTCGAGAATTCCTTCGTGAGCGTCGGCAGGCCGATGTTCACGATGCTGGAATCCAAGGTAGCCATGAACGTCCCGCAGGCTACGGATGCTAGGGCTCGCCACTTTCGCGACATTGAACCCGATCATAGCCGAGTGCACCAAGAACTCGCCACAGAAGAATCCACTGTTTCAGTCGACCGTCTGGCTGTTTCCGCAAATCTGGTGTTATGGTTCGAGGGGTATGAAACCCACCGAACTCCAGGCACTGGCGACTGAACTTCGCGTTTCCATCATCGACATGATCACTGAGGCCAAGTCGGGCCATCCCGGAGGCAGCCTTTCCGCGATCGACCTGATGACGGCGCTGTGGTTCGCAGAAATGAAGGGCGTACCTGCTGGAAAGCCTGCAACGGATCGCGACCATTTCGTGCTCTCGAAGGGACACGCGGTTCCGGCGCTCTACGCCATTCTTGCCGAAAAAGGCTACATCGCGAAGGACGAGCTCAAGACCCTTCGTCGCACGGGTAGTCGCCTGCAGGGACATCCCGATCGTGTCCGAATGCCGATCGTCGAAGCTTCGACTGGAAGCCTCGGTCAGGGACTTTCCGTGGCCCAGGGCATGGCGATGGGGCTTAAACTTTCCGGCAGCAAGTCTCGAGTGTTCTGCCTCGTCGGCGACGGCGAGATACAGGAAGGCCAGATCTGGGAAGCGGCACTCTCGGCCCCGAAATTCGGGCTCTCCAATCTGTGCGTGATCCTCGACAACAACGGCGGCCAGATTGATGGCCCCACCGATGAAGTGATGTCGCTCAAGCCGATTCCGGAAAAGTGGCGCGCCTTCAATTGGGAAGTCCTCGAGATCAACGGGCACGACTTCACCCAGATCCTCGGCGCCTATCAGAGGGCTCGAGAGCTGGAAGCTCAAGGCTCGAAGAAGCCCGTCTTCATCATCGCCAACACCGTGAAGGGCAAAGGCGTCTCCTTCATGGAAAACAAGATTGAATGGCACGGAGCCGCTCCGAAAGCGGACGATGCCAAGCGCGCCATCGAGGAGGTCCGCCGTGGCTAATCCCGCAAAAGCAACTCGTCAGTCCTTTGGTGAAGCGCTCGCCCGTCTTGGCGCCGAGAACCAGAATATCGTCGTGCTCGACGCCGACCTGTCGAAGAGCACGAAATCCGAGCTCTTCGCCAAGAAGTTCCCCGAACGGTTCTTTGAAATGGGGATCCAGGAAGCCAACATGATTGGCGTGGCCTCGGGCCTCGCCTTCACCGGAAAGCTGCCTTTTCTCTGCAGCTTCGGCGCGTTCATCACGGGCCGCTACGACACGATCCGCCTGAGTGCCGTCTACTCGGGCGCGAACGTCCGCCTGATCGGAACTCATGCCGGACTCGGCATCGGTGATGATGGCCATAGCCAGATGGGCCTCGAAGACGTGACGCTGATGCGCGCTCTTCCGACCATGGGCGTGTTCCAGCCGATGGATGATGCAGAAACCCAGGCCATCATGGACTACCTCGTCCGCGATTACGTCGGACCGGCGTACCTGCGCCTGACGCGCCAGAACCTGCCG
>CAMAQA010000072.1 GCA_945860415.1 Bacteriovorax stolpii
CGGCCCGTCGCAGCTTTATCCGGAAGGCCACGACGTCGTGGCGGAAAAGAAGAAGCCGGCTGAGCCGGAAACTCGCCAGCCCGCCTCTCGGGACGACGGCTGGATGGGCGGCTCGTTGGATGAAGACACCGGAACGATCCGGTCACGAAGCTGGTGAGAAAAAAAGATGGCGTGCCCGATACGATTCGAACGTACGACCTTCAGCTCCGGAGGCTGACGCTCTATCCAACTGAGCTACGGGCACACTGCAGTAATTGCTAGCACAGGCGCTGGCGTTCTCCAAAGATTCCTGTGCCGATGCGGATCCAGACCCTCGACGCGCCAGCGCCTTCACGGAGCGCAGCCTCGTAATCGTCGCTCATTCCCATCGAGAGTTCGCCCGCAGTCGTCGGACGGCACTGCGCCTCCAGTGCGACGAGTCGACGAAACGCGTCTCCGGATCGGCCCCCCTCCGGCGAAGGAATGCACATGAGTCCGCGCCAGTCGAGGCCAGCGAGGTCACGCATGGCGGCAAGCTCCGTCGTGACGGAATCCGGATCAAAGCCCCCCTTCGACTCCTCGCGGTCGATGTTGATTTCCAGGAAGACAGGAAGGCTTCCGGAACGGCCGGACGCCGGCCAGCGCTTGGAGAGTTCTTCGGCAAGACGCCTGGAGCCTACGACGTGAACGACGGACACCACACCCACGAGCTGCTTGACCTTGTTCGTTTGCAGGTGCCCGATGAAGTGCCAGCGCAGATCGGTAATACCCCGGGACTTCGCGAGGGCATCCTTCTCGAGCAGCTCCTGGACGTAATTCTCGCCAAAATCGCGCTGTCCCCCTTCGTAGGCTTCCAGCACCTTTTCAAAGGGCTGGCCCTTGCTGACGGCCACGAGCGACGCGTTGGAAAACTTCGACAGGGTCTGGCGAACCTGCTGCAGCCTTTCTGCAACCTGGCTCATGCGTCCAACCGGCTTCGTGGCCGGACTCCAAATTTTTCCTCAAGGTCCACCAGCAGTTCGCACATGGGCAGCCCGACCACGTTCGTGTAGCTGCCTCGAATGGCCTGGATCCAGTTCATTCCGAATCCCTGGGCGGCGTACGAGCCCGCCTTGTCCATCGGTTCGCCACTGGCGATGTAGTCTCGGATCATCTGGGTCGACACCTTTCGCATCGTGACCTTGGATCGGACCACGCGCGACCAGGTCGTGCTTCGGCCTGTTTCGTTCCAGCCCACCAGGCAGTATCCGGTCAGCACCTCGTGGGTCTTTCCGGAAATGAGCTGGAGCATCCGCTCGGCGTCGCGAACATCCACGGGCTTTCCGAGAATACGCTTTCCGCCCGGTGCAACCACCGTCGTGTCCGCAGCGATCACCACCGTGGGTTCGCCGCGTCCGGCCTCCGGCAGCGAGGCCACGGACTGGGCCTTCTCGAGAGCCAGTCGGCGAACCATGCGCGCTGGCGACTCTCCTCGTCTCATCAGTTCCTCGCACCGGGGCGAGAGCACGTCGACATGGATTCGGGCCTGCTCCATCAGGCTGATTCGTCTTGGAGAAGTGGATGCCAGGATGACTTTCATGGAGCTAGAAATAGAACTGGGTCGAGATGAAGCGAAACTGATTTTTGAATTCGCGGAAGTTTTCCGTCTTTCGAAAAAAGACGCTGACTTCCGTCCGCACTCCGCTTTCGCTCGCAAAGTGGAAGCTGCCGCCGGAATGAAACACGGTTGCCAGCCCCAGGCCTGCGCCGGCCGTCCCGGTCCGGACCTTGTACTCCTGCTCGGTGTAGATCTTGGATATGGCTGACAGGAGCTTGCCCTTGTCGAGGCTGCCGTAGAGGTCCACGGCCGTCAGGGCCACATACTCGCCATCAAACGCCACATGCAGCTCCACTGCCGCCTTGCCCGTGAGTTCCAGGGCGTTGTTCCTTGCAGTGGCGTTGTAGAGGTGCTTTCCGGCGGAATCCACGGGGGCATCGTAGATGGCATTCATGATGAGCTCATCGACGGCATTCGAGATGACCGTGGCCATTCTCGTCTGGAACTTCAGGGCAACCAGGTAATTCCTGACCACCTCGACCGCCTCCTGCTTCTGGAGCGATGACTTCAGCTGGATGCTCTGCACGCGGGTGCCCGGCCTGATCATTCGCTGGATGCCGAATGCCTTTTCTTCCAGCGAGGCCTTCAGGATTCGGCCGTAGTGCTCACCCACGGTCGCCGACTGGGTGAAGTTTCGATGCAGGTAGCTGCCGAAGATCGGGCTCGAGATCAGGTAAGGCACCTCGTAGATATCGCCCGAGCTGACATAGTGGATCTGGTTTGCTGAAATCCGCGAAGAAAAGATGCCAAAAGACTCGTGGATCGCCGCCTCGAACGCCTTGTATTCCTTCTCGGTCGAGGCATCGACGAAAATGACCGGAAGCTTCTCGGCGTCGATCATCTTCATGGCGGACGCGAGGTCCTGGGGCTGCAGCAGGGTCAGTCCAGCTGAAACGGCCACCTGGCCCAGAAAGGCCAGGTCGTCACTGCGCTGAGTGATGGCAATGAGCGATTGGGTCACATTCGGCCTTATCGCGAGAGGAAGCCAAAATATTCTTCAGGAATGTCGTCGAAGGCCGCCTTGCCGGCGCACTTCGGGCAGCTGAGCTCCGGAATGTTCATTCCGATCTTCTTCAGGTCCTCGACCTTGAACAGCGCGATGAACTCACCCCGGCAGCTGCCGCACGAAAACGGCACGTAGATGGACTCCACGGCCGCTCCACAGTTGAAATTGGAGATCAGGTTGATCTGCTCGACGATGGCAGTGGAGCACTCCAGAAGCCGAAGCTTCACCCCGGCCTGCTGCAGACCCGAAAAATACTTGATCCAGGCCTTCACTCCGATCGAGTTGATCCGGGGCACTTCCTTGCAGTTGACGTGAAGCTCGGGTCCGGGCGTGCCGATGAGCGTCTCGAAATTGACGGACTCTTCCACCGATCCGACCAGACGGACGGCAAGCACGTTGCCCTTCTGTTCCTTCATCACGTTGAGCACGAATCACCTCATCATTGTGTTCATGAAAATTTTAGGGACAATGGAGTAATGGAGCAACAGCAATTTAAGGTTAAATTTTCGCTGGGTACCAAGCTCCTGCTCAGCGTCGTCACGCTGCTGCTGGTGGTGATTGCCTTCCTGACGGTGTCCACCATCGTCGTGCTGACCGACGACAAGCGCGCCTACACCTTCCAGGCCCAGGGAACCGAGACGCTGCTTGCCAGTCGCGAGTTCATGAACCTGAATGGTCGCGCCCTCTCGACGCTGCGACTCGTGCTTTCCAACTTCGATCCTGCGAGGCCGGTTTCGCAGGCAGAGCGCCGAGCGATCCAGTCCACCATCGACAACCAGTCGGATCTGCTGCTGATCAAGGCCGGAAAGCTCTCGACGAAATCGCTGGTTTTCGAGGCTGGCGCCACGTTCACGCAGGAAGAAGGGCTCCAGAAGGCGAAATTGAAATCGGATGATTTCAATCTCGCCAACGAATGGTTTCCGATTGCCACTCCCGGGCTGCTGAAATCGCAGGTGTATCTCGTCAATACCTCGCGCCCCGGACAGCCGTCGCAGGCCATCATCCTCGCGGATACGAAATACAAGTCCACCGACGGCACCATTCCGATCGTGATCGGCTTTGCACCGATCCGCGATTTTTCCAAGGAGTTCCGTGGCTCGAGGATCACGATCAGCAACACGGATGGCTACGTGCTCTTTGACTCGGAGAACTCTGTCCAGTTTTCCGCCGCGAACATCGTCAATGATCCGATCTTCCAGACTGCGCTCAAGAATCCGGTGGCCTCGGGGGCCGGCGAATTCAGGCTCGATAACCAGAGGGTGCTGGCCAGCTACACGAGGCCGGGGCTGGATCTCGTGGCGATCTCGCGGATCGACTGGCAAAAGGCGATGGCGTCGACCTACACGCTGGCCGAAAAATTCATCCTTCTCGGCATCATCTGCATCACCACCGGAATTGTCTTTGCCCTGATCTTCGCCAAGAGCCTCACCGCCCCAATTCTGGAGCTGTACCAGGCCACCAAGGATGTGGCCTCAGGAAGGTTTGACCTGAGCCTGAACACCCGGAGCCGGGACGAGATCGGGGCACTCGGAGCCTCGTTCAATGTCATGTCGCGGAAAATCAGCGAACTGATCGAGGAAAGCGTGAAGAAGGTGCAGCTCGAAAACGAGCTTGCCGTCGCCTCCACCGTTCAGCAGACACTGATTCCACCTGCGAAGTTTTCCGACTCACGAATCGAGATCAGCAGCCGTTACCAGTCGGCTTCACAGTGTGGCGGCGACTGGTGGGGCTTTTTCAAGGTCGGAAATCGCCTCTGCCTGATGATCGCCGACGCCACCGGGCACGGTATTCCGAGTGCGCTCATCACTGCGTCCGCGCGGAGCTGCTTCAGCGTCATGCACAAGCTGGCGCAGGAAGACCCCGACTTTACCTATTCGCCAGGCGCCATGCTCGCCTACACCAATCGGGTGGTGCACGAAGCGGCCTCCGGCCAGATCATGATGACGTTTTTTTCGTGCGTGCTCGATTTCGACACGATGAAGATGACTTACGCCAATGCGGGGCACAATCCTCCATGGCACTTCACGAGCAACGGTTCTGGTTTCAAGCTCAACAGCCTGACGGCCGAAGGCCCACGCGTCGGCGAATCGCGCGACATCGAACCCTACCGCGAAAAGACGGTGTCCTTTTCCAGGAACGACTTGCTCTTTCTCTATACGGATGGACTTCCTGAAGGAAAGAACCTGGAGGGCGAACAGTTCGGCAAGAAGCGCGTGCGCCGCATCGTCGAGGCCTCTGTCGCCAACGGCCCTGATGCGGTGATCGAAAGGCTCATGGTCGAGTTCATGGAACACAATGCCGGCAAGGACCTCGACGATGACGTCACCCTGGCGGTCGCAAGGATCACTTGATGGAGACGCTTGCGGCCACACCGCAGATCACCGCACGTCAGGGGTTCAAGTCCTGGGAATTGGCGCTCCTGCTGCTTGCTGTTCCGGTTTTTCTGATGGCCGTGGCGATGTACGTGACCGATTTTCCGGTGCTCAGGAAGTACGTCCTCCATTTTGAACAGACGACCACGACAGGAGCTCGCGTCGGGCAGCTGGCATCGGCGACGGGAAAGGTTCGGCGCCAGCGCGCCACGGAGTCGGAATTCCTTCCGATTGATCCGGGCGAGGTGCTCCATAACCAGGACACGGTGGTCACCGATCCCGGCGTCAGTGCGGCGGTGCGACTCGATGACGGAGGCACGATCGAGCTTGCGGCAGACACCATGGTCAAGCTTGCCTTCGACACAGAATTCTCGATTGGCGGCATCACCCGCCAGGCCAACGTCGAGCTGGTCACCGGTGCGGTTACCGGACAGGCCACCGAACGAAAGATCGTGGTGCGAACCACGACCGGAAAAACGGCCACCCTCGGCGCCGAATCACTGAAGCAGGTCGTTCGAGAGGAACCGGTCGTCCCGAAGAAGGTCGAAATGGTGGCCGAGGCCATTCCGGTGAAGATCATCGAGGCCAAGCTTCCGCCTGCAATCGAGATTCCCGCAGCCGAGAAGATCGTGGAGCTGGCACCGCCCCCTCCGCCGCCAAAGCCGAAAATTTTGCCTGCAACCCTCAGCTCTCTTGCCCCCGCACCCGGGGCTCGGGTCGCCCCTTCCTCGAAGGCCGCTACCGGCAGAGAGCGGATCGCCCTCGAGTTTGAGACCTCTCGCGCCAACGGAAAATACCGCCTGCGGCTCAAGACTTCAGGCGCATGGCTCGGCGGCACGCTCCTGGATGAAACCGCTGCGGCACGCGCCGGAAAGGTTTCAGTTCCTGTTTTCCTCGACAAGCCCGGCTCCTACGAATGGTCGATCGACGACCTGGACGCAAACACCTCGCTCGGCACGCACGCCTTCGAGCTCACGACCGACTTTGAGGGCATCACCCTGCTCGACGCCACGGCGCCCGGATCTCGAGGGCTGACCAACGCAATCTCGGCAGACCTCATCACCAGCTTTCCTGGATTCCTGCTGGCGTGGAACCCCGTTCCGGATGCTCGGTCGTACGAAGTGAGCGTCTTCCGCGACGAACGAGGCAAGACAACCGTACTTACCGCCGAAGCCAGCGAGCCGCGCCTGCTCTTCAAAAAGGGGGAACTCACGACTGAATCGTTCTACTTCCGGGTCTCTGCGAGGCTGAAAAGCGGGTTTCGAGCGTTGTCGCCCATCGGAAAATTTCGCCTCAGCTTTCAGCCGCCAACCCTGGCGCGTCCTGCCGATCGTGCAGCAATCGCCAGCACCCCCCCCCGGACGCCCGTTCTCCTGACCTGGAGCCATACGAACTTCACGTCGCAGTACCTGGTCCAGATCTCGAGGAGCGCCACATTCGACGACATGGAAGTCTCTCGTTCCGTGACGGACAACTTTTTTTCGTACGTTCCGCGCGAGCCGGGAACCTACTACTGGCGCGTGCGCGCGATTGCGCCGAAGGCCAAAAGCGAGTTCGCGCCCGCCCGGAATTTCACGATGCGCTGAGGCCTGTTTTGCGGTACGGCTGGGGTCATGCCAGCCCAAGAATTGATGTGCGAAGTCACCGGTTTTCGTGAACTGACGCCGACCGTTTTCGAGGTCTCCTTCAATCCGTTGCCTGCGCTTACCTTCGAAGCCGGGCAATTCATCAGCATCATCGTTCCGGGTGCCGGCCCTCATGGTCGCGATCTGCGGCGGGCGTATTCGATTGCGTCCTCGCCGGAAGGCCAGCCGGTCGAGCTTTGCGTGAAGCTCGTCGAAGGCGGCCCGGGCACGAACTTTCTTTACAAGCTTCGCCCTGGAAATCACTTTCGCGGAATGGCGCCCTACGGCGACTTCGTCTATGAGCCGAAAGCCGAACGCCACGCCTGCTTCATTGCTACCGGCACCGGCATCGCACCGTTCCGGTCAATGATCCTGTCGGATCACTTCAAGAAGAACGCCCCTCTCAGCACCACCTGCCTTCTGGGCGTGAGTGAAGAAGCAGAAGTGCTTTATGATGTCGAAATGTGCGCCCATCCCGGCATTCGCTGGGTGCCGTGCGTTTCGCGCCCCAAGGGGGAGTGGAAGGGATACCGCGGTCGCGTCACCGACTACCTCCGCTCGCTCGGTTCCGACTTTCCTTGGCTCGAGACCGATTTCTATCTCTGCGGCGGCGGTGCAATGATCGACGAAGTGAAGCAGATCCTCACGGGCCTCGGCGTTGCCAAGGACTCGATCCACCAGGAAGTCTACTTCAAGGCCCCGAAGTAAAAATCGGTATCCGGTACCTTTTGGCAGCTCGTCGCGGCAGAATTCTGGCGCCACCGGTCCTGGAAACCCCCAGGTTTCTCCTTTTCGTCTGAATTCTGGGCGTGTCCGAAAGGACACAAATTTATTCGAACCCTCCTCTGTCCGATCATTAGAGGAAGAGGAAGGGCTCGTTATTCTCAGCATCTGGCTACGCGCATTCGGCACGTTTCTTCCGCGCGGGCTCCGGCAACTGTCGGTGCTTGGGGCGGCTTTCGTCCTGATGGTGACCTCCGGGTGCATCAAGGCAAAACCCGCCGCCGGCCTCGAAGAAGTGCTTTACCAGAAAAGTCGCGACCTCCCGCTCATGAGCACGGTCGGAGGCCAGCACCTGTGGTCCGGCACTCCGGCCAGGGAATTCCAATTCGCACTCCAGGGTGACATCGACCAGAGCCTTTGGTTCGAGTTCAGCAGCTCGAATCCGGAACTCTTGAAGCCGGAGAATATTGCCTTCTCGTATTCGCTCACCGGAGGCAGCGTCACGCTGACTCCCGAACCCGGCCTCATCGGCGCCTCGACGGTGACCGTAAGCTACGGCAATGATTACAAACGAACATCGACCTCGTTTGAGTTCCAGGTCAAACCCATCAGCACCTTGACGATCACCGAAGAATCGCAGCTGGGGTTCGATCTCACGAGCCTGATTCTCACTGGCTTCACGGCTTCGGGATACGAGATCGATACCCAGCCCGCGTTCTCGGAGCAGATTTCGGTCATCGACGGAATGCTGACCTACACGCCACCGGCAGACGCCACTGTGGACAGCGTTGGGGAGCAAATCATTGAGTATCGACTACTCTCGGATTCCGGCGCTCCGATCATCGGCAGGATCGTGGTGCGCATCGACCCGGTGAACGACGCTCCGACGGCGGCAAATGCAGCCTTCATCACGGCAGAGGGCGTGACCTATTCGAGCAATGGCACCACGCAACCACACCTCTCGGTGACAGATCCGGATGGAGACAACACCACCTGCGCCGTAGTGACAGGACCAGCCCACGGAACTCTCGCCATCGCCTCGGACTGCTCGTTCAGCTACAGTCCGAACGGGGGCTTCAGCGGCAGCGACTCGTTCACGTACCGTGCTTCGGATGGCATCGCATACTCTACGGCGGCAACCGTCTCGATATCGGTCAGCCGAGAAAATGTGGCCCCAACCGTGGCCGGGGTCTCGATTTCAACCAACGAAGACACGGCCTACATCAGTGACGGATCCTCTCGGCCACATCTGGCCGCCTCTGATATCGATGGCGACACACTCACCCTTTCCGTGGTGAGCGGCCCTACAAACGGCACGGTCACGCTCGGGGCTGCCGGATCGTTCACCTACACACCGAATTCCAACTTCAACGGAGCCGATTCGTTCACCTACCGGGCCTTTGATGGCGTTGCGTACTCTGCGGCGGCAACCGTCTCGATTTCGGTGAGTGCCGTCAACGATGCCCCGCTCGCAGCCAATTTCTCGCTCACGGTGACTGAAGACATTGCGTCGTCAGGCACCCTGACGGCCAGCGACCCCGACGGCACGTCGGTGGCATGCCATGTGGTCAGTCACCCCACGCATGGTTCGCTCGGGTGGAATTCTGCGGCCTGCACTTTCAGCTACACCCCGCAAGGCAACTACAATGGCCCCGACTCCTTCACGTACCGCGCAGGGGTTGCCGGAGACTGGTCTGCTCCTGCGACGGTGACGATCACAGTCACTCCAGTAAATGACGGATCGAGCGGACTTGCGATTTCCGCGATCACCTCGCCAGCAGCAACCGAACACGAGGCCTACACACTCACGTTCGAGGCACTGGCAAGCCAAGCCACGCTCACCGACGTCGATGGTGAGACCATCAGCCACTTCCTGCTAGAACACGGAACCGGAGTGGCCTCATCACTGGTCAAAAATCCAGGATCTACTCCCGTGACTTTCGGAACCACGCGCTTTTATCCCGGAGAGGCCCTGGTCTTTACGCCGAGCACTTCGGGCACGCTCGGCATTTTTGGTGTCCGAGCCTATGATGGAGCGGAACTCTCGCCCACGCTCACTGCCTATTCGCCTTCGGCTCCAGTCAATCTCTCGATTACTTCGGTGAATGATCCACCCACGCTCGACCCGATTGCCTCGATCACTCGGACCTACTGGCAGGCGCCAGTCGTGACACTCAAAAACCTGACCAATGGTGATGCAAATTTTTACGACACGTTTAGCTCGGCACCTCTCTCCATCACGACCACCCTGCTCAGCGCCAGCAGCGCCGAGATCGAAACCGCCATCGGGGCTCTGCCGTTGCATGATGGAATTTCCGGAGGAATTTCGTACTACCCACTCAGCTTCGAGGCTCTTTCGGCACCGATCGTCTCGGGATCAGCCACGTTTCTCGTCACGGTTTCCGATGGCGTCTACTCC
The DNA here is from genome assembly GCA_945860415.1 of Bacteriovorax stolpii. Classification (GTDB taxonomy): domain Bacteria; phylum Bdellovibrionota; class UBA1018; order UBA1018; family UBA1018; genus CAIOHW01. The sequence goes on from CAMAQA010000072.1 coordinate 9,722, forward strand.
ACGTCGCAATCGTTCACGATGACCATCAGCGGCAGCCTGCCGTCGCCGAATTCGCACCTCGTTTCCGATGTGGTGAACCCCGGATCTTTGGTCCGGGTGGTGTCACAGCAGACGTGTACGACGGGCACGCTGAATCCGCCGACGGCCGATGGCCTGGTCTTCAGCGAGATGGTCATTCCCAACAGTCAGGTGGCTCTGAATCGAAAGGCCTGGGAAGCGCCGATCGACAGCTTCACCGCGGATGGAACGCTGACGATCACCGCCTCAGAGACGTGCGGTCATCCCAGCGCCTTGATCACCAGCACCCAGACCCTCACGGTCGGAGTGGCCTCCTCGGCTGAAACGATCATTCTGGACGAACCGGTCATTCGCACGGGCGGAGCAACCCGATTCCGGCTGGGCAATACTTCCAGCGGTGGCACGGGCCTTACGGTAAGCACGGGCTCGCTGACTCCGAATGCTGCCTCAGCACAGCTCAGCCCCGGTGTCGACGCGCTCTGGATGGCGCAGATCAGTGGCGGCACTACCGGCACCTATACGATCTCCACCAGCGGCGGGGCGTCTGCGCGACTGGTGGTTGATTCGACCACCAACAGCCCGATCTATCTCTATGCCTCGAATGGCCCGGCCCTGGGCGACGCCAGCCGCGCGTGGAATGTGGGCACCGGAAGCGCGCGACACTTTGACGTTCAGCTCCATAATTCGGCATTCTTCGCCGGCTCCGTCATCCTCTCGCTCTTCTCTGAACCCTTGAGCGGGTCGATCGGCTCGAATAATCTCGCCATGAGCAACAACTTCACCGCGAACTCCGGCGCCACACCGGGAAGCCCGAGCCAGCTCTTCATCAAGATCGGCGGCGAAACCGGCTATCACGTCTTCACCACGACGAACTGTACTTCCGGAGATAACGGTGGTTGTACCGACTCCTCCTCCTGTTCGAGCTTCGGAGGAAACTGGCGTCCTACTGATGGAAGTTGCAACACCTGCCCCAGCGGCGCGTATTGGGACACTTTAAACTACGCCTGCACCTGCCCGGCAGGCACTGAAGCTCGAAACGGTTCCTGCGAATCCATCTGCGCAGCAGGAACCGCCTGGGACGGAGATTCCTGCGAATCCATCTGTAGCCCGGGAACGGCGTGGAGTCCCACAGTAGGCAACTGTGAGTCCATCTGCTCTGGAGGAACCTCGTGGAATGGAACGGGGTGCAGCGCCTGCGGTAACTACAACTGCGAGCCAGGCGAGACGCCCTTGTCGTGTCTCCAGGACTGTGGATCCGGAACCTGTGGCGACGGCTATTGTGTGCCGGGCGTTGAGAATGCGGCAACCTGCTCTCTGGACTGCGCACAGTCGTGCGGCGACACGGTCTGCACGGGAACTGAAAACGCCACCACCTGCTCGCAGGACTGCCCCGACTCCTGCGGCGATGGTTACTGCACGGGAACTGAAAACGCCACCACCTGCTCGGGGGACTGCCCCGACACGGTCTACGGCTGCACCGATTCGAGCTACTTCAACTACAACGAGTCCGCCACGGCGGACGACGGCTCGTGCACGAACTGCGGCAACGGCTCATGCGACACCGGTGAAGATGACGGCAACTGTCCTGCCGATTGCGGCGTTCCCGTGGCGGTGAGTAATCTCGCCCTTGTGGGCGCGTATGACACCTGGATCGACCTGTCCTGGACGCCCACCAGCGGAACGCAGAAGTTGCAGATCTCGCCCTCGGATGGCGTGAGTTGCGCCAGTGCCTCGAGCTGGAGCACCGCTATAGAGGACGCTTCTGGCGCCGTGGTGACCGGAGGCGCCACGTCGCTTTCTGCAGAGACCCTCTACTGTTTCAGAATCGAATCGTGCAACGACTATGGCTGCACGGCTTCCGAGCCCGTCGCCGCCTCGACAGTCGATGAGGTCACCTCATGTGGAAACCTCGGTCAGTACTGGTGCACGATCACAACCGCCTCTTTCGAGCACAACTACTGCGCCTCGAGCGCCGAGAGCTGCAGCAACAGTCAGGCGAACGCGGACTGCCAAGCCGGCGGCGGTTACGGCTATGTCTCGAGCGCCAGCTACACGGGTTGCGTGGCCACCGATTACGAAGCCCAGTGCCGCACCGGTAACTACCACTGGGCTCCAGCTACAGAGTACACGCCCGACGCCTGCTATAACAGCAGCGACGAGTACGACTGCCTGCAGAGTGGCAGGTACTGGTACAACAACACCTGCAACGACTCGGGCCTTCAGTTCGCCAAGATTGCTGTCGGAAGCATGATGGGCTGCGGCTCGACCTGGCAGGGAGACACCTATTGCTGGGGC
>CAMAQA010000073.1 GCA_945860415.1 Bacteriovorax stolpii
GTTCTGGCCCGAGTCACCACGCTCGGAGAGTTGTTCGGCGAGAACGATCCGATGCGTGACGAAGCGATCAAATGGGTGGAATACCTGGAAACGATTCGAACCTGATTCGGCGGGTGTCGGCGCAGCGCCCTTTGTGGTAGCGAAGCGCACGTGATTCAGCTTGGAAAATCCGCACTGGTTCTTGCCCCCATGGAGGGCGTGACCGACTATCCGATGCGACGGTTCATGACCGAGCGGGGAGGGTTTACTCACTGCGTGTCGGAGTTCCTTCGGGTGAGCCAGGAGGTTCCTCCTCGGAAGACGTATCGCGAGTTCCTGCCGGAGCTGGCGACCGGTTCACGAACACCTTCGGGCACGCTCGTGCAGCTTCAGCTTCTGGGAGGAGATCCGGAAAAGCTCGCCGAGGCTGCCGTTCGGGCGTGTGAAATGGGCTCGCCCGGGGTCGACCTGAATTTCGGGTGCCCGGCACCAACCGTGAATCGCCACGACGGCGGCGCCACGCTGCTAAAGCATCCTTCGCGGATCCGCACCATCGTCGAGACCGTGCGCAGGGCGGTTCCGGCCCACCTTCCGGTTTCGGCCAAAATGCGGCTGGGCTGGGACGGCATCGAGGCAATTTTCGAAAATACGGGAATGGCGGCCGAGGGCGGCGCCTCGTGGATCACCATCCATGCCCGCACCCGAATGGCCGCGTATCAGCCGCCCGTGTTCTGGTCTCAGATCGGAAAGGTACGACGTGCGCTGGATGGGGTGCCTCTCGTTGCAAACGGCGACATCTGGTCCTTTGAGGACTTTCTCAAGTGCCGCGACGAGAGTGGCTGCGAGCATTTCATGATGGGACGGGGGGCGCTAGCGGATCCGGATCTGGTGCATCGTGTGGCTCGCGAGCTCGGGCTTCCGGCCGATCCGGCGCGCGACTCGACCCCGCTGACGCGCGAAGCGTGGGCGATGCTCGTGGATCGGTTCATCGAGATTTCGCTCGAGTATTTTCCGGTGCAATCGGCCGTGCTGGCCCGCTGCAAGCAGTGGATTCGGATGGCCCATCGCCATCGCGGGCTCGAGTGGTTTGACGAGGTCAAGCGCCTCGAGACGCTGGAAGAGCTGCAGCGCTATCTTCGGGGCGCCGTCGTTGCAGGCCCTGCCTCAGGATCGACCAACGTCGACGTTAAGAAGCTCTCCTGAATCGGGATCGCATTGTGCCGTGACCTCGATGGGACGGCAGCACACTGTGCAGTCCTCGATGTACGTCTGTTCGTCCTGGCTCGGATCAATGAAGAAGGTGACGGGTTCGTGGCAGAAGGGACAGGGCGCCTGGTGTTCGAGGAGCAGGCTCATGAGTCCAGCGCCTCTTCCATCGTTCGGAGCAGGATTTCGGAAGATTCGGGAGTATTCTCGAGGTTCACCTGCCAGTGGCCTCCCGAGGCGCTGTAACAGACGGCGGCGATTCCTTCCTCGCAGGCGCCGAGGCACCCGGAGGCATTCACGCGCACCGACTGGCCTGAAAAACGTCGAGACGCCTCTGCCTTCACCCGGTCACGGAGCTGGTCGGCGTCCTTGGCGGCACAGCATGCCCGGGGGGTTCCGTCCGGGCCCGGTCCTTTGCGGTTGGTGCAGATGAACAAATGGGCATCGTAAGTCTTCGGCATGGCCCCATCCTGACACGGGGTGGAGAAACTGTGAACAGCTTGGTAGACGTGGAGCCATGACGTCCTATCGTAGGAATTTCGGAAGATTGCTCGGAATGCTCTGCCTGCTTGCTCTGGGCGCTGCTCCTGTCCAGGCGGAGGGTGTCCTCGAGGCCATCGAATCCGATGAGACCCTCGTCTACGTCCATGAGGCGAAGAAGGTCGAAGTACGCGCCCGCATTCGAGACGCATCGACCGAAGAAGGAGCTTCGAAATGGAATCTCGTGCAGGTCGGACAAGACGGCCAGTTCATTCGTTATATCGGCATTCTGTATTACAGCCGCAAGCGGCAGGCCTTCTTCAGGAAGCTCGAGCTTCAGGAGCGTGAACCTGGCCAGCGTTACTTCGAGATCGTTCCGGATTCTGAACTCGAGCCCTTCGTGGTGAAGCAGCGCGCGCGGCTGGTGATCGACGTCGAGGGCCGCCCCTCGATCCTGGACATCGTGCGCGGGGTCTGGAAGAAGCTCGTCGGTCAGCTTCCGGCTCTGACTCCAGTTGTCCATGCTTCGGAGATCGGCACCGCGCCTGCGAACGCCCATGGGTGCCGCCAGAAGATCGAGTCGGGCTGGACGGACGTGTCAGGAGACGGTGTTGCTGGCGGAACGAAGGCAGTTCGGGGGCCGCGCAACGGCGGTGGAATCTTTTCGGCGCGTCAGACCACGGTCGACTATTCGATCGAGCAGGTCGCCGAGCAGCTCTGGAATCCGGTCAACCTGAAGAATCCCCGCAACACTCGGCTCAAGATCGAGGAGATTTCGTCGGCGAAGCCGGGTCATCGCGCCAAGAAGGTCGATGTGAACGTGCGTCCGTTCGTGTTCATCACTGTGGAGTGGCAGGAGCTGTGGGAGCGACACGATTCGACGACCGGCGACGAGATTCGAATCGAGTACCGAAAGAGCGGCGGCGAGGTGAAGCTCAAGCATTTCTGCGGCTGGATGGCCTTGCGCAGGCTCGGCCGGTTAAAAACGGAGGTCACGCTTTATGAAGAGATCGATTCTCCGCACCGAACGCTGGATGACATGGCCAGGGGGCAGCAGGGCACGATCGACACGCTTGTAAGGAATTTGAAGGGCTAGCACCCTTCGTTCCGGACTCTGTGAAGCTAGAGGATCCGAAGAATTCGATATTCACGCGTTCCGGCTCCGGCCCGGACCTGGAACGACTCGCCCGGTTTCTTGCCGAGCATCGCTTCGCCGAGCGGGGAGTTCGGGGTCACGACCTGAACGGGTTGTCCTTCCAGCTGCGTGACCAGTCCACCATGCTGGGGCACGACAAGGACCCACAGTTTTCGGCCTGAAAATTCGATTTCCGACAGACTCGCAGGGGCCACGACGTCATCGATGCCAAAATCGCGGATGGGCAGGAAACGGTACATCAGGAGTGCGCGCTCGAGCTCCTGGATCTGGGAGTTGGGCTGGTTGGAGATGCTGTCTGCGGCGCGAAGGTCGGCCAGCTCTTCCTCGAGGTGGGTGCGGATCAGTTCAATGACGGATCGTTTTTCCATGACCACTCCTGTTTAGCCCGGAACTCGCGTGGGAAGAAGCGCTGAGATTTCGCTGAGAGTGAGTTCCTCCGGCGAGCGGTGTTTCCAACGAGGGCAGCCGGGTTCGCGAAAGTCCTTATCGACCAGCCTCGATCGAACGCCCTCAAAAAATTCTCCGTGCTGCATGCAATTCATCGACGCGGAGTATTCCCATTCAAAAGCGGAGGACAGCACCTCACTGCCACGGCCGCGGAGGGTGCGGCTGATTCGAAGCTGCTCGAGGATCAGCCGCGCAGAAGCCGGAGACCCTGAGAGCATCGTGTCGAGCGCCCCGCGGAGTTCGGAACTGGTCGCGGCATCACCCATGAGACGCCGGGCGTCGTGCCAGAGCGCGGTTGCCGCTGCGGCCTGTTCATCACGGTTCAGGGCGAGCGCCCCAAACAGCGATTCGATCGCCGGCCAGTCGTGACTCCACGGACGGGGGGTGGTCAATCCGGACGGCACCGGTGAGGCAGCTGCAAGCACGGTCGACAGGAGGATCGCCTCGACTGATTTTTCGGCTGTTTCCTCGACTGTCTCGGCAGAGTCGATGGCGAGATTGTCGAGCTGCTCGATGATCCGGGTCAGGTCTTCCTGCCGACAGCCATGCGTGGCAAGTCCGAGCTGTAGGATGTCCTCAATGCCCAGCTTCGCGCCCGTCAATGCCATGAACGCGGCCCAGGTCTCCGGAAGGAGCGAAAAGAAGTACGTCGCACCGACATCGGGATAAAGACCAATCGAGATTTCAGGCATGGCCCAGACGGAGCTCTCACAGGCCACTCGAAGCGTGGCGCCGCGGATCAGCCCGATGCCACCCCCCATCGTGATTCCATGGGTGAGCGCGATCACGGGTTTGGAGAAGTTCCAGATGCGCTGGTCGACCCGATACTCCGTTTGAAAAAACCGTGAGCCGTGGTCGAGCGTGCCGGATCGGCGGTATTCATCGTGGAGGCGACGGACATCTCCTCCTGCGCAGAAGGCCCGAGGCGACACGTCGACAGGGACCCAGATCGCCAGAAAACGGACGTTCGAGTCGCGCTCAACATCGTCGAGCACACATTCGATCTCCAGGAAATCGTCCAGGTCGAGGGCGTTCAGCGTTCTTGGTTTTCGAAGCTCCAGCAGGACTCCGGATCCGGATCGGGTGCGTCGGTGCGAAGGTGAAATCTTCATGGCGGCGACCTCCATTCTGGCAAGGCTTCGAGGAGTTCTGCTACCCTGAATTTCGTCATGAAGATCGAATCACTGCTCGTCGACCTCGATGGCACGCTGCTCGGCAACAACGGATGGATCCTGTCGGTCGACTTTGTCGCGAGGGCCGTTGCTGGACTCCGTCCGCGCCTGGGACTCCGGAATTCGCTTCGCGCATTGATCGACATCAAGAAGGCGTTCGATCGTCCTGATCGTGAGTTCACCAATGACATGCGCGTGGTCACGTTGATGGCCGACAAGCTGGATGTCACGATGGAGGAGGCGCGCCAGATTCTGCGCGCAGGAGTGTTCCAGATCTTTCCTGCGCTCTCGCGGCATTTTTACCCCATCCAGGGGGCCAGGGAATTCCTGGAATGGGCGAGGACGCGCTACCCGATTGTGCTGGCAACCAATCCGGTCTGGCCCGAGGAGATTGCGCATCTACGGCTGCAGTGGGCCGGAATCGACGCTGCGACGTTTCGTTCGATCACGCACGTTCGGCGGATGAAGGCCTGCAAGCCCGCACCGGAGTACTACACCGAGGTGCTCGAGCAGGAAGGCTTCCAGGCAGCGACGACGCTGCTGATCGGAGACGATGTCCGAATGGATCTTCCCGCAGCTCGAATTGGAATGCCGGTATTCATTGTTGGAAAGTACCGAAGAGTCTCGCCCCTGAAGCTGGAGGGAATGCTGGCCCCTGCATGGCGTGGAAGCTACGCGGCGCTTCGCGAGATCCTGGAATCCGGAGGCAGCTTTCCGGAGCATCCGCTGATGCCGAAGCTCCTGACGGGACCGGCCTGACTCGCTGTTCATCCCGCGACCCGGTCGCCTCGGACACAATCACCGGAATCTCCTGCGTGGGTGCGATGTTGTGTCGGGGCTGGAATTCGTGGGCCACGCGCAGGCTCGCGTGGAGCGTGACATGGCTTCACTGTAGGCCCGAGCTCCGGTACCCTCAAGGGTAATGGCAGCTCGCTTTCGGGTGGCGGTTCTGGATGATGATGGGGCATGGCGAACGGCGCTGGGGTGCTGGCTCGAGGAATGGAGCTTTGAGGCCATCGTGCTCTCCGGCGAGGAAGACTGGCGGACCGCCCTGCTCTCGGAGAGGCCGGATCTGGTGCTCGTGGATCCAGGAGCCATCGAAAACGGCGTCCTCGAAGCCGTGCTCGGAATTACCGAGGAATTCGAGGCGCCCGTGATCGCGATTTCAGGAGGAGCGAATGCAGAAGCCTCGCTGGAGCGTGGAGCGGCCGATTTCATCGCCAAGCCGTGCTCTCCGGCGCTGATCCGCGCACGGATCCGGATGCAGAGAAAGATTCTCGAAAACCGGTCTCTTCTGATCCGGGTGAATGAGCAGCTGGAGCTTCGAGTTCGCGAGCGCACTGCAGAGCTGGCGAAGCTCAACGAGCTGTTTCTTCAATTCGTTCCTCGAAAGTTCCAGGAGCGCATTCGAACCACTCTCCGGGTCAAGCCCGGCATCTACGATGAGAACGAAGTCACGGTGCTGTTCCTGGATGTGCGCGGATTCACCAGCCTGGCAGAGCGACTCGGTGCCGAACGGAGCGTGAAGATCCTGGGCGAGCTCTTTCAGAATCTTGTTCCGATGATCTCCGCTCACGAAGGGTACATCGACAATTTCTGCGGTGATTCCTTCATGGCCGTATTTGAAGGAGAAGGGTCGTCCGCGAAGGCCGCGGCCGCAGCGGTACGGATCCAGAAGTGGATCCTTTCGGGTCTCCAGTCCGGAGTGAGCCTGGATGATGAACATCTTCGTGTCGGCATCGGGATCAACACGGGCCCGGTCGTTTACGCCGCGATCGGCTCGCAGGAGCGCATGACCAGCACCGTGATGGGAGACCACGTGAACCTTTCGGCGCGGATCGAGAGGCTCACCAAGTCGTTTCATTCGCAGGTCCTGATTTCGGCGAGCACCCACGACCAACTGGACGCCGTGACTAACGAATCTGCCTGCAGGCTGGTCGACAATCTGCGTGTCCGTGGGCGTTCGCAGCCTGTCCGGGTCTTTGAGCTGTTTTCTGGCGATCCGGAGCCGATCCGGCAAAAGAAGCTCGAGACCCGCGGGCTTTTTCTTTCGGGAATCCAGGCCTATTCCGACAGGAATTTCCTCGACGCACTCGATTTCTTCCGCCTCTGCCTGGGACTCTATCCCCAGGATGCCGTCGCGATGGAGTACGTCAGGCGCTGCCGGTACTTCCTGAAGGCTCGGCCCGAAGAAGGGTTCTTCAAGCGAGGCATCGATGAGGGGCAGGAGTTCGTGGATCCTTCCGTGCGTCGCCGGTTCGCCCGGTATCTCCTCGGTAGCGCCATGGATCTGGAGTTCCGCCAAAATGACCTCTTCCATCGCCAGTCGTGCGTGCTTTTGCGCGGCCGGTTGCTGGACCTTTCCACTGAAGGCATGATGATCGAGTCGGATCATCTGGCTCCGGTCGGGACGGTTTTTTCTCTCCGGACATCCTTCCTCAGGACACCACTCGAGCTGGAGCTGGGGTCTCAATCGAGGGAATTCATCTGCCAGGTTCGCTGGTTGGGAAGTGCATCCAGGCGGATGGGAGTTTCGTTCGTGCAGATGTCGCGCGAGGAGGAGGACCTGCTGAGCCGGGCGCTGGAGTCGGCCTGTCGCGAAGGACGGATCCGCCTGCAGCCGTGATCAGCTGCGAAAGCGCACTGCCGTGGCCGTGACCTGGATGCGGCACTCCGATTCAGTGATCCATGGACTGTTCAGGACCTTTGCCTGGTAATGGACGAGTCCGTCGGCACCTTTCAGGTGGGCCTTGAAGCGGAGCTCGCGCTTGAGTGATTCCACCATTTCGGAAAAAGCATCGCTCGTCTCGGCTCGCCACTCCGGCTCCTGGATCATTCCGGTGGCCATGAGCACATCCAGTGCTTCGTGATCACCTCGATCTGCGAAGCGGGCCTGATCGGTGACCGGAAGATCCTCCGCCGGATGGGGCGAGTGATTCGTGGACTGCCGAGAGGCCGGAGCCAGCTGCGAGTGAAGCCCTTCGCGCGAAGGTTCCGTCGTGACACACTCGCTGGGCTCCATCTTCAGGTCGACGGCGGCCCCTCGAAGACACTGTGCCACCAGAACGACGGCATATTCGCTGATCCGCGGCAGCAGTATCCTTCCGGCATCGAACTGGATCTCGAGATCCACTTCGCGGATGCCGAAGTTCTCACGCGCCAGCAGTTCGACGAGGCGTTCCTTCTCATGGTTCCGGAGTGTTCCCGTGATCCAAAGATGGAACGGGCGTGCTGCATCGACCTGCGCCGGTGCTGGCGCCTGAACATTCAACTGCTGCAGGGCCGTCGTGGTCCGAGGCTCGCGCTGCTCGTCGTTGGCTTCCGGAAGAGATTCCGAAAGGACTGGTACTGCGAACTCCGCAGGCTGCTGCGCGGTCGGCTCGGTCGGCATGGACTCCAGAGGCTGAAAATCGCCCAGATCCGGCAGCGCGGAGCTGCTTTCCGGAGCGGCATTTGCGGCATCGGACGAAGCTTCAGGCGACGCCGCAGGAGCGGAAGCCTCCGCCTCAGGGCTGTCGGAAGTGTCCCAGTCGAACCACTTTTCCGAGGTCATCCCTCTCAGTGTGGACTATTGTCCGTGGCATTTCTTGTATTTTTTGCCCGAGCCGCAGGGGCAGGGGTCGTTCCTGCCGATCTTGTCGGCGTCGATACCGCCCAGCGAAGGTGACATCCCTGCAGGAGCCCCGGCAAACGCCGGAGACGCCCCCAGGAGATCTCCTCCCGCAGGCAGGGCGCCTCGAGACATCTGCATGCCAGGAGATGCCTGAAGGCCTGAAGGACCGGGCCGAGGAGCGTTCTGCTCCTGCGGCTTTGAAGGCACCAGTTCGCCATCCTCAGTCAGATTGTACTGCATCTCGGGAAGATCTTCCTCGAGTGCTTCCTCTTCGAAGAGTTCCGGCTCGGCGAGCTGGACGGCAAAGAGCTTGCGGACGACGTCTCCGGTGATCTGGTTCATCATCATTTCGAAGAAGCGGAAGCCTTCCTTCTTGTAGACGATGAGCGGGTCCTTCTGGCCGTATCCCTGCAGCCCGACGCCTTCGCGCAGGTGGTCCATGGCGAGCAGGTGATCCTTCCAGAGGTGGTCGATGGTCGTCAGCAGCACCATCTTCTCGATCTGGCGCATGGTCTCTTCGCCCAGGGCCTTTTCCTTCGTGGAGTAAGCTTCGTCAGCAAGCCGCTGGATGAGCTGCCTGAGCCCGGCTCCGCTAAACGGCTTGATGTCGCTTTCGCGGATCTGGGTGTGGATGGCGAACATGACGGCCATCGCATCGTTCAGCTCCTTGATGTCGATTTGCGGCTGGCCATTGACCTTCTTGAGCTTGCCGCCGGGAAAGAAGTCCTCGGCGATCACTCCCGCGAGCTCCTCCACCATCGACTGGACCATGTCCTTGAGGCCGTGCCGGGCCAGGACTTCGAGACGCCAGGCGTAGACGACCTTGCGCTGCTGGTTCATGACATCGTCGTATTCGAGCAGGTGCTTGCGGATATCGTAGTTGTGGCCTTCGACCTTTTTCTGCGCGTTTTCGATGGCCTTGTTGATCCAGCGGTGCTCGATCGGCAGGTCGTCCTCCATGAAGCGCGCGATATTCACGCCGCCGAAGATGCGCATGAGGTCGTCTTCGAGACAGAGGTAGAAGCGGCTCATGCCGGGGTCGCCCTGTCGTCCGGAACGACCGCGAAGCTGGTTGTCGATGCGGCGTGATTCGTGGCGTTCCGTTCCGAGGACGTACAAGCCGCCGAGCTTCTTCACTTCTTCGCGTTCGGCTTCGCACTCGACCTTGAGCGCGGCGAGCGTTTCATCGTGCTTCTGGTCGTACTCCGCCCTGGCCTTTTCGTACTCGGCAACGGCTTCGGCATCTGCAGGATTGGCGGGCGATGGAGGTGGACCCATCTGCGCGCGCGCGAGTTTTTCTGGATCGCCTCCGAGCAGGATGTCGGTACCGCGACCGGCCATGTTGGTCGAGATCGTCACTGCGCCCTTGCGGCCGGCCTGTGCGACGACTTCGGCTTCGCGCTCGTGCTGCTTGGCGTTCAGTACCTTGTGCGGGATGCCTTCCGTCTTCAGCACATGTGAAAGCAGTTCGGACTTCTCGACGGAAACCGTTCCGACAAGGACCGGTTGGCCAGTCTTCTGCTTCTCGCGGATATCTTCGGCGATGGACTTCAGCTTGCCCTGGAGATTCTTGAAGATGACGTCGGCCTCGTCCCGACGTACCGCCGGACGGTTGGTGGGAATGACGGTCACGTCGAGCTTGTAGATCTGCTTGAATTCCATCGCCTCGGTGTCGGCGGTGCCGGTCATTCCCGAGAGCTTGTTGTACATGCGGAAGTAGTTCTGGAAGGTGATCGTCGCGAGCGTCTGGTTCTCGTTCTCGATCTTCACGCCTTCCTTGGCCTCGATGGCCTGGTGAAGTCCGTCTGACCAGCGGCGTCCGGGCATGAGGCGTCCCGTGAACTCATCGACGATCATGACTTCGCCGTCGCGGACGACGTAGTCGACATCGCACTTGAACAGCACGTGCGCGCGCAGGGCCTGGTTCACGTGGTGCAGGACTTCGATGTGCGTCGGGTCGTACAGGTTCTGCACGCCGAGGCGCTTTTCCATCTTCTCGACACCGACGTCGGTGAGGGCTGCGGTCTTGGACTTTTCGTCGACGGTGTAATCGGTTTCCTTGGTCAGCCCGCCATCGGCGCGGATCTGGCGATCGATCTCGTAATACAGGTCGGTCGACTGGTCGGTCGGGCCGCTGATGATCAGCGGAGTGCGGGCCTCATCGATCAGGATGGAGTCGACTTCGTCGACGATGCAGAAGTTCAGCTCGCGCTGGACGTAGTCCTCGAGCCGGAATTTCATGTTGTCGCGCAGGTAGTCGAAGCCGAACTCGTTGTTCGTGCCGTAGGTGATGTCGCAGGCGTAGTTTTGCTTGCGCTGGGTATCGCTCAGGCCGTGCACGATGATGCCGGTGGAGAGTCCCAGAAACCGATGAATCTGTCCCATCCAGGACGAGTCGCGCCTGGCCAGGTAATCGTTGACGGTGATGACGTGAACGCCCTTGCCCGTGAGTGCGTTGAGATACGAGGGCAGGGTGGCGACGAGCGTCTTTCCTTCGCCGGTGCGCATTTCTGCGATGCGTCCGCGATGAAGGGTGATTCCGCCGATGAGCTGGACGTCGTAGTGCCGCTGCCCGATCACGCGCCAGGCCGCCTCTCGAACCGTGGCGAAAGCCTCTGGAAGGAGTGAGTCGAGGGATTCGCCCTTGGTCAGGCGCTGCTTGAATTCGGCCGTCTTGCCGGCGAGCTGCTCGTCGCTCAGGGCCTTCATCGAAGGCTCAAGCTGGTTGATCTTCTCGACGATCGGCGTGATGGATTTGAGCTCGCGCTCGTTCTGGGTGCCAAAGATCTTCCGGGCGAGGTTCTGCAGGGCCATGCCGGAACGATAAATCAGTTTTCTAAAATGTACGAGAGCGGATCGACGGGAGTGCCATTAATACGCACCTCGTAATGCAGGTGGGGGCCCGTGCTGCGGCCGCTGTTTCCGAGCTGGGCGATGGCGTCGCCACGCCGCACTCGCTGTCCGACTCGCACCAGGATCTTGCGGTTGTGCGCGTACCAGGTTTCGAGCCGATAGCCGTGGTCGATGATCAGGGTCTGTCCGTATCCGGCCTTGCTGCCCGCGAACGTGACGGTGCCATCGGCAGGCGCCCGGATCGCCGTGCCCGGGTAGTTGGCGATGTCCAGGCCCTCATGCATCTTCTCGCGACCGCCGTAGGGCGATCTGCGGACGCCAAAACCCGAGGTGAAATAGCCGACGGCAGGCTTGCGGGTCGGCGTCGCGTCGAGGAAGGCACGCTGGTCGGAAAGCAGCTCGTACTGGTCGTGGAGCTGCTGCTCGAGAAGCGAGCTCTGGTGTGAAATCTGGCTGAAGCGGAGCTCCCAGTCGGCCTGGTTCTTCGCCAGGCGGAGTTCCTCGGGGTTTGCCGCGCTGCCCCCGGCTGACCGGAGCGCGAACTTCGTTTCGATGTTGGTCGTCGCATCCGGAAGGTTCTCGTTGAGCGACTCGATCAGCTTGTTGCGGTCCTCGATGTTCGTGATCACCTTCAGGCGGGTGCTGAAGGTCTTGATCCGCTCCATCGTCTCTTCGATCGTCGAAATCTTGTTCTCGAAAACCTGCACCTGCTGGCGCAGCTGGCGATTCTCGACCCGCAGCTCCTTGTTTTCGGAGATCTGGCCCATGACGTACCAGTAGTCGAGGATCATGATGATGCCGATCGCCACGACGAAGAGGCCCGCCACTCCCGCCGAGCGGACCACCCA
>CAMAQA010000074.1 GCA_945860415.1 Bacteriovorax stolpii
GCACCGAGGCGTTCTATTCAGGCCGTCGAGTGGGCCTCGATGACATCGGCAGTACCCGTCGCCTCAACCTCAAGGCGGCCTAGTCCGATAGGTCACACGGACAAAGTCGCTTTGGAATTAGCAGGACAGAGTCCCTTTGGATTCACACAGGGGCAAAAATTTCGTTATTCTCGATTCTTACGATTTCTCACGTTGGCCGTGAAAGAGCCCGCTGATCCGCTCTCCGCTCCAGACCCGGAACCGCTCGATGTACGAAAACGCCGCCGGAACCACGACCAGGCTCAGCAGCGTCGACGAGATCAGCCCGCCGATGATCGAAATGCCCATGCTGGTGCGCTGCTTGGATGCCTCGTTCAGGCCGATGGCGATCGGAAGCATTCCGGCGATGAGCGCAAGCGTGGTCATCAGGATCGGGCGCAGCCGGGTGCGTCCCGCCTCGATCATGGCATCCATCGAGTTCTTTCCCTCATGCACGAGCTGCACCGCCCGGTCGACGAGCAAGATCGAATTTTTCGTCGCGATTCCGAGCAGCATGATCGCTCCGATCATCGAGAAGAGGTCGAAGGACGACTGAGTGACGAAAAGTGCGATGAACGCACCACTCGCCGCCAGTGGCAGCACGAGCATGATCGTGAACGGCGTGATCGGTGACTCATAGAGCGACGCGAGCACGAAGTAAATGAACACGATACCCAGCAGCGCGGCCATGGCCATGCTGGAGGTCAGCTCCTGGAAATTTTCAGCCTGGCCCACGAACACGAAGCGCATTCCTTCGGGCAGCTTCAGTTCGCCCGTGGTCAGCCATTTCGTGATGTCGGACATGGCGGCGCCCATTCCGGCGCCGCCTGGCTTGAGGTCGGCGGAAACCGAAATGTAGCGTGCCCGATCCTGCCGACGGATGTCGGCGGGGCCGAGCGTCTCGACCGGCTTCGCGACATCCGAAAGGCGAACCAGCGAGTAATTCACGTTCGGAACGTACGTCCGGGCGAATCCTTCGCGAAGATTCCGCTGATCTTCCTTCAGGCGCACGCGAATATCATACTCGCGTCCTTCTTCACGAAAGACGGCGGGGGTGGCGCCCTCGATGAGCGTTCGAAGCTCCATGCCGAGAGTGGTCGTGGAGATTCCGAGGCGCTCCATGCGGGCCTTGTCCGGCACGACCTGGAACTCGGGCTTTCCGGGACGGTAGCTGATGTCCGGATCGAGCAGGGCGGGGTGGTCCTTCAGGCGCTCGAAAAGGGCGGTAGCGTACTTCTCCACCTGCGCAAGGTCCTGTCCCACGATATTGACGTTGAACGGACGCTGCCCGGCGGCCACCATGTCGACGTCCTTGACCTTTGGATTGGCGAAGGAAAACTCCTGGAGCTGCTCGCGAAGCCGCGCCTTGAGCGCAGTGGTGTTGACCTTGCGTGCGGACGCCGGAACCATTCCCACATAGAACGAGGCCACGTTCGACTCGCCCTCGCGGCTGCCGACGATCTGGACCGAGATCGCCACCTCCGGATTTTTCCGGATGACTTCATCGACCCGTGCGGACACTTCCGCCATCCGGTTCAGGGGAGTTCCTGGCGGCAGGTCGAGCCCCACCATGAATTCGCCGAAATCCTGCGCGGGAAGGAAGGTCTTCGGCACGGCCCCCATCAGGGCAAGGCTTCCGAAAAAGATCACCACCGACGAGACGATCGTCTTCATCGGATGCTTCAGTGTCCAGCGGATGACGTCCGTGTAGATCTCTTCGAGCCAGTCCTGGAACCGAGAAAACGCCAGCACCGCACGCCGGAGCGGGTTTCGTGTCCTGCTACTTCCGGCACCGTGGTTTTCGTACTTCTCGCCACGCTTGGCGAGGTAGGCCGAAAGCATCGGAGCGATCGTGAGTGCATCAAAAAGGCTGATGAGCATCGCGAAGCAGACGGTCAGCCCGAACTCCTTGAAGAACTGGCCCACGACTCCCTGGAGGAACGCAATCGGAGCAAAGACGGCAATGACGGTCAGGGTCGTTGCGATGACCGCCAGGCTCACCTCCTTGGTGCCTTCGAGCGCCGCCTGGACGGGGCTTCGTCCCATTTCGAGATGGCGGAAGATGTTCTCACGGACCACGATGGCGTCGTCGATCAGCAGGCCGACTGTCAGCGAGAGGGCCAGAAGCGTCATCACGTTCACTGAAAATCCTGCTGCCGCCATCAGGACGAACGCACCGATGAGCGAGTTCGGAAGGGCAAGGCCCGTGATGAGCGTGGAGCGGAAGTTTCCAAGAAAGAAAAAGACGACCAGGATCGTGAGGATGATGCCGATGATGATCGATTCCTTCACGTCGGCCACGTTCGCGCGAATCGGCTTGCTGCCGTCATTGGCAAGACTGAGGGCCGGACTGCCTTCGGAACCCTCCAGCTCGGCAGTGATCGTGGTGAGGCGCTTCTTGACCTCATCCACGACCTGGATCGTGTTGGCTCCACTCTGCCGAAAGACCATCAATGTCAGTGCTGGCCGACCGTTCACGAGCGTGATCGATTTCTGCTCCTCGAGCGTATCGACGACAGTGCCAAGGTCCTTCACGCGGACCGGCACGTCATTGCCGATGAAGTTGACGATCGTGCTCTCGACGTCCTTGACCGACTTGAACTCACCGAGCGTGCGGAACACGGTCTGCTTCGAGGATTCGTCCACCCTGCCGGCAGGAACGTTCATGCCGCTTGCAGCGATGCGCTGGGCGACGAGTGCAGCCGGAACTTCGTACGACTTGAGCCGGTTGCGGTCGAGCTGGACCTGGATCTCGCGCTTGCGTCCACCGAGAACCTCGACCAGTCCTACCTGGTTGATCTGCTCGAATTTCGGGCGAATGACTTCGTTCGCCAGGTCATAGAGCTTTGCCGCAGGAAGATCGGCCTGGAGTGCCACGATCGCGATGGGCTGTTCGGCAGGATCGATGCGGCGAATGATCGAGTCCTTGGTTTCTGGTGGCAGCTTGCGCTTGGTCGCGGAGACGCGGTCGCGGATCTGTTGTTCTGCGTACTTGACGTCAGTTTCGAGCGTGAATTCCGCAACGACCGTGCTGAGGCCCTCGCGGTTGATCGAGCTCACGCGCTTGACGCCGCCGAGGGTCGACACTTCTTCTTCGATGGGTTTACTGACCAGCGTTTCGATCTCCGCCGGACCTGCGCCAGGGTAGGGAGTATTCACGACCACTACCGGAAAGGTGATGTTCGGAAACATGTCGACCGGCAGGCGATTCATCGAGAGCCAGCCCACGAGGATCATGAGCAGCACGATGCAGGAGATGAAGATCGGGCGTTTGACGGAGACGTCGGCGAGGCTCATGGGTGGGCTCCAAAGGTTTTCAGCTGGGCGACGAGGCGAATGACTTCGAACTGCGAACGCAGGCGGGCGAGCTGGGCCGCGGAGAAGTCGGTTTCGAACTGGATGAGCTGGAAGGTCGTGCTTCGGCCGCGCTGGAGGCGGTCGCGTTCGTTCGTGAGCTTTTCGTCCTGGATCTTCTCGAGCTCGCGCGCGAGCGACAGTCGTGACTGCGCCTCCATGAGCCTGGCCTTGAGGTCGATGAACTCCTGCCGCTGCTCGAAGCGCTTGCGGTCGAGAGCCAGGCTTGCCGCCGAGCGCTCCTTTTCAGCGCCCACCTGAGTGTCGGACTTTGCCCCGAAGTTCAGGGTGCTGACGAGACGGACGCCGACAGCCGCCGTTCGGCGATCGAAGGACCAGCCGCTCGAGATGGCTTCTGAAGCCGAGTTGGCCCGCCCATTCAGCTGCGCCTGGCCGAAGAGTTCAACATTCGGTCGATTGCGCTCGAAAGTCTGTTCGGCCTGCCCGGCGCTCAAGCGCTGGGCCTGCTTGGCTGCGAGGAGGTCTTCACGCTCGCGTGGAGGTACTTCCGACGATTTCCATTCGGCAGGAATGTCGAGGCTTGCCAGCGAGAGGTCGGCCAGTGCGCCGACGACGGATGACGGCTCCTCACCGCGGAGGCTGTTGAAGCTCTGGGCTGCCGAGCGTTCTTCGTTCGTTGCGCCCTGCAGCTCGAGCTCGCGAAAGCGATAGGCCGCGCTTGCCTGAAGGAGGTCGCTCCTGTCGCCCAGGTTCAGGTTCACCCGGCGCTGGGCCCAGTCGCGCAGGAAGCGCGTACGGTCCAAAGTTTTGTTCTGCACTTGCACGACTTCGCGCCCCAGGGCCAGTCGCCAATAGCCGAGCTCGGCCTCCACCAGCAGCATCCGGGCGCGGAACCCTTCGCCGTAGTGGGTGGCCAGCGCCGAAGCCTCGAGCAGCGACTGCTGCGCACGGGCTTCGCTGGCACCAAAGTTTCTCAGCAGCGGAACGGCAAGCTCGAATGACGGAATCGCATCGTAGTAATCCGTGTTGAGGAAGAACTGCGGCTGCAGGACGTCGAGCTTCACGTGCTGGAACTGGTAGCCGAGGCGGGCCTGGGCGCCGAAGGCAAACTGCTGAGAGATGCCGAGCTGGAAGCCCTGGGCGTCGGTCTTTTGTGGCGCAAACGGAGTGAGCTGTGGTCGGGCGTCCGAGAGCAACTGGCCTGCAGCATGGAGCTGGGGCGAAAACACCAGGCTTGCTTCGCGTGATCGCAGCAGGGCACCCTGGCTGGTTTCTTCGGCGGAGCGGACTCCCTCGTTTCCACGGCGAACCTGTGCCAGGTAGTCGCCGAGTGAGAGGGGAGGCGTGCTCGCCGAGGCCACTGGCGCGGCCAGAGTCATCATCACGGAGAGAAATGGGGCTGCGGATCTCATCGGGTGTCTCTCTTTCGAATGCGAACGGGCTTTCGATGCGGTGAACGTTTCGAAGTCGAAGTCGTCTCGGAGCGGATGCCGCTCCAAAGCATGTCGAGCCAGTCGGCGAAGAGCTTTCTCCGGAACGTCGGATCGGTCAGGTCTTTTTGATAGAATTTTGCAGCGAGCTTGGAGCTTCTCAGGATCTGGGTCATGGCGCCGTAGAGGAGCCCGGCCGCGTGGAGCGGTTCCATTCCGGACTGGAGGATGCCGGAGCGAATGCCTTCTTCGAAAAATCCGCGGATCAGGTTCACGGTCTGCAGGAACAAGTCGCGGAAAAGTTTTCCGGCAATCGGCACGCCGCCGTCGGACTCGCGGCTCACGATGAGCGTGACGTCAGGCTGGAGCATCCGAAGGTCGGCCTGGGCGACGCAGAACTCGAGCAGTGTTTCGCGAAATCTTTCGGTGCCCTGCCGGGCGTTTTCCAAGGTGAGGAGCTGGCGGGCCACTTCGAGCTCGCTCCGTCCATAGGGCTCGATGCAGGCCGCATAGAGGCCCTCTTTTCCGGAAAAGTGATAGCTCACCATCGCGAGGTTCACGTGCGCGGCTTCGGCAATCTCGCGCACCGATGTGCCGTCGAACCCTCGCTGTGCAAAGAGTCGAGTGGCGGCGTCGAGGAGCGCCTGGCGCGTATCGCGACCGGATCGCGTGGCGATCCGCGATGAGTGTGCGGGCTGCATTCCTGCAGGTTAAAAGGCCTTGAACTGTTGGTCAAACGTTTGTTTAATCCGGTCATGTCTCGAGAAAAGATTCAGGAATGGGCGCAGCAGGGCTACTGGCAGGGGCGGTTTGAACATTCCGATACTCCCTGGGAACTCGGGCATGCCTCGTCGGCACTCTTTGAAGCACAGGAGGCGCTCTCGGCAGCTGGAATCCCGCTTCCGCACGGGTCTTCGGTCGTGATTCCCGGCTGCGGCACGGGCAGCGATGCCATCGAGCTGGCACGGCGGGGTTTCCGCGTGACGGCCATCGACTGGTCTCCGCATGCCATCGCCGGGCTCCGCGATCGTGCCATCGCGACGTCAGTCGAGTCTGAGATCACTCCAGTCGCCGGAAATTTTTTCGAAGTGCCACCACGGACGGTCGATGCCCTTGCCGAGCACACGTTTTTCTGCGCGATCGACCCTTCGATGCGCGGAGCGTACGCCGAGCGCGCCGCCCAGTGGGTCAGGCCCGGTGGAGTGCTCTTTGGCAATTTTTTTGTGCTGGAGCCTTCACGGGCTGCAGCGCTTCCGGAGCTCTCGATGAGCGACCGAGGGTCGGGGCCTCCGTTTGCGAGCACACGCGAGTCGGTTGTTCGCGATCTTTCTCCGCATTTTGAGTGCGTGTTGCTGCAGCCCACGCGCTTTCCAGAGTCGGACCGTCGCCCCGGAATGGAATGGATCGGAATCTTCCGGAGAAAGTCGTCGTGAAGACAAGCGTGAAGACCGGTGCCGTGCTCTGGATTGCCGGAGCTTCGAGCGGAATCGGTGCGGCAGTCGCTCGCGAGTGGGTGAGGCGCGGCGGGCGAGTGGCACTATCGGCCAGGCGCGCGAATAGGCTGGATGCACTGGTGCGCGAACTGGGTGGCACCGCCCGCGCGATCTCGGTGGCCTGCGACGTGACGCGCGACGGTGACTGCGAGCGCGCTGTGGCTGAGATCATTTCGCGCTGGGGCTGCCTGGACCTGGCTTTCGCCAATGCGGGCTTCGGTGTTTCTGCCGAGTTCGACCAGCTCTCGATCGACGATTATCGTCGGCAGTTCGAGACGAATGTCTACGGCGCGCTTCGCGTGGCACGCGGCGCGTTTCCGGAGCTGAAGCGTTCTCAAGGACTCTTTGCGGTCACCTCAAGTGTCCTCGGACATGTTTCGCTTCCGGGCGGAAGCCCGTATGCGATGAGCAAGTTTGCCGTGCGAGCCTTTGCCGAGGCCCTTCGCGTGGAGTGGCAGCGCCACGGAGTCGGAGTCACGCTCATCAGCCCGGGCTTTGTCGCCAGCGAGATTCGACAGGTCGACAATGAAGGGCGACATCATCCGGATGCTCGAGACCCGGTACCGGAATGGCTCGTGGTTCCTGTCGAAGCGGCCGCACGCGAAATTGCCGACGCCTTCGAGGCGCGCGAGTCCGAGCGCATCGTCACTCGCCACGGAAAGGTGCTCGTGCTCCTGAACCGGCTCTTTCCGGGGCTGGTGCGCCGATTCATCCTTCCTCGATTTGCGACTCCTCCGGGACAGAAGGGCTGGACGCGGAAGCGCTGAACGTTCGCAGCGCCTCGTCGAGGGCCATCATCGGAAAGTAGGCGGGATAAAACTCGTAGCGAAAGTTCACCGTACCCGGAAAGACGATGCCCAGGTGGCGCGGCTCGTCCCAGAGGCCCGTGCTCTGCTGCCGGGCCAGCAAAAACTGAAGCCCTTGCTCGATCGATCGCGCCGCCCGTGAATCTCGATCGGAGCTCTTCACGCAGGCCAGAAGCCCGAGCAGCGCCCACGCGGTCTGGACGGTGCTGGAGTCGCAGAGGCTACCGTCTTCCTGCTCTCCCCAACCGCCATCCGGGTTCTGGATCTTGAGGTAGAACTCGATGGCCGGAGCGGCCCATTCTCGTTTCGGGCGTCGATCGATGGCGCGCAGGCCTCGGACGCTGAAGGTCGTGCCGTAGATCTTCCGGACGCCGTAGTTGCCGATCCAGGTTCCGTCCTCCTCACGAGCGGCGAGCAGAAACTGGCGCGCGCGGACGAGGGCTTCGTCGACATCATTCCTGAGTGGTGATTGACGGAAGAGCGCCAGCGCCTCGACGACTTTTGCCGAAACGTCGGCTTTCGTTCGATCGAAAATTTCAGTGGGAATGTCCTGGAACGGAATGAGGCGATTCCAGAACGCAGGATTCGAAAGCCTCGGCTTTTCGTATGGAGCAAATCCGCCGTCGGCGGCCTGGAAGCCGAGAAGAAATCGCGCGCCCGAAAGCGCCTGCGGGTCGGAGAGGAATCGCTCGCCGCGATGGCGGTGCAGGGCAAGCAGTGCCAGGGCCGTGCAGTCGGTGACCGGGTAGTGGTCATGCCCGCGTCCGAAGCTGAATCCTGCCGGCTCTGCGGAAATATTCCTGCTCCAGTCGCCGCGAACGTCGCGGATCTGCTGTTCTGCCAGCCATCGCACCGTCGCATCGAGCTCCGGCGTTGCGCTCTCGAACGTGGTGCAGAAAAAAGCCGTGTCCCAGATCGTGCTCAGGTTCGTCTGCAGGCGCCATTCCTGTTTCTGGACGGGCGCGGGCCCGTCTGGTTTCTGCGCGGGCGCGGGCCCGTCGTTCTGCCCGGGCTCCGTCACGGCGTAATCCATCAGGGCGTCGAGGGCGCGCTGCCTGCGCACCTGTTGCCACGCGGTCGGCGCGTCGAGCCGGTCCCAGTACAGCGCGCAGAAGAATGCGGCGTACGGATTTCCTCCGATGTCGCCATTCGACTCGGTGAACGACGCGATCCGATCCTCGGCCTTCCCGCGAAGAAGATCGAGGCGAGGAAGCTCTCCTGCAAGGCCTCCGAGGCGTCGCAGAAGTCCGCGAAAAATACCTGGAGATTGCTCCGGACCGAGAAACTCCGAAAACTCCGCGCGCAGCGCCTCGGCCTCGACGGGCAGGTGGGCGGCGATCGACCGAGCCGAGAGCGACCCGAGCAATGCCATCGGAATCGAGACGGTCCGAATCCAGTAGGCGGTCAGCTCCATGCCGGCACGATCCGGAGCCAGCAGCAGCTCGAGCGGCAGCTTCGGAATCCGCTCCCACGGAAGAAGCCCGAGCAGGCCGAGAAATACTTCCGTCGACCGAAATAGCGCCTGCTGTGGCTGCTGCATCATCGAATCGCCGAGAAAGCGCTTCATCCGCTCGAGGCCCTGCGCGCCGCACGCGCGCTCGCCCTCATCCGCCCATCCGAACTTCAGCTCGATGAGTCGAAGAGCAATCGCTGCTTCGAGGGTCAATGATCGATGGCCGGGGCGCCCTGCGTAGGAACTCAGGCTTCCGTCATCGTTCATCGTCCGCAGGATGTATCGACCTGCGCCGCGTGCGCGGTCCGCAGTCAGCCATCGTGCTCCATCCGTCAGGAGTGATCCGAGCAGGACGAACTGTGCGCTGGGTGCGGCATTCAGCTCGAGCTCGCCTTCCCAGAAGGTGCCGCCGCGCCGCAGGTTCAGTGCGGCCGCGCGGGCGTGGTCGAGTGCATGACGCAGATGATTCCAGTCAGTCATTGCGGAAGAGCCTCGCAGAGGGGGGACTGGAAATTCAAGGGCGAGTTGCCTAAACTGAAGCGGCAAGGGGGTCCAGGATGGATCTGAAGCCCGACGTCCTGATCGTAGGCGCAGGAATCTCCGGAACAGCGATGGCCATCGCGCTCCACCGGCGTGGCCTTTCAGTTGTGCTTGTCGAGCGCGATGCGCAGGTGCGCGAACGCTTCAAGGGCGAGTACCTTCAACCCATCGCCGTTCACCGGCTGCAACACCTCGGCCTCGGAAGCGTGATCGAGTCCGCTCTCGAGGCACGAGAGGCCACCGCGATTCGCGAGCTTCGGTTTCGCGATCTTGCTTCCGGAAGCCTGTTTTCCAAGGCGGTTTCGTTTCTTGCCGGTTCCCCTGATGCCGCTGGAACTCTTTCCGACGTCCTGGTGCGATACCCGAAGGGCAGCCACGGCGTTTCCATTTCCCAGCATGCACTGGCCACTCGCCTGAGAGCGATCGCGCGAAAGGAGCTGGGGGCCGATTTCCTTGAAGGCGTCGAGCTTCAGCTGAAATCCACCACCCTCGATCGTCCGCGATTGGTCGCCCAGGGCAGGCGCATCCAGCCGCGGCTCGTGGTCGGGGCTGATGGACGCAACAGCACGGTCCGTGGATGGATGGGGGGTCCCCGGGCGGCGGCAACCGGAAGGCCAGTCGTGGGTGCCGAACCTGAGTTTCTGGTGGGAGTCGATTTTGAAACCGATGCCAGGCTTCCGCACCGCTATGAAGTGATTCGTACTGCAGGAGAAGGAACTTTCTCGTTTTTCCAACTCTCCGGCGGAAGACAGCGCCTCTACTGGAATACCCAGGACGCCAGCGCTGGAAAACAGGGCTGGCGTGAGCGAATTTCCAGCACCATGGATTCACAGGTGGCGCGGCATCTCGGGCAGAACGCCGAGGTCGGCAGTCTCGCCGGCGCTCCCGCGAACACGGCCTGGATGGGGCCCGTGGGAAGGGGGCGCTTCCTGCTCGTAGGCGATGCCGTCGCGGTCACTACTCCGCTCGGGGGTCAGGGAATGGCCTTTGCGCTCGAGCATGTCGAGCGACTCGTCGAGGAGATTCCGCTGCTTTTCAGGCAAACGCAGTCAAGCAGGAGGTTTTCAGCCGATGAGCTGAGGCGGGTGGCCAGAAGACACCACGCCTCGTCGCGGCGTTATTTTCATCACATCAACCTGATGAATCTGTTCCTGTATCACCTCTGCTTTTCACGATCGCGAGTGGCTCGACACCTCAGCCGGGCCGTCTTTTCGCACTGGAACGAGCACCCCCAGGCTCGCGAGCTGGTTGCCGAGTACTTTGCAGGCACTCGCGTCAATGGATTGACGCCTCTTCGTATTGCCGAACTCCTCGGAATTCCCGGGATGGCCCGGGTTCGTGCGCTGGGCGGAGTTACGACCAAAGCTTGAGAAAATAGTTCTTGAGATCGAACGCGCCGCATCCGATCTGGAAGTCATGAAGACCAATTTCTTGATGACCCGGTTTGGCAGGCATTCTCTCCAGGTTTTGGGCTCTGGGGCACTGATGATTCTCTCGGCCTTTCCTGCGCTGGCTAGCGGTCAGGCGGCCAATCCGGCACTGGAGCTGGGGTACAAGTTTTTCAACGGCCCGAACACGGCCACCGGCGCGCAGGGCAACCTTCAGGGGTCCAGTGCGTATGTGCTCAACTTTCGTGCGGAGAATCGCCGAAACCTGGTGCGCATCCACGCAGCTGCGCAATTTGAATACGCCAGCGGCAGCTCGCCGATCACCAGTAGCAGCGCCTCAGATGCCTACACGATGTACGGTGCATCATTTCTTCCAGGATTTTACGTTTATCCGTTCCGTGATGGTCGGGTGATGCCGTTCATCGGGGCCTCGGGCATCGCAGGCTGGTACATGATGAACGTCTCAGACGCCTACACCCAGTCACTGAGCTTTGGTTATGAGATTGGTGCAGGCGTCGACCTTCGCGTGGGAACCGGCAACGCCAAGACATGGCGAATTCGTAGTGCCTTTACGAACCACTCGGCCTCGCTTGGCGGAAATACGGCTGGAGTGAGCCTCAACGGCTTCATGCTGAGTGTGGGCATGGCGTACTGATCCGCGATTCAGTCATCAAAAAGGGTCTTCGAAGAGGGGGCTGCGAAAGCAGCCCCTTTTTTTCTTGAACTGGTCCCGACGCCTATGCCCCCCAAGCTCTAACTCTTCGTTTCGGCGCTGGGTTTGCTTTATCCGAGCGCATGAATCCAAAATGCCCGCGCTGTGGAAGACCGGGAGGCCGCAATGCCTCCTACTGGAGACAATCCGACAAAACGAAAGTGACGCAATATCGATGCGTTAGGTGCAAATGCACCTGGACCGATCGAACCGATAATCTCGAGAAGCGCCA
>CAMAQA010000075.1 GCA_945860415.1 Bacteriovorax stolpii
GTGACTCCTCGCGCTTCATGGCCACGAAGGTTGATATGTCGGAAATGCGAACCTGCTCATTCCTCTCGCGCTCGACACCCCAGAGCGAAAAGAGCAGATCACTGTAATCGTGGGCAGGAAGAATCCGAGTGGCAGGAAGGAGCTGGTCGTCGAGAACGCGCAGGCTGTGGAACAGCGCTGCGGGATCGGCCGACGGAAAATCAGTGCGGCCCGTCGAACCGATCATGAGCGTATCGCCGGTCATTGCGCAAATGGGCCGCTCACTGTCGCCGTAGAGCAGGCAGATGCTGTCGGGAGTGTGCCCGGGAGTCTCCACCACCCGAAGTTCCTGCGATCCAAAAGCGACGACTTCTCCGGTCGACACCAGGCGATCAGCCCGGGCGCTTCTCGTGCCTCGCCCCATGAGCACCTTGGCTCCGGTTTCCTCGCGCAGGGAATGACTGCCTGACGGGTGGTCTGCGTGAGTATGCGTCTCGACGATGGCCACCAACTTCAGCCCATGCTCCTGGAGTACTTCGCGAACTTCGGCAAGAGCCGCTGCAGACGGATCCACCACCACGGCATCGTGCGTGGTTTTATCCCAGACGATATACGTGAGGCAGCCGTCTTCACGGATCTGCTGGAGGCCCACAGGGCCATGATTCTGGGCAATGGTCGCCGGCATGGCTCAAAAATAGACCTTAGTCGAAGGCTTCAGTCAATCTCCGGGCATCCCGCTTGCCTCAGAAGGGGTCCATGTACTGGCTTTTTCAGGATCGAAAACAGGCCGGAGAGGCCCTTGCAGCGCACCTCGTGGGATTGGGGTGGGCGCGTCGGCCGCCCGGAAGGATTTTTGGCTTGGTACGAGGCGGAGTGGCGGTAGCCGAGCCGGTTGCCCGAAGGCTGAGCGTCCGACTCGAGCCCCTCGTCGTGCGCAAGATCGGTGCGCCCGAAAACGAGGAGTTCGGAGTGGGGGCCTTGGCCGAGGATGGCGTGCCGATCTTCTCACACGAAACCATGAAGGCCCTGCACCTCAAACCCGAGGACCTTCTCGAGACTTCTGATCAGAAGCGCAGGGAAGCGGAGGAAAAGATCCTTAAATATCGAGGAGGCCGGCTCGACTGGAGCCGAATTCCGAGATCCGTCCTGGTGATTGATGATGGCCTGGCCACTGGAATCACTGCGGAAGCCGCAGCCCGGTACCTGAGAAGAATGGGAGTTCCTGAGATCGCCCTCGCGATTCCGGTGGCAGCAGCGGATTCCGCCGAGGCACTGGAGAGGCCCGGCGTGCTTTATGACCAGGTGATCGCTCTCGAACGCATCGACGATCTTGGTGCGGTGGGAAGCTGGTATGAAGACTTTTCTGCCGTCGAGGATGAAGAGGTCGTGGCCCTGCTCCAAAGAAAAAAGGCCGGAGCGGCCTGAGCCACCCCGGCCTCGTTTTTTCAGGCAGGAGGTCAGAACTCCTTGCGGATATCGCTCGCGCTACTCAATCCTTTGCTGGAGTGATCATCGCCGAGCAGCGCGGATTCCGGGAATGGCTCCTGACGATCGAGCGCTCCTGCGGCCTTGCCGCTGAAATGAGGAGGTGCCGAGGCGCTTCGGCCCCCACCTCGCTTGCTCGGTCCGGAGTCTCGACCATTGCTCAACTGGCTCAGATCCGCGTGTCCACCCTGGATTACCGCAGTCAGGTCCTCGACGAGCTTCAGCAGGGCACGAGCCTGTGCGGCCATTTCCTCGGCGGAAGCTGCCGCCTCCTCCGAAGCTGCCGCATTTTGCTGAGTCGTCTGGTCGAGCTGCAACATCGCCTTGCTGATCTGCGTGATGCCGGCAGACTGCTCTGCACTTGCCGATGCAATCTCCGCGTTGATGTCTGCCACCTTCTTCACGGATGAGACGATCTCATTCAGCACGGTTCCACTGCTGGATGCTAGAGACGAGCCGCGCTGAACCTTCTCAACGCTGTCCTGAATGAGTCCGGTGATATCCTTTGCGGCAGAGGCACTTCGCTGGGCCAGGTTACGGACGGCCTCCGCGACGACGGCAAAGCCGCGACCCTGTTCGCCCGCTCGTGCAGCCTCGACGGCAGCATTGAGTGCCAGCAGGTTGGTCTGGAAAGCGATGTCATCGATGACCTTGATGATCTCCTCGATCTTCTTTGATCCCTTGGAAATTTCAGAAATGGCCTGGATCAGCTCGCGGATCTCGGCTTCGCCGCGCTCCGCCGAGCTGCGACAATCCGCGGAAAGCGACGACGCCTCCTTTGCATTGTCCGCGTTGCGGGCCACCATGCTGCTGAGCTCCTCGATCGAGGCGACGGTTTCCTCAAGCGAGGCAGCAGACTCGGTAGATCCGGACGAGAGCGACTGGCTCACGCTCGAGATTTGTCCGCTGGCCGTTCCCAGCTCGGATCCGGCACCCGCCAGGCTGTGGGCGACGTCACCCAGCTGGCCAATGGGATATCGAATGATCAGGAAGCCGATGAACAGCGCAAACAAGGTGAAACCCATACCCCAGATGACGATGTTGTTCGTGGCCGCGCGGGTCGTTTCATGAACGGGTTCGAGGCTGGAGATGACCGTGAAAATGGCACGCAGGTCGCCATCCTTCATGTTCTCCATTCGATAGCCGAGGATGTCCTTTCCGTTGCCCCACGGACTTGTTGAGGGGTGACCGTGGCAGACCAGGCATCCCTGTTTTTCGCTGATCCGCACAGGACGGGTGACCTTGATGAACTTATTGTCCGATGTAATCTCGGTGATCTCGGGCAGCTTGGTGTCTGCCTTGAACTTCTCGATCATTTCCACTTCTTCGGGAGTGGCCTTGTTCTCTTCGCGACGAGGAGCATCCGATGCCACGCGGAATCGGTAATTGTCCTTTTCCGCCGCAACGGCACCCAGCTTGAATGCGGCGAAGACGGGAACAGTCTTGAGGATCTTGAGCTTTTGATCATCCGGAAGCTGGCCAGACGGAAACTTCTTCACCGTCTCGTCGACGATCACCTCCAGCATTCCCATGTCTGCCACATAGTCGCGACCCACTTCGAGACGGGACAGAATTGCCCGCGATTTCTCGACCAGTGCGTTTTCGCCGTTGTTGGCTATCCGGGTGCGAGAGACGAAGACGGCAGCCACGGTGCAGATCAGGCACGAGGCCGCTACAGTCAGAAGGATTCGATTTTTAAAGTTCAGGTTCATCGCCAGGAGGCTCCGAATAAGTGGTTTATCTGTTGAAGATACAGTCGACAGAGTAGCACCCGGACTGAACGCGAGAACGAAAAAGAAAGTGCCAAGAATCACGTCAAAATCCGGTCATTCGCTTTTACGAACGATCCGGCAGGTTCTTGACGAACCGGGTGGCGGCATGTGGCGATGAAGGCGCCGAACCCTGAAAGCAGAAGCCCCCGCCACTCCTGGAGTGACGGGGGCTTCGAACTTTGGTGGGCCCAGAGGGACTCGAACCCCCGACCAAGCGGTTATGAGCCGCCAGCTCTAACCAGCTGAGCTATGGGCCCGAGACTTCCGGAAACAATCAGTATCCGTTGCCACCGCCGGTGCTTCCACCGTCCACGAAAGCCTTGAGGAGCTTTGCGCGCGACGGATGGCGCAGCTTGCGAAGCGCCTTGGCTTCGATCTGGCGGATACGCTCACGGGTGACGAAGAAGTCCTGGCCCACTTCCTCGAGGGTGTGGTCGGACTTTTCACCGATGCCGAAGCGCATGCGCAGCACCTTCTCTTCACGCGGCGTGAGCGTGGCGAGGACCTTGCGGGTCTGCTCGGAGAGGTTGATGTTGATGACGGCTTCGGCCGGATTGATGATCTTCTTGTCCTCGATGAAATCGCCCAAATAAGAATCTTCCTCTTCACCGATCGGCGTTTCGAGGGAGATCGGCTCCTTGGCGATCTTGAGCACCTTGCGGACCTTGTCCACCGGCAGCTCCATCTTCACGGCAATCTCTTCCGGCGTCGGCTCGCGACCGAGCTGCTGGATGAGAAGGCGCGAGGTCCGGATCAGCTTGTTGATCGTCTCGATCATGTGGACCGGAATACGAATCGTACGAGCCTGGTCGGCAATCGCGCGAGTAATCGCCTGACGAATCCACCACGTGGCATAGGTCGAGAACTTGTAACCACGACGGTACTCGAACTTGTCCACGGCCTTCATCAGGCCGATGTTGCCTTCCTGGATCAGGTCGAGGAACTGGAGACCACGGTTCGTGTACTTCTTGGCGATCGAGACCACGAGGCGCAAATTGGCTTCGACGAGCTCGCTCTTGGCCTGGTCCGCCTTGCGCTCGCCGACCGTCAGCGTGTCGTGGATGCGGCGAAGCTCCGAGATCTCAATGCCGGCTTCCTCTTCGAGCTTCTCGATCTTACGATCGGTTTCTTCCTCGAACTGGACGATTTGGCCGAGCTTCTGCTCATTGGTGTCGTATGTACGGCAGAGAGCCTTGATTCCATCGCCACCCTTCTTGAACTCGGCGATGATGGACTGAAGCTCTTCGGGCTTCTTGATCACGAGGTAGTCCATGCTCTTCTTGCGCTCGTCGAGCAGTTCCTTGCCGCGTGCCCAGAAGCCTTTGATCTTCGCGGAGAGCTGGTTGATCGTCTTGCGGTTGAACATGATGTTCTCGAACGCAGATTCGACCTGGCGCTCACGACGGCGAATTTCCTGTTGGAGACGTTCCTTCTCCTTCACAGGAGTTTTCTTGGCTTCAGCGCCAACGAGCTTGGGCTCCGCCTTCTCCTGGTATCCCACGAGGGACTTGACCTTGGCGATCGCAGCAAGAACGCGATCGAGGTAGACCTTTTCGTCGTCGGCGGAAATTTCCTCGTCGACACCGCGGATGACATCTTTCACCTTCGTGCGCCCGCTCTCCATGCGCTCGCCCAGTTCGACGATCGCCAGAGTGCCAAGGCGCGAAGCCAGCAGTGCGCGAAGGATTTCAATTTCGCCTTCTTCGATGCGCTTGGCGATTTCCACTTCGCCTTCACGCGTGAGCAGCGAAACGCTGCCCATCTTCTTGAGATAGAGCTTTACCGGGTCCGCGCCGCGCGCGTAGTCCGGGCCTGCCGCAGCAGCTTCTTCCTTCTCTTCAGCGTCCGCAGGAGCCGCGCCGAGTCCGACATCTTCGGAATCTTCGTCGTCTTCGACTTCCTTGGGACGCTTGGTGGTCTCAAGCACTTCGATCTCGTTGTCCGAGAGAAGATGCATGACTTCATCGATCTTCGAAGCCATGAGGATGTCCGGGGGCAGCAGCTCGTTGACTTCCTCATAAGTGAGGTAGCCGCGCTGAAGGCCGAACTCGAGAAGCTTCTTGATCTCCTTGTTCTTGAGCAGAGCCGCCTGGGCTTCGCTGCTCAAGTGAGATTCGATCTCGGATGCAGTGGACGCACCACCGGTGCTGTCCGTGGAAAACCCGTCATTCGGCTTCTTCATAGAAGCTCGTAAACTCCTGTATTTTGCGCTGGACGTCAATGATTTCCTTCATCAATTTCGCCTGTAACTCCGCGTCCTCGCTGGCTTCTGCAGCAGCGAGCGCCTTCTTGATGTGCTGCGAAAACCGTACCCACGCCCGCCTGAGCTGATTCTGGAGCGCCCGCTGGAACTCTTCCTCTGTGTGGAGGGGCTCGGCTGCAACCAGAGCTTCCGTAATAGTTGTCAGAACTTGGCGGGAATCAATCCCTGAAATCAGGGTCTCCGGAGCTTCCCGCAAGCGGGCCAGATTTGCCGGATCCGAGGCCAGCTGCTCCACCCACTGCCGGGCTGACGGGTGTTCAAAAAGTTCCCACAATCCCATTCCTGGTGGCATTTGGGCCCTGCTTTTGGCCAGCAAGTCGGAGAACTCCTTGCCCCAAGCCAGGCCCCGAAGCACGATTTGCTCACGCTTGGTCAGAATGGGTGAACCGGGCCGGGCCGGTCCACCTGCCGATTGCAGGCTTTTTTGCGGCCGTGACGGCATGCCGGAACCCGGACCTCGCGGAGCCTGCGCCGGGCGGCCCACGGAAGGCGCGCCTCCGGAACTCCGGCCGACCTCGCCCATGGACGACAGCAGCAGTCGCGGCTCTATTCCGAGAGCCTGGGCGCTGGAGCGAACGCGCACCTCGCGACCGATCGGATCGGCGAACAGCTTCAGCCACCCTCCGACCTTCTTGATCGACAGACTCAGCGCCTCCGGCCCCCCGGAGGCTTCCGAAACGGCTTCGGCGATACGAACATCAATGAGGGGCTTTGCCTCCTTGAGGATGGCCCGCATCTGCTCGCGTCCTTCTGGAAGAGGCTTGCCGGAATGACGATCAAAAATGATTTCGTCCGGGTCGGAACCCTTCGGCAGGGTAGCTCCATGCAGCACCCATCCCTGCTGCAGCCCGAGTTCCATCGCACGATCCGTGGCGTCCTCGCCCGCGCGGTCCGAATCGAAGAGGAGCACGACACGACTTCCAAGGCGCTTGAAGATGTTCAGGTGATCCACCGTGAGCGCGGTTCCGCAGGTGGCGACGGCATTCTCAAAGCCGCCAGCATGCAGACCAAGGACGTCGAAGTACCCTTCCACCAGGATGATCTCATCCTGCTCGCGAATGTGCTTCTGTGCCTGAAAGAGGCCGTAGGCCACCTTGCTCTTCCGAAAAACGAACGACTCGGAAGAGTTCAGGTATTTCGGGCCGGAATCCTTCTGCCCCTCTTCGACCGGAGGTGCGAGCTCCGGAATCGTGCGACCACCGAACGCGACGACCTTGCCCTTCATGTCGATGATCGGAAACATGGCGCGACCCCGAAACAGATCGAACTGCCCCATTCCACGCTGCGAGGCACGAATGAGGCCCAGCTCCTGCGCCAGTGGCAGCGGCGCCTTGCCCTTGTCGAGGTGCTTGGCGAGCGCATCCCAGCCGGTCGGAGCGGCGCCGAGATAAAAATTTCTCCCCAGCCCCTGGGTCGCCAGCGAATCGATTCCGCGCTTTTGAAAGTAGGCCTGCGCCTCTGGCATCTGTGCGAGACGTTCGCGGTAAAATGCAGCTGCAAAACGGTTGAGCCGAAGGGCCGTCTGGAGCTTCTCGCGCTCCTCCTCACGCATCTTCGCCCGCTCAGGATCATCCTTCGAACCATAGTTCGTGAGTTCCTGGGGAAGGCGCACCTTGGCCCGTTCGGCGAGCTCCTCGAGCGCTTCCTTGAAATCGATGCCGTGGATCTCCATCACGAAGGAGATCATGTCGCCGCCCTTTTTGCAGCCGAAGCAGTGGAACATGCCCTTCTGCTCATTGACACTGAAGGACGGAGATCGTTCGGAATGGAATGGGCAGAGGCCGCTATGGTTTGCGCCCGCCTTGCGGAGCACCACATGCTCTCCCACCACGTCCACGATGCTAAGGCGGTTCTTCAGTTCCTGCTTGAAGCCCTGAAGAGCCGAATCCGAAATTCTTGCCACTGCCCCTCGTCCTTTTCGTACCCCGGCAAAACTGCGGCGCGAGCGCCCCCGACGTTAACCGCCGAGCTTCTCGCGGACGATCTGGTTGACGAGCTTGCCATCGGCCTTGCCCTGCACCTGAGGTATGAGAATTTTCATGACGGCGCCCATGTCCTTGGCGGAGGTGGCACCGGACTGCGCGACGGCAGCCTCGACGATCTTGCGGATTTCCGCCTCGCCCATCTGCTCCGGAAGAAACGACTTCAGGAAGTTCAGCTCCGCCTGCTCATTGGCGACGAGATCCTCGCGACCGCCCTGCTGGAACTGCTCAATCGAATCCTGGCGCTGCTTGGCCGAAGACATGATGATCTTCACCACGCCGACATCATCGAGATCCACGCGATCGTCGATCTCGCGCTTGCGAATCGCCGCATGAAGGTTCCGGGCGTAGGCTACCGTGGCCTTGTCGCCGCCTTTCATGGCCGTCTTCAGGACTTCTTGCAGGCTTTCCTTGATCGTGGGCATGAGACTCTCCTCAAAAGTAAAAAAGCGAAGGCAGGGGATTTCTCCACCGTGCCTTCGCTTCATAAAAGAACTCGAAATCGATTAGAAGCTCGAACGACGGGGCTTCTTCACACCGCGCTTCTTGGCGGCGATCGACTTGCGCTTGCGCTTGACGGAGGGCTTCTCGTAAGCCTCGCGCTTGCGAACTTCAGAGAGGATGCCGGCCTTCTCGCACTGCTTCTTGAACTTCTTGAGGGCGGCTTCGAACGAGTCGCCTTCACGGATATTGATACCGGGCATGATATTCACCTCCTCTCGTCGTGGAATTTTTTCGAACGGATTCGAAAAACGAGACTAGGATGTAGATGTCTCAGGACCAAAGCGCAACGAGAAAGCCTCCGCCTCCGGCTCCCGTCAGTTTCACGGCCAGGGCGCCCTCGCGATACAAGTCCTCGATTTCACGCTGAACTTTGCCCGGCACGAGCGACCAGATCAGGAACGCCTCATGGGCGGATTTCATGCCTTCGGCCACCCGCCTCAGGGCTGCTGAATGGTCGCCTCCCTCGGCGACGCCGTCGTAAAGGGGCAGTCCTTCCAGGATCAGGCGCGACGCACGACCCATGAGCTCGTCGGCACGGATGGCCGAAACCGCATCTTCCTCGCGAAGGTGCTCGACTCTACGGATGCATTCGCTCGTCGAGGCGCGAAAGCCGGTGTCATGGAAAGTAAATTTCGGAAACCGCTCGATCTGAAGGAACGTCGGCCCGCGACCGCGAACAAAGCTGATCGGCCTCTCTACTGCGCAGACCGCCACATCCATTCCGCTGCTCTTTCCATGGAATCGATGCTCGAGATTCGTGGCAAACTCCAGAATGCCGGCATCCGGCACTCCGAGCGGGCCCGAGAGCCAGCGCGCCACTGCAACACAGAGCGCTGCCGAAGAACCCAGCCCGGCTCCCGACGGAACCGTGCTTTCCATGACGAGCCGACCTGCCGGAAAATGGAACTCACGGCCTCGCGAGTTCTGCTCATCGCGAACCATCTGCAGCAGATCCAGGATGACGGAGCGGGCCCACTCCGGCTGGATCTCAAGGCCGGCCCCTTCAGGGGATGCGCGTTCGCCGGAGGGCTCGAACCGAAGGAGGAGCTGGAACTCGGGATGCGGAAACGCCACTGCCGTCGCTCCACGCAGCACCGAATGTTCGCCGGAGAGCACCCATTTTCCGGGCACCCGAATTTCGAAGTTTTGCCACTCACCCTGCCTCATGCCGGAAGCTCCCTCCGAAACAAAACCTCGGCACCGGCCCCCTGCCGATCGACCATTACCGCATTTGCAGGAAAATGCTCCTCGAGCTTGTCGAGCCAGAAAGCCTCGTCACGCTGCGGAATCAGGAGATGCACGTTCGGTCCAGCATCGAGCGTGACGCCGATTTTCACGTCGCCACGATGCGCGCCAATGGACTCGAGCCAGGCGAGCACCTCGCGGGTCTGTGGTTTCCAGTAGGAGAACGACGGCTCAGAAGTATGGAAGAGCTCATGCATGTCCATGGCTTCATCCCAGCACGTGCTGGAGAAAGACTTCCAGTCGCCTTCGACGAGGCTCGACCGGATCCGGGCAAGCCTCGATTTCGCACGCTCCACGCGTCCGCTCCAATTCGGCGAAGTACGCACGCGCTGATGCGCCTCGCTCGATCCGACGGCTTTTTCGGATTCTTCGATCAAAATCACGAGATCTGTGAGCGGACCAAGGCTCCACTCCACCGAGGCCGCGTTTTCGTGATCCCACTGCACCCAAGGGCCTTCGAACGACCGGCAGGAGCTGCCAGAGCCCTGTCGCGACAGAGCCGCCAGTTCGGAGCGCGGAGTCTGCTGCTTTCCAATCACCGCGGCGATCGCGAGGGTCAGGGCTGCAAATCCCGAGGCGCTCGATGCGATTCCTGCACCTGCAGGAAAGGCATTGCCCGTGCGGACCTGCCAGCGTCCAGCGAGCGGTGCGCCGAAATGCTCGAGCACACGCCGAAAGTGCCGCTCCATCTTCGGACGATCCTTCTCCTGAAGAGCGAGCGGACGAAGGGAGCGCCCGCCCATTTCGGAGACCCCCGTCCACTCCAGCTGGAAGCCGGAAGCCGGAGAGTGCTCGATTTCCGTCATCGTGCAGAGTGCGTCGAGCGTCAGAGACAGGCTCGAATTGGCGGGAAGGTTGACCGAAGTATCGGATTTTCCCATGTACTTGATGACGGCAATATTCGATGGCGCTCGGACCCGGACGATCGTTTTCATCCGATGGCCTCCAGCCCTGACTGCAGGTCGAGCTGCTCACACCAGAGGCGGAGATCGCGCCCGGCCAGGAAGGCTCGAAAGGCCTCGATATCCAGGCGCGTGGGATCAACGACCGCAATCAGCGCATCAGATTGGAGCGCCCCGGTGCCCTTCGCTCCAAGAACTCCCGGAAACGCGGCGATGGCGTCGCGATCCGAGCGTGCAGGACCGATCTCGAGATCGAATTTGGAGAGGATGTCTGCGTAGAGTCCGAGCGATGCTCCAAAAGACGCAGCATCACCCCGCACAAACGCCGGCAGCGCTCGATCGAGCAGAGGCTGCAGTTCTCCTCGAAGCCTTTCGAGCATCGTGGGAGTAATCGCCAGAAGGTGCGAGTGCGTCGCCGTCTTGCGCCCGGGCTGCAGGGATGCCTGGATCACCGCAATGGTGATGCTATCCAGGGAGCTCCCGCGCTGATGAACCTCGGGGTTTGCGCCAGGATGGAACTCCACCACCCCACCGACCCTCTGAGCCACGAGATCCGCTCCGCTGGGAGGAGCGCCGGCGAGCGAATGATTCAAGGAACGATACTCGGTCCACAGGGCACGCCAGTCCGGCAGACCGGCGGTTGCAGCTGCCAGGATGAACTGCGCGGTCGAGGCCCCGAAGCCACCCGCTCCGCGAGCGGGATCCTCGAAGTGCCACGACTGCGAGGCATGATGCGCCCGGCACCAGCGCCCGGCAGGGCTCTCGGGATGAAACGACGTCTCGGTACTATTCTCAAAAGGAGAGACAGAAAGCCTGAATCGCGGCGGAACCGCCGCGACGAGCGCAGGGGCACCGGCAAGCACGGCGTACTCGCCGAGCAGGAAGACCTTTCCCGGAACACTCCAGACCTTACTGAAGCGCGTGTCCGTGCTGGGGCTTGCTGCCACGAATGGCCTCGAGGATTTCTTTTGCTCGCG
>CAMAQA010000076.1 GCA_945860415.1 Bacteriovorax stolpii
TGAAGCTCCAGAAGATCTGGTAGACGACCATCAGGCTGAAGACATTGGCTCCGGATTTGAAGCCAAGGAGCAGGAAAAGCCATCCAAAGGCAGCATGACCGGTTCCGACGCCGGCAGGAGCCAGAGGAATTGCCGTCGCCAGGAGGCCCAGGGGCGCAAGCGCGTACAGCGCAAGGTAAGGAATGGCCTGCGAGCCTTCGGGCTCGAGAGCTATCGTGAAGAGCACGCAGGAAGATGCCGCCAGCACATGGATGATGCAGGACACGAACAGTGACTCGAGAGACATCCACCGGTGACGGTGGTAATTTCTCAAGCCTTCGTAAATCCGCGCGAGAGACGCAATCCGACCGAACCGTTGCTGCAATGACTCCAGAGTCGCACGAACGGGATCGTGGCGCTCCGGCAGGAAGAACAGGTAGGAGAAGAACGCGACGACTCCAATACCCATGAACAGGACAAACCACTGAACGGTCTGAAAAACATGGTTCTCATGGAGTGCCCGATACCCGAACAGCATCGCCACGGCCGAGACCAGAACGAGTCCGGATACCCCGACAATGCGATCAAAAAGGATGCTGCCAAAGGCATGGCCGCGCTTTCCTGGATGTTCGCGGGCAATATAGAACGCCTTCACCAGGTCTCCACTGACGGCTCCCGGAAGCGCCAGATTGAAGAAGCTGCCGATGAGGCTGAGCTGCATCGTTCGGCGCCACGACAAATGGATTTCCTGGCCCCTCAGGAGAACTCTCCACCGATGAATTCCGAGGACCGTCGATGCGGCAGAAAATGCGAACGCTCCGAGAAGGATCGGAGGAGAGTCGAAAACCTTCTTCAGCTCCGAGAAGGAGAGCAGCCCCTTTTGGGCCAGGAACACGAGCAGGACGACGACGATTGCCAGCTTGGCCACCAGCGTGGAGATGCTTCGTAGGGTCATGCGGGACATGGAATCACCAGCATCCTTTCAGAAAGTTGCCGAAAATGGTGCGGGCCACCAGGGGCGAGTGAAGCCTCGTTCCTGACCCGGGATTCAAAAGTGGAAATCCGAGCTTCTTTTTCGCGCTCGCTGCAATCGTCTTTTCGCCGGCCTCGACGTCGCGCTCGGGATGGAATTGAACTCCAAATGCCGGTTTCTCTTCGAGCGAAAAAGCCTGTATCGCACAGCGATCGGACTGCGCGAGGAGGTTCGCCCGGGAGGGGAGGGTGCACACTTCGTCGTGATGGACCGAAAAGCTGTGAAATTTGTCAGGAAGTCCGTCGAGCAGATCGCGGGCCTTGCGTGGCCCTGGTGTTCGGCGGATCTCCGTCCAGCCGATTTCCGGCGTGGCTGATCGGCGTACGTTCATCGAACCGTCATTGCCGCGAAGGACGCGAGCGATGGACTGGTGTCCATAGCAGACTCCAAGCATGGGAATACCCCGCTCGAGCGCATGTCGGATCAGCTCTTCGAGCCCGGAGATCCAGTCGCCCGATTCCGTCGCAGCGGTCCGGGATCCTGACAGGATGATCCGGTCGAATCGCCCGAGTGACGAGATTGCGGGCAGGTCTGTGTGAGGCGCCCTGCGAACGAAGATCGTCGCCGGCCCCGCTTCGTGGATGGAGTGCACCAGTTCAGCGGATCCCCAGGAGTCCTGGTCCAAGGTATTGTCGATGAGCAGGACGTTCATTGCTGGGTTCCGCCCTCGCCTTCAAGCAGGAAAGCCTGCTTGAGGAACATGCTGTGTGCGGCATTGACCGAAATGATGAATCCCAATCGGCCGTCGAGAAAGCCCAGCTTCCAGAAAAACGTTTCCACGAACTTTCCGATCGGCTTCAGCACGAGTCGAAGGGCAGAAAACCGGCTACCTCGCCTTCGGAGTTCTCGTGATCCTTCGAAGGCGTACCTGAGGTTTGTCGATACCTGATGAGAGATCGACCGGAACGTGAAGTGCATCATGGGGTTCTGCGCGCAGTCCACGCTACCATTTCCTTCGAGCTGTTCATGCAGGTGGGGTTCCGACCAGCGAGAATTGGACCTGTGGCCCAGGCGTATGACGGGATTCGGATACCACCCGCCGAAGCGGATCCACTGGCTGCCGTAATGGTTCTTGCGAGGGATGGCCAGTCTTCCCGGCAGCTTGCCTTCGAGACGGCGCTTCTCCTGCACCACCAGCCATGACTGAATCTCGCGCGAGAGTTCTTCCGTCAGCACTTCGTCTGCATCCAGGTTGAGTACCCAGTCGTTTCGAGCATGATCCTGTGCGATGTTCTTCTGCCGACCGAACCCCTGCCAGGGCTGGTTGAAGACCCGGGCGCCCAAGCCGGATGCCAGCTCGCGCGTACCATCCGTGCTTTCAGAATCCACGACCACGAGATCATCCGCCCATGCGGCGGAACGCAACGAGCGCTCCAGCTGGTGAGCTTCGTTGCGCGTGATGAGGGTAATGCTCAAGCGCACGGAATCCATGAGTTTTGGCTAGCACAAGCTCTAGTTTTTTGGGAGAAATTGGGAATCATGAAAGTTGCCGTCATTGGAACCGGATATGTGGGATTGGTCGCGGGCGCCTGCTTTGCCGATTCAGGAAATCAGGTGATCTGCGTCGACCAAGACGCCGCCAAGGTCGAAGCCCTGCGGCAGGGCATCATTCCGATCTTCGAGCCCGGACTGGATGGACTGGTGAAGCGTGGAGTTGCCGAAGGGCGACTGTCGTTCACGACCGAAACGCCTCAGGCCGTTGCCACCGCTGATGTGATCTTCATGGCGGTCGGTACGCCCAGCCTGCCGAACGGCCAGCCGAATCTGCAGTACCTTGAGGCCGCATCACGTGAAGTGGGTCGGGGAATCCGTGGGTACAAGGTCATCGTGAACAAGTCGACCGTACCGATTGGTGCGCACCAGAAGGTGGCGGAGTGGATCCAGTCGCAAACTTCCGAGCCGTTTGACGTCGTGAGCAATCCGGAGTTCCTGAAGGAAGGCTCGGCCATTGATGATTTTCTGAAGCCCGATCGCGTGGTCATTGGAACCACGAGTGACACGGCATTCGAGAGGATGTCGCAGCTTTACACGCCATTTCTTCGGCAGGGAAATCCCCTGATCCGGATGGATCCAGTGTCGGCAGAGATGACCAAGTACGCATGCAACTCCTTCCTCGCCACGCGGATCAGCTTCATGAACGAGCTTGCTGCCCTTTGCGACCGGGTGGGGGGCGATATCGAGCTGGTTCGCAAGGGAATGAGCACCGATGTCCGCATCGGCAAGCACTTCCTGTATGCAGGAGTCGGCTACGGCGGATCGTGTTTTCCAAAGGACATTGCCGCTCTGGTGAC
Source organism: Bacteriovorax stolpii (assembly GCA_945860415.1). Lineage (GTDB taxonomy): Bacteria > Bdellovibrionota > UBA1018 > UBA1018 > UBA1018 > CAIOHW01. The sequence goes on from CAMAQA010000076.1 coordinate 3,304, forward strand.
CACCGGACAGTCGCACGGATTGAAGCTCGGAATTATCGAAGCCGCCCAGGATGCGAACCTTCGCCAGCGAGAGCTTTTCACTGCCAAGGTGCTCGGCGCGTTTCAGGGAGACGTCGCCGGCAAGACGTTTGCGTTCTGGGGTCTGGCGTTCAAGCCCAACACGGATGACCTCCGCGAAGCCCCGGCGCTTTCAGTCATGGAAATGCTGGAGGCCAGGGGCGCCCGGGTCCGCCTTTTCGATCCGGTGGCCATGGAGCATTGCCGCCGGCAGTTTCCGGAGAGCCCGTCGCGCAAATACTGCAGGACCTCCTATGAGGCACTGGAGGGCGCTGATGCTCTACTGCTCATCACCGAGTGGAATGAGTTCAGGACTCCGGACTGGTCCAAGGTGAAGTCGCTGCTGTCGCGGCCCTGGATCTTTGATGGCAGGAACATCTACGACCCTGCATTCATGAAGCAGCAGGGGTTCCGATACCAGGGCATCGGACGGGCCTGAGGGCGATCAGTCCTTCAGGTGACGAAGTCCATTCGTGCATCGTGAGCGGCCGCTTTTCTGGAGTCGCTCGAGCCGGTCGTCGTTCCTGGGGGTAAACTCACGTCTCGGGTGCCAGACATGAAATTGGATGGCGAGCCCCTTCAATGACTTGATTTTCAGGCCATGGTGCTGGAGTCGCAGCTCGACGTCCGTATCCTCGCGTCCGTAGCCCTCGTAGTCTTCGTCAAATCCGTTGATCGCCTCGAGGTCACTGCGTGCAACCGAGTAGTTGCATCCCTTCAGGTCGACGACGCGATCCATTCCGAGGCGCTTTCGAAGCGAGGCGCTTCCGACCCTGAGCGCACGTTGGATGAACTGACTATCGCCGCGGAGTCCACTCCAGATCAGTGCAGGGCGGGGATGGTCGAAGTAACCGCTTCGCACCTGGTGGGGGGTCAGGGTCGCGCTGATTTTCGGCCCAAGTTCCACCCGCCTGCCGGCAAGATAACGTCCGGGTTCCTGTTGTTCGACATGATCACGGATGAAGTCGCGATGAGGAACGCAGTCACCATCCAGAAAGATCATCGTTTCGCCTGCCGCACGGCGAAGTCCTTCGTTCAAGATCCGGCACTTCCGGAAACCCTGGTGCTCCTGCCAGACATGGGTGACCGGAAAGGGTGACGACGCCTGGAATTTTTGGATGAGGTCTCGAGTCTCCGGGCCTGAGCCGTCATCACAGAGTATCAGTTCAAAGGCCGACATGCTCTGGCGCTCCAGGCCCGCGAGGACGAGCTCCAGGTGCCGAGGCATGTCGAAAGTCGTCACAAAAAGCGAGGCGCGAAGGGCTTTCATGGTCAGCGAGTCAACTTGAAGCTTTTGTACTCGAAAAGTCGCACCCCTGTCATGCGTTCGAGCAGATCGAGCGGAATCTTGGTCAGGTCCTTTCGGCCCAGGACCAGGGGTGAATTTTCGAAGTCCCACGTCCAGTTCTTCTCGCGGATCCGGTCATGCATCGTGCGAGGATGGGTTTCGGAGAAGCGCTTCAGTCCCCAGAACCTTTTGTATCGGTAGTTGGACCCGGTTGCGGGAGTTCCGTCGACAGTTGCCGAATCCTTGCCGTGATACAGCGAATCCATGAAAGCAGTCTTTTCCTTCATGGCATCTGGAGTTCGTACCCAGCCGTAATGAAAGATCCGGGCCTGGGCGCGAATGACCCGGGGCTTGGATCCACTGGCAAGTCGGAAGCTCTGGGCATCGCCGACGCTTCGGGCTCCTGAGGCCCGCTTCACTGCCCGGACTTCGCGGCGATAGGCGCTGCGAGAATCCTGGACGATGTCGTAGCTGCCGTAGAAGTGACGGTAGTCGAACAGGAGTCCGTCCACATCCGCTCGATTGAGCCCTTCGCTCATGGCCGCCCGAATTGCGGGGTAATCTTCCTCGTGCAGCACCTCGTCAGCCTGGAGGTACAGGCACCAGTCGCCCGTGCAGCGCTCCAGCGCCAGATTGGTCTGGTCCGCGAGGATTCGTCCGCCTCGTCTTTGCTCCGGATCATCAAGTGGCCAGCGGCTTTCAAAAATCCGTATCTTACCAGCGCCTTCGGTTTCAGAAAAATGCTTCAGGTTCTCCAGGGTGGCATCGTCGCCGATTCCAACGTTCACGAAAACCTCGTCGACCACGGGAATCAGCGATCGAAGAGACTCGAGGTACGGGTAGTCAAACTGCTCGCCGTTTCGGATGATGAAGAAACCAGAGACCTTCACTTCATCACCTTGCGGCAGGCTTCGAATACGGCTGCCGAATCGATCTCCGTCATGCAGCGATGCTTCTCCACAGAGCATTGCTGGAGCGAGCACCAGGCGGGGTATCCTGGAAGGTTGTCCCTGCGGCACTCCAGAGAGTCGATGTAAAAGTAGGGATGGCGGTCCCGCGGATAGACGTGCCATTCGAGCGGATCCTCGGGACCAAAAACGCTGACCGTCGGCAGTCCGGACGCTGCAGCCACATGCTTCACGCCGGAGTCGTTTCCCGCATAGACGGAGGCCTGGCTGAATACCGCGGAAAGCAGTCGAATCGAAGGATCGTGAAGATGCGAAACCCGCTGCTTGTTGCCGATGAGTTCGAAGACTGCCGCTGCCTGCGCCGACTCTCCCGGGCCCGTGACAAGAAGGACGCTGCCTCCGGTGTCACGCCAGAGCTTTGCGAGCTCGGCAAACCTCGAGGCAGGCCAGCTCTTCGTCGGCCGGGTCGCGCCGAGGCCAAGGACAAGAATGGGCCGTTCAAGTTCGAGGCTGGCCAGCGTCCGAAACCCCTCATCCATTTCGCTGGGCTTCAGCGTGATGAAAGGCAGGTATTTTGAAGAAGAAACCGAAACTCCCAGTGCCCGGATCGCGTCGAAATCCTTTTCAAGGACGGATTTGATGATTCCCTTGTCAGGAATCTGAACGGTGGAATAGCGATCCTTGTCCTTGCCGGAATGGAAGTGGATGGAGCGAACTCGTGCGCCCGTCGCAAACGCGAGCGTGGCGCTCGAGGGACTGGCGTGGAAGTTCACGGTGCAGTCGAAATTCTCCTGTCGAAGTTTGAGTGCTGCACGGGCAATGGCGCGTGCCCGCGCAAAACGGTCCTGGTGCCGGTCCACTGGCCAGATGCGACTCACGGCGGGGTGATGAATCAGCAGAGGGGCCCAGGGCGTGGAGACCGCGACATGGATCTGCGTTTCTGGGAAGGCGTCCTTCAGTGCTTGAAGGGATGCAGAGAAGACAACTGATTCACCCAGTGAGCGAAGCTTGATGGCGAGAAGTTTCCTGGGGCGGGTCATGAAAGGCTTCATCTCTATTGCGATCATAACGACTTACCCGCCCCAAAAACAAACCCCCGCTGGGAAATTTCCCAACGGGGGCCTGAATGTATCCTGGAAAAAAGGATTAGTGGGCAGCCTTGTCGCCGTGGGCTTCTGCGGCCGGAGCAGCTTCAGTCTTCTGCTCGGTGGTCTTCTTGGCTTTCTTTTCCTTCTTCGCCTTTGCCTTCGGGGCTTCAGCGCTGTGGTCTGCAGCGTGATCAGCAGCCGGAGCAGCAGCCGGAGCTGCAGCAGGTGCGTGGTTGTCTGCGAAAGCGCTGACGGAGGCGAGGGCGAAAAGGGCAACAATGATCTTCTTCATGAGAGTTCTCCTTTGATGACTCTGATTAGAAGACGACCTGGGCGCGGCGGCAAACCGGATCCGCTTTTTTCGCCATGAATTGCCGAAACTGCAACGGTGCTGAAATATGCAACAGACGAAAACGTCAGAATTTTGAATCCAGCGCGTAGATGTGCCGGATGTCAATGTGCTGGAATCTCAAATGCTTGAGCTTCATTGCCGCCAGCTGCAGGATGAGCTTGGTCTGGCGATTGCGATCCTGGTGGCGGACCTTCTGGATTTCCTTTTCGATGAACGAGCTCATTTCAACCGGATGGAAGCAAAAACCCCTCGAGAACTCGTACGTTCCACGAAACGGAATCAGGCGAGCTTCGAAGATGTCTCCACGAGTGAAGCCCTGGTTCATGTCGGTGTCGTTCACTGTGTAGGTCTTGCGCGAGAAGAGGTCCTGCACGACCAGTCCCTTGCCGAACCAGGCAACCCTCTTCAGGCGGAAGATCGAGTGGATCGTCCGGCAGAAATCGGCATGGATGGACAGCTCCTCGCTGGACAGTCGATCCTTGTTCCGGCGGTAAAAGTACTTGATCGGAGGCAGGTCCACCCCGGGCAGGTCGCGCTCGAAGATGTACCAGTCCATGAAGATGCACATCCGCTGCTCAAATTCAGTGTCGTCCTCGTAGACGATTCCCGCCTTCTCGAAGAACTCGTGTTTTGCACGATACACTTCGGAATAGTACTCACCCGTGCTGAACTCTTCGATGATCGGATCGAGGTATTTTTGGTACATCATGGAATCGATTATGCCCGGTGCTGCCGCTGCTCCCGGATTCGTTCCATGAACCGATCAAACAACGACTCGGAATCATGAGGGCCGGGGCACGCTTCGGGATGGTATTGCACCGAAAACGCGGGAGCAAGGCCGGAGCCCGGATTCCATTCGATTCCTTCGACGGTGCCGTCGCTCAAATGGCGATGCGTGATCCGAACCGACGGTGGCAGCGTCGCAGGATCAACGGCGTAGCCGTGGTTGTGCGAACTGATTTCGACTCGTCCGGTGGTCGAGTCCAGGACGGGCTGATTGGAGCCGCGGTGACCGAACTTGAGCTTGAAGGTTTGGGCGTCCAGGGCCTGGCAAAGGATCTGGTGTCCCATGCAGACTCCGAAAATGGGAACTTTGCCGAGAATCGAGCGCACGCTCTGAATGGCCGGAGTGGCTATCGACGGATCGCCTGGACCATTCGAGAGGAACACCCCGTCCGGGGCTCGGCCGCCATGGTCGAGGATTTCAGCGGCAGAAGCGTAGGCCGGAAGGACGCGAATGTCGCAGTTCCTCTTTTCCAGCATGCGGAGCAGCCCTGTCTTCGCCCCAAAATCCAGCGCAGTGATCCGGATCCTGCCAAGGTCTCCGGAGCCGATCGTGTACGGCTTTTGCGTGGTGACTTCTCGAATCAGGTCGCGTCCTTCGAAGGATGGCAGCGTTGAAAAGTTTGCCGCTACGGCATCCCCCTGTTCCAGCGGACAGATCAGTCCACGGATGGCGCCACGAGATCGCAGGTGCAGGGTCAGAGCCCGAGTATCCACGCCGGTCAGCAGTGGAACGCCCTGTTCTTCGAGGAAGGTCGTGAGGCTGCGTGATTTGCGCCAGTGAGGCACGTCATCGGAAAGCTCCAGGATCACCAGCCCGGCGCACCAGGCCTTCGGGCTCTCGGAGTCCTCGCCATTGATGCCCGTATTTCCGATCTGCGGCTGGGTCATGCAGATGATCTGACCGAAGTAGGAGGGGTCCGTCAGGATTTCCTGGTATCCCGTCATGCCGGTGTTGAAGACGACTTCGCCGTATCCTCGATCATTTTTCCAGTCGATCGCCCCACCCGAGAGCAGGCCCGGAAACCGGGTTCCATCTTCCAGGACGAGCACGGCCTTTTTCTGAGTCATGGCATCTTCCTTTCGGCTGGAAAAACTGATTTTCCGGCAACAATGGTCTGCTCCACCCTGCCGACCAGTCCAGAGCGCCCTGATCCGGCAAGGTGCGGAGAGTTTCGGCTTCGCGAGGCATTGACTGCTGGAGTGAGCTCCCAGCGGAACTCCGGGTCGATCACGCAAAGGTCCGCCCAGGAACCTGGTGCCAGGGTGCCATGAGGAATCCCGAGCATCCTTGCAGGAGCCGATGTCAGGCTCTCCAGCCAGCGCAGGAGTGGAAGTCGCCCCGACCTCACCAGCTCCAGTGTGAGCGGCACGACGGTCTGGAGGCCGATGATGCCGTTGGGAGTCTGGGCGAATGGAGCGGATTTTTCGAGCACGGAGTGGGGTGCGTGGTCCGTGGCAATCAGGTCGATGGTGCCGTCGGAGAGTCCGTCGATCAGGGCTTCGACGTCCGTGCGAGATCGAAGCGGAGGAGCCATCTTGCAGTACGTGTCGTAGCCCAGCACGGCGGAATCATCGAGGAGCAGGTGATGGGGCGTGACTTCGGCAGTGATGGGCAGGCCTTCGGCCTTGGCGCGCCGGACATGCTCGAGGGCAAGCTTTGTCGATAGATGCGCGATATGCACCCGTGCTCCGGTCAGTCGGCAGAGGGCAATCTCGCGCGCGACCATGATTTCTTCCGAGGCCGCCGGATTTCCAGGAAGTCCGAGGCAGAACGAGTGGGGTCCCTCGTTCATGCAGGTTCCCTCGCTGAGGTGCCAGTCCTCGGCATGCGAGATGACCGGCACATTGAAGGACGCCGCATATTCCATGGCGTGCCTCATCAGCCGCGAATTCATGACCGGCATTCCGTCATCGCTCAGGGCCACTGCACCTTCGGCGACCATGCTGCCGATCTCAGCCAGTTCGCGACCCTCGAGGCCTCGAGAAACGGCCCCGATCGGAAAGACGCGAGCAAAGCCTGCTTCGCGGGCTCGATCGAGGATGAACCGGGTGATCGCTGCATGGTCGTTCACTGGCTTAGTGTTGGCCATGCAGGCCACCGACGTAAAGCCCCCTGCAACCGATGCGAACGTTCCGCTGGCGATCGTTTCCTTATGCTCGAAGCCGGGTTCGCGCAGGTGGACGTGGGCATCGATCAGTCCTGGGGTGAGCCATTTTCCTGAAAGGTCCGCCTCTGCCGCTCCAGCCTGCGAAGGAATCCTTCCTGAAGGCTCCACGGCGCGAACTCTACCATCTTCGATCCAGAGATCGCCCTTCGCGAGGTCCATGGCGCGGGAGGCATCCAGAATTCGCGCATTGCGCAGGATCATGATTCCAGCCTCCCAAATGCACGAAGGAGCGCGGCCATGCGCACATAAATTCCGGCATTCACTTGCGCGAGAATCCTCGAGCGGGAATCTTCCATGGCCTCAATGCTGATTTCGAGATCAGGGTTGGCCGGACCGGGGTGGAGAATCAGGGCGTCCTGCCGCAGGAGCGACAATCGTTCGCGGGTGAGTCCCCAGAAACGCGTGTACTCCGCAAGTGAGGGAATGAAACCGGAGGTCTGCCTCTCGCGTTGCAGTCGGAGCACCATCACGGCATCGCATTCGCGAAGCGAATCTTCGGGAAACTGCACGCGGCGTATCCTCCCATAAGTCGAGAGCTCATCCGCCCGAGGCAGGAGGGGGCCCGGCGCACAGAGCGTGACCTCGGCGCCGAGCCGTGGAAGGAGTTCGAGATTGGAACGGGCCACGCGACTATGACGGACGTCGCCGAGGATCAGAATCTTCTTTCCTGCCAGCCAGTCAGGAGAGGCTCCCCAGCCCTGCCAGAGCGTCAGCGCATCGAGCAGTGCCTGGGTCGGGTGTGCGTGCATGCCATCTCCGGCATTGACGACCGGAAGGGGCTGGCTGCGGGCAAGAAGTTCCGCCGCTCCGGCATCGGGATGGCGGATGACGAAGCCATCGACTCCGAGCGCTGCCAGATTCCGAGCTGAGTCCTGGAGCGTTTCGCCCTTCTGGATGCTCGAGGAAGCGACCGCTAGGCCAAGAGCTGCGGCACCGGTCCTCTTGATGGCGTTTTCGAACGAGACCCGCGTGCGAGTGGAGTTTTCGTAAAAGAGCAGCCCGATGGTCTTGCCGGCGAGTGCGGTATTTCGTGCATCGGAGTCTTGAAGTTTTTTCGAAGAAGAAAGGAGTGCGTGGAGTTCGGAGGTGGAGAGCTGCGCGATGGAG
>CAMAQA010000077.1 GCA_945860415.1 Bacteriovorax stolpii
CGATCTGGAGGCCTTCTCCCCCTTCACCGGAGTTGGCTCCGAGGACACTGAAGTACTCGTTGAGATCCCGCCGGAGTTTGCCTTTGAGGCCGCTCAGGCCCTGGGGCTCCGGATGGGCGGTCAGGATGCTTTCCACCTCGCTTCGAGCATTACCGCCTCCGTCCAGGCTGACCGGAGCGTAAAACGAGTAGGACCCGCCATTGACGAAGTAATTCTTGAAGTCGAGCGCGTTCAGGGGCTGGTCATCGGAATCGGTCGGAATGATGTACCTGCCGTACTCGGCCTGGTTCGGAAGCGCGGCAATGCCCTCTGCCTGAACCAGTCGGGCCGGATCAATCGTGTCGCCAGAGCCGGAGAGAATATAATTCACCAGACCCCGGAAGAGCGCCGTGTTGTACAGACCGAGTCCGTCTCCGGGACGGAAGGCCATGTTCGGAACCCCTCCGCTCATAGGTCCGATGGAGTCCTGCGCGGCCACGGTCGTGGGATTTTTCTGCCTGAAAAACTCAAAATTCACGTTCGTGGCGGTTTTAGGTCCAAGACGGGCTCCGAAGGGTCGGGCGGCAGCGTAGGCTTCGAGGGTCAAATTGAACGGATTGAAAAGCAGGTTCGGCGTGCCCCGCACCCGCACCGCGTAATAGGTGGTCGGGCCGACTTTCGAAACGCCAACCGGCAGGGTGCTTCCTTGAATGGGAATGCTCAAGAGGCGTTGCCGACAGTCGGTGCGGGCATCGTTGGTGGCCGCAATGTAGGTGGCGTAGGTGTTGAACGCTGAGAATAGGGGCTCGAGTTTCAGAACAGGATTCGTTCCTGAAGGAAGGAGCTCGTCCATCTGGAACTTACCTTCCGGAAAGAGCGAGCCTCCCAGCGTCCTTTCCACGGATTTAAAGGCAAGAACCGTCCGCTCATGGGTCATCGGATTGAACTTCTGCTCGAGACTTCTGGCGAGATCCGCCGTGACCCCTCGCTCTGCCGGCATGTTCACGATTTTTTCGAGGGTCTTGATGCGTTGAAGCGTGATCAGGTTGCGAGGAACGACTCCGAGCCCCTTGGTGATGGCCGGTAGTGTCCTCAGGGCGCGTCGGGTCTCTTCGTCATTGAACGTGCTGCTGATGAGATTTCCGGAGCCTTCGGGGTTCGTATTATAGAGCCAGAGGTACAGGGCAAGGATATTGGCCTGGCTGAGTCCGCTGCAGTTGCGCTTTCGGATCTGCTCGATATTGTCGAGCACCTCTTTCAGTGCCTGTCCGATGGCATCGAGGAAAAAAGGATTGTTCGGTGCCGTGACGGGTTGAAGGTTGAAGATCTTGCAGTAGTTGTCGTTCTTCTTGAACTCGAGACAGACGGCCGGAACTCCGAGATCCTCAAATCTCCTCTCGCTGAGGGGCGAACGGTACGCTCCGAAACGGTATTCGCCTCCGGCAGCATCGTTGGGCCGGGTCATGTTTCCGATGACGTAATACCGGTACAGGAAGCGCTTGTAATGACGGCGAAGCTCGTAATTCAGGATGCCGATGTTTTCGAGGTGACGGGCCTGAGAGGCCGCTCCCGCATAAGCCGCCACGTCGGCCGCGTTCTGCAGGTTGATCTTGGCGTGGACGAGCATTCCTGTGTTCACGACGAACGCGAAGAACAGGAAGAACGTGGTGCCCATCAGCGCTGCCACAACAATGCTGATCTGGCCGCTGATCTGGCTGCTAATCTGATGTCGAAACGACCGGTTTCGGGCCGTGTTTTCGGAACCCCTCATGGATTGTATTAGTGTCCCAGCGTGGAAAGGTGCTGTCCACCTGTCGAGTGTTTTTACACCCCACCGATTGCCGGGCGAGGGCGGGGGCCTGGAGTGTGTTTGAGTTCACTTGTGATTTTCATGGGTTGCGAGTGGGTCAGGAATGACGCACCTTGGCACTTCTCCTGCACTAGGCCCCGCTCGTGAAACGTCGAACGTGTGCGGTACAAAAATCAAGTCGGTGGTGGGGAGCAGGAGCAGCACTCCTGGTCAGCTTCACTGCTTCTGCCGGGTTCGGCCCGGTCTGCGACAACTGCCACCTGCCCTCGGCATCGCCGATCACCGTTCTGGGGTTGGATTCGCAAATTCCGGGTCTGGCCGCGGTGGATGCTTCGGGCGCCCTCGGAAAACCCTTCGGGAGCTTTCTTCCGAGCACCGGGCTGATTCCGGCCCAGTCGGCTCTGTCGTTTCCGAGTCTTTGGAATCTTTCGGGCGGGGCGACTCCACCGGCAATCCCGTCGTGGATGGATCGCGTGAACGCAGGGTACCTTCCTGCCGGTTTCAGTCTGGCGCCACAGGCGTTGGTGGATCCGGACTCGATCACCTGGAATTGGGGAACATCCTCGGCGCAGCCGGGAGTCTTCAATCCGTATCTGGCCATGACCTCGCTTTGGAGCGGGCCGTCGGCCCCCTGGTACCAGGCGGCACAATTTTGGAGTGGAGTGCCACCGCAGCTGGCGAATGCCGCAGGAACGGCGCGATAGGTTTTCAAGGTTCCGGTCGGCGGTCCCGGCCGGTGCATCTCGAGGCGTGATCCCCCTCATGGCCTCGTTGTTCTCTCTCCACTCCCCGGGGGGGCTCGGATGAAGGAATCGTTCCGGGCCCCCCATTTCTTTTGGGGATTCTGGCACTTGGGATGCACTACCCGGATTTGATCCGCAGGATGCGGTTACTCCTCTGTCTCTGCAAGTCCGCGAGGACTTGGCTCTCTGCAAGTCCGCGAGGACTTGGCCTCTCTCACCCGCTGGAATGGTGGCCCCGTTCCGGCGGGTTTTTTGTTTGCCGGGGGTGGCGGGGCGCACTATAACGGCGCCACCCCAATGACTTTCTTGAAGGAATTGCCCGTCATTCCAGAAGAAGCGCTCAGCCAGGATCCCTCGCAGTTCGGAGGCGTCTCGCTGGGATGTGCCGCTCCGGTAGGCCGGAGTGACCAAGCACGTCCGCTGTCGCCCTCCGAGGCGGCCAAGGTCCTTCAATCTCGAAAGCCGGAGTGGCTGAAAATTCGGCCGCCGGGCGGCGAGAGCTACACCGAAATCAAGAAGATGCTTCGCGAGCGCAACCTCCACACGGTCTGCGAAGAGGCGCATTGCCCGAATGTTTCCGAGTGCTGGGCGAGCGGAACCGCCACGTTCATGCTGGGGGGCGACACCTGCACGCGCGCCTGCCGCTTCTGCGCCATCAAGACGGCGCGCCGTCCACCGCCGCTCGATCCGAACGAGCCTGCCATGATCGCCGAGAGCATTGCGTCGCTTCGCCTGCAGTACGTCGTGCTGACTTCCGTCGATCGTGACGACATGCCGGATGGCGGAGCAGGGCACTTTGCCGAAACGATCCGCGAGATCAAGCGTCGCGACCCGAAGGTCATCGTCGAAGCGCTCGTGCCGGATTTCCGCGGCGACGTCGAAGCCGTCAAGACGATCGTCGACTCCGGCCTGGATGTTTACGCGCACAACATCGAAACAGTGAACCGCCTGCAGTATCGCGTTCGCGATCCGCGCGCCGGTTATGAGCAGTCGCTTGCGACGCTGCGCTTTGCCAAACAGTGGTCGGTGGAGAGCGGGCGCTCGAAGATGTACACCAAGAGCGCGATCATGATGGGTCTCGGCGAGACCGAATCCGAGCTCGATCAAGCTTATGACGATCTGATCTCGTATGAAGTGGACGTGCTGACACTCGGCCAGTACCTTCGGCCGTCGCTCCAGCATCTGCCCGTCGAGAAGTACTATTCGCCGGACGAGTTCGATGCGTTGGGCTCGTTGGCGCGCGACAAGGGATTTTTGTACGTGGCTGCAGGACCGATGGTTCGGTCGAGTTACAAGGCAGCCGAGTTTTTCATGAAGGGCGTGGTCGAGCGCGATCGGAAGATCAGCAGCCACAAGAAGCTTTAAAACAGAGAGCTCAAGGAGAAAGCAGACATGGAATTCAAACTTCCGGAACTCGGTGAAGGCGTCCACGAAGGCGAACTCGTGAAGTGGAAGGTCAAGGTCGGTGATCTCGTGAAGGACGACCAGATCCTCTGCGAAATCATGACCGACAAGGCCACGATTGAGATTCCGTCGCCGTTCCACGGCTACTGCAAGGAAATCCGCGCGAAGGAAGGCGAAACCGTCCATGTCGGCCAGGTTCTCGTCACATTCGAAAACGGCAAGAGCGCCGGCGCTTCGGCTCCGGTTTCCGGGCATGCGGCTACTTCTGTTGCTGCGCCTGCGCCCGCGGCCCATGCCGCGGCAGCGCCGGTGCAGGCCAAGCCCGCAGCCCAGGCTGCGGCCCCAGCAGCTTCGAACCTGATCACCGGCGGACTCTCGCCGGAATCCCGCGTCCTGGCTGCTCCCGCCACGCGTCGCATGGCGCGTGAACAGGGTGTCGATCTCACTTCCGTTCCGGCCTCGGGCCCGCACGGCCGCGTGATGCGCGAAGACGTCGAGAGCTTCGTCAAGGGTGGCGGAGCGATGTCTCGCGGCACCGGTGCTGTCGCTGCAGCGGCGCCGCAATTGGCCACCCAATTGCCAGGTCAGATGGCCAAGACGCTTCCGTTCCGTGCTCCCGTCATGGGCGCGCAGACCGAAGAGCGGATGGCCTTCAAGGGACTCCGCAAGAAAATTTCGGAAAAGATGCGCCAGTCGAAGGACAAGGCCGCGCACTTCACGTACGTCGAAGAGGCGGATGCTACGGCCCTCGTGCAGCTCCGCGCCTCTGCCAAGGACCTCGGCGCCCAGTACGGCATCAAGGTGACGTTCCTGCCGTTCGTGATGAAGGCGATGGTCGCGGCACTTCGCAAGTACCCGATCCTGAATTCGCACCTCGACGAGCAGACCAACGAAATCGTCATCAAGCACTACTTCAACATCGGCCTCTCGATTCAGACGGACGACGGCCTGACGGCTCCGTGCGTGAAGGACGTCGCGAGCAAGTCGGTGCTCCAGCTCGCGAAGGAAATCCAGGACATCGTCGATCGCGCCCGCGCGAAGAAGCTCACGGCGGAAGACTTCGCCGGAAGCACGATCACGCTGACGAACGCCGGCTCCATCGGCGGCCTGTTCGCCACTCCCGTGATCAACTTCCCGGAAGTCGCGATCCTCGGATTCAACAAGATCTTCCGCAAGCCGGTCGTCAAGACCGTCAACGGCAAGGAAGAGATCGTCATCCGCGACTGGACGTATTTCTCGATCTCGCTCGATCACCGCATCGTCGACGGTGCAATCGCGGCCGAGTTCATGAAGACGTTCATCCAGTACATCGAGAATCCGAGCCTGCTCGTTCTCGAAGGCTGATCGGCAACCGACATCGAAAGGAACTCAGCAAATGGCAACGTCTCAGCATGATGTCGTCGTGATTGGTGCCGGACCTGCCGGCTATGTTTGCGCGATCCGCCTGGCGCAGAACGGCCGTAAGGTGACCGTGATCGATAAGGCCGAAGTGGGCGGGGTCTGCCTGAACCGCGGATGCATTCCCTCGAAGGCACTCATCTACGCTGGTGGAATCTTCGATCGCGTTTCGCACCATGCCGATGAACTCGGCATCGAGCAGGGCGGCAAGCCGCTCCGGGGCCTGAACGTCAACATGAACCGGCTCAAGACCTGGAAGGACGGCGTCGTGGCGAAGCTCACGGGCGGCGTCGCCCAGCTCCTCAAGGCCAACGGCTGCACCGTCATCGCGGGTGATGCCAAGTTCACCGGACCGAAGACCCTCGAAGTGAAGACGGCCCAGGGCGTGGAGACGATCCAGTTCAATGCTTGTGTGATTGCCACGGGTTCGCGCCCAACGGCACTTCCTGGCTTCACTGTGGATCAGAAGAAGGTCCTCGATTCGACCGGAGCTCTCGACCAGACCTCTGTACCGAAGAGCATTCTTTGCATCGGCGGCGGCTACATCGGCCTCGAGCTCGGTACGTTCTTTTCGAAGGTCGGCGCCGAAGTCACCGTTGTCGAAGGCGGCCCCGGACTCCTGGGCGGCGTCGATCCGGACCTCGCCAAGGTCGTGCACAAGAAGCTCGAGAAGCGCGGCGTGAAGGTCTATGTCGGCCACGGCGTGAAGGGAATGAAGGATCTCGGCGCCAAGGGCGTTGAAGTGACCTTCGAACCGCGCGCAGGCGGCAAGGCGATCACCGAGACGTTCGAGAAGGTGCTGGTCACGATTGGCCGTACTCCGAACCACGAAGGCATCGGCCTCGACAAGGCCGGCGTGAAGCTCGATGCGAAGGGGTTCATCCTCGTCGATGCCCAGCGCAAGACCAACGTTTCTGGCATCTACGCCATCGGCGATATCGCCGGACAGCCACTCCTCGCGCACAAGGGGTCGAAGGAGGGCCTCGTCGCCGCTGACGCCATTGCAGGCAAGAAGGCCGCTTACGACGTCGTTGCGATGCCGGCCGTGATCTTCACGGATCCGGAAATTGCCACCGTCGGTCTGACGGAAGCTGAAGCTCGTGAAAAGGGCGTTCAGGTTCAAGTCGGCATGTTCCCTTTCGCAGCCAACGGTCGTGCCCTGTCGGTGGGCGAGCCGGAAGGTTTCGTGAAGATGATCGGCGACGCGAAGACGGGCCGCCTCCTCGGCGTGCACATCGTCGGAGCAGAAGCCTCGAACCTGATCTCGGAAGCCGCACTGGCAATCGAGATGGGCGCTCACGTGGAAGACCTGGCCCTGACGGTGCACCCGCACCCGACGCTGCCGGAAACGTTGATGGAAGCCGCCGAAGCCACGCTCGGCCACGCCATCCACATCTTCCAGAAGAAGCCCGCTGCTTCGGCGCAGGCCCAGGCCCGAGTCTAAGGAAGACGCCGGCTCACGCCGGCACAGGAAACCAGTGATGCAGTTCTGGTCGCTGAAAAATCTGACACCGTATTCGGACGCATCCGAGCTACAGAAGAAGCTCGTTGAGCTCAGGGCTCAGGATGCGATTCCGGATACGGTGTTGTTTTTGGAGCATGAGCCCGTCGTCACGCGCGGGCGCGGGCTCCAGTGGGTGGGCCAGCCTCGCGAGCGCTCCATGCCGCTTCCCGCGCCTCTGCCGCCCTCGATTGCGTTTTGCGAGAGCGAGCGGGGAGGCGACCTGACCTATCACGGTCCGGGTCAGCTCGTGGTGTATCCGATCATCAAGCTCGATGGATCCGGGTTCGGTCCTGCGAAGGACATCACGGCATTCTTGCGCAAGCTCGAAGCTGTTTTCATCGACTGGCTGCGTTCACTCGGTCTGGCCAGCGAAGCCCGCGAGCACGCGACGGGCGTGTGGGTCGACGAGCCCCAGGGTGCGCGAAAAGTGGCCTCGATCGGCATTGCCGTACGCAAGTGGGTCGTGTGGCATGGCCTCGCGATCAATGTGGTGAACGACCTCAAGCCCTTTCACCTGATCTCGCCGTGTGGGTTTTCGCCTGAGGTCATGGCGTCTCTGGGAGAGTTGCTCGATGCGCATGGCGCGGCCTGGCCGCGTGAAGAGTGGCGCTCGTGGTGCGAGCGCGAGATTGCGCGTGGGCTCGTGGGCGCGGATCCAGTGGTGATTCGGTCGCTCTCGCTCGAAGAAGCCATGCGAGAGTGCTGAGCCGATTCGCTATTCCAGAATTCGTCCGGCCTCGAGCTCCTTGAGGAACTTCTCTACCGGAAGCGCCTGAACGTGCTCGGAGATCCGGAGCATCTCTGAGCTCTGATGGACGATGAAGCCGCGGTTCAGTTTGCCGCTTTTCACGGCCTCCAGAAGCGATGTGGCACTTTCTCGGCGAAATTTCCTTCCGGATTTGAACTCGAAGCCAATGGCCCTTCTGCCTTTGGTCCAGATCAGGTCGATTTCAGAGCCTGATGGAGTGCGCCAGTAGTAAAACTCACCGCGAAGTCCTGCGATCGAGTCGTGGGCTCGAAGTTCGTGAAGGAGGAGTGTTTCGAAAAGCAGACCTGTTTCCGCCTGGTCGGGCTCGTCGTCGAGGCGTCGTTTCAGGGCTCGGAGCACTCCGGTATCAAAGAAGTAAAACTTCGGATGCTCCACTTCCTTGACCTTCAATCGGGGACGCCATGCGGGCAGACGAAAGCCAATCAGGGTATCCTCGAGGACTTGATAAAATCCTTGAACGGTCTGCCGCGATACCTGTGCGTCTCGCGAGACGGCCGCCACGTTGAGCACCTGACCGTGGCAGAGGGCCGCCACTTCCAGAAATCGCGCAAACGAGTCCAGCTTTCTGACCAGAGCCTCCTGCTGAATCTCTTCTCTGAGGTAGGTTTCAATATAGCTCTCCAGAAACTCGCAAGCCTGGGTGTCTGTCGGAAGCTGCTGTGGTGCGGCCGGGTTCGACCAGGCACGGGGCAGGGTTCCGACCTTCAAGGCGCGATCGAGTCGATAGGAGGACCCGATCTCGCGGTGAGTGAGGGGAAAAAATTTTCGGACCAATGCCCGGCCTGCGAGCAGATTCGCTCCATCACGCTTGAGCTTTCGAGCGCTGGACCCGGTCAGTGCGAAACGATACTTCGCAGGGTGATCTTCCATCAGAGCGTGAACTTCATTGAGCAGCGAGGGAAGTCGCTGAACTTCGTCCACGACCACCCAGGAGCCTTTCGGCAAGCTCAGGATTTCGTTTCGAAAGGAATCGGGGTCCTGGCTGAAGCGAAGGTATTCGCGCGTGAGGAGCAGGTTAAATACCTGGGCTTTGGGCAGCACGGATTTCAGCCAGGTGGACTTTCCGGTGCCACGAGGGCCAAAGAGGAAGAACGACTCACTCGGAAGGGGGGTGGCTCTCTGGTATTGCATCGCTTCCAGAGTATCAGATTTGGTGTAAACCATGCCAGCATATTTACCGTAATAATGCTGGTAGGGTTTCTGGCAAGTTCGTGGTCCGCACGCCAGAGGACCTGCACGCGACACTAGCGCAGGAGGCGCTACGGCGCGGAAAGAGCATGAACGAGCTGGCGGTGGAGCTACTGAAAAAAGGTTTGAAAAAGGCGGGGTGATTCCCCTGCAGGCTGCTGAACGACGAGGTTCTTGCACGCCGCTAGCGGCGCCTGAAGACGGGCAAAAATCACGTTCGCAGATCCTGTCAGCCCGCGCCCAGGAGCAGCCCGCGTCCGCATGCAAGTTGCTGATTTCTATCCAATGTTGTTGATGCGCTTCCCGTCCCGCTTGGATACGGGAGTCTCGATCCCGCGGATCAGCTTTACGGAGTACCCTCGATACTTTCCGGCCTCGATGAGGGCAACCAGCTCCTCGCGGGTCATCACGGTACGCTTCAATAGATCAAAGTAAGTCTCGTTTCTTCCTGACTTTGACTTCGTTAGCGCGACGATTGGTTTGGCCATCCGTTTAGGTGGTTCGGTCGCTCCCGCAAATTCGCGCGGATCCTTGAGGTCGATGATCAATTCCCCTCGATTGAGCGCCTGGTGAATCAGCTTGAGGAGAGTCTTCCGTCCGCGGGTCTTCTTGCCGTATTTTCTGCCGACCCGGTTATTCCAGAGATCCATGTTTCTGGAGCGCGGACTTGCGGAATTTGAGCTGGCCCCGAAGGGGTCATATTCGTTGATGAGTCCGAGAATGTTGGCCGTCGTCTCCCAATGCGGCGGTCAAAATACTCATAGGCTTCGTCGCGAGCTTCCTCGAAAAGAGGGTTAAATGGATTCAGCGTCAAGCCGTTCACCCCTTACTACCTTGTAAAGCAGCCAACTTAACCCAGCCGCTGCAGCGACAACGGTCAACGGGTTGTAGTTCCACAGAAGGAGATAAGCGCCTACTCCCGAAGGGATGAGCAGCAAGGCGACGAAGAACCGCCATCGGCTCTTTACCTCAAGCGTTGCTAGCCAGAGACCTGAATGCACTTCGAAGGTTCGTCCTAGGGCTTTGATGAATTGGATGTGCCAAGGCTCGTAGTTGTGGAAATTGTGGAAGGCCAGAAAGCCGAAAATAGTGGAGATGCAAACCAAAAGGGTGACCGACGCCCGTACTTTGCGTCGAATCGGGTGGAATAGGATGTTTGTTCGCCAGGCGTTCTCCAACATGGAAAGCATGGTATCCCCGTCATGAGGCAGTGATCAAGTCGTTGATTTCATTGACTCGGAAGTCCCAGTTCCCTCTCTGCCAATGATGTCTGAGACAGTTGCCCCCTGTAAATTAACGAGCAAGAAGAGGGCGAGTAAGGACTCGCGCGCCGCTCGCGGCGCCTGAAGACGGGCAAAAATCACGTTCGCAGATCCTGCCAGTCCCCGCCCAAGAGCAATTCGGGCCCCCGCCGGCTCCAGGAGAGGGGCTTTGTTTCGCCCATCCTCGATTTCTGCCTCTTCTTCAGGCACCCGACCGGCCCGTAGACCATGAAGACCCTGCTGAAGGCGCGCCTCGCGCAGTTCGGACTGATGATCGCCGACGAAAAGACTCATCACACCAACATGGGTGCACGTAAAATCGCTTCGGGCGAGCGAAGGCCGCCATGAAGGACAAGATCCGCAGGATGAAACACTGGCCCGAGGAAGCAGAGCAGAAGGGTAACTGGGGCGGCCTACCCGATCTCCGATCAATTTCGTGAATGAACTCAAGCCCTTTCACCTGATTTCGCCCTGCGGGTTTTCGCCCGACGTGATGGCGTCTGTGGGCGAATTGCTGGATGCGCATGGAGTGGCCTGGCCGCGCGATGACTGGCGCTCCTGGTGCGAGCGCGAGATTGCGCGTGGGCTCGTGGGTGCAAATCCAGTCGAGATTCCGACGTAGAAGCTGCTCCGACGTAGAAGCTGCTCCGACGCAGAAGCTGCTCCGACGCAGAAGCTGCTCCGACGCAGAAGCTGCTCCGACGCAGAAGCTGCTCCGACGCAGAAGCTGCTCCGACGCAGAAGCTGCTCCGACG
>CAMAQA010000078.1 GCA_945860415.1 Bacteriovorax stolpii
CGCACCGAGGCGTTCTATTCAAGCCGTCGAGTGGGCCTCGATGACATCGGCAGTACCCGTCGCCTCAACCTCAAGGCGGCCTAGTCCGATAGGTCACACGGACAAAGTCGCTTTGGAATTAGCAGGACAGAGTCCCTTTGGATTCACACAGTGCAATTTTTTTTATTCCGACTCGCGTCACAGTGGTAGTCGAGCATCATGGATGCGCTGATGGGTCTGCTCATTCTGCTGGAAGAGGAGTTTCGTGGAGAGGGGCGGGTGCGTGTTCGGCCTGTTTCGCCTGCGAAGCTGCGCCGCTCCGTGGATCTGCCTCAGGATTATGATCCTGAGTCCGCGAATCTCCATCGGGTCAGCGGTGTCCGTGTCTTGACGATCAAGCGTGAGTACTTCTTTCCTGTGGAGTGGTTCGACGACCGTCCGCGCTCCCGAATCGACTCGCAGCTGTGCGAAGTCCGCGAACAGCTCGAGCGCGAAGCCTGATTCTGGTTGGAAGCGTGCCTCTTTTTGATCTAGCCTTGGGGCATGTCGGGGTTTCATCACCACCATCACGGCCATGATCACGAGCACGAGCATCATGATCACGCAGACCATTCGATTCGCGCCCTGCGCCTGGCGCTGATCGTCACCGGAATTTTTCTCGTGGTGGAATTCGTGGGAGGATGGCTCTCCAACAGTCTTGCGCTCCTTTCTGATGCGGGTCACATGCTGACGGACGTTGGTGGGCTGCTTCTGGGGCTTTTTGCTGCCTGGATTTCGCGACGCCCTCCGAGCCAGACCATGAGCTTCGGATACCACCGCGCTGAGATCCTCGGGGCATTGCTGTCAGGGCTGTCGATCTGGGCCCTGGCCGGAGTGCTGGTCTTCGAGGCCGTTCAGCGCGTGCAGTCTCCGACGGAGGTCCAGGGTTCGATCGTCATTGCCGTCGCGGCCGCCGGTCTGCTGGTGAACCTTTTCTCGCTCCAGGTCTTGCACCGCGACCAGGAGCACAGCCTGAATGTGCGTGGGGCCTACCTGCATGTGCTGGCGGATGCCTTGGGCAGCGTCGGCGCTTTGGTTGCCGGTGTTCTGGTCACCTGGAAGGGGTGGTTCTGGGTGGATCCGGCCATCACGTTTGTTCTTGCCGCACTGATGCTGGCGGGATCCTGGACCCTGATCCGCGATTCCGTGGCCATTCTGATGGAAAGCACGCCTCGGGGCGTGGATCCGGTCCGCCTCAAGGCGGCACTTCAGGCGCTGCCGGGAGTCACCGAGGTTCATGACCTTCATGTCTGGACGGTCGGAAGTCGCAGGCTGGCGATGAGCGCCCATCTGGTGTCATCCCAGGCGGAGGAGGCGCTCGAGGCGGCACACGACCTGCTCGAGCACGAGTTTGGAATTCGCCATTCGACCTTCCAGATCGAACATCCCGAGCGCTTCCGCTCGGAGCGGTGTTACGACTGCACCTGATCAGCGCTTGTTTTCCTGGCGGCGAATCGTTTCACGAACCTCATCGATATCCTGCTGAATGGCGTTCGGAAGTTCCTGGAGCTGGTCGAGCACCTGGCCGGGAGTGAAATCACGAACGCGCTGCTCCAGCTTGTTCGGAATCTGCCTGCCCACTTCAAGCGGGTCGAGGCCAGGGCCAGGGGATTTTTCGCGAGCGTTTCGCAGGTGCGTGGCAAGCCCCTCGTCGGATTCGTACCAGGGGTCTGGAAGGAATCCTCGCGGAGGCAGGGTGCGCCTTCGTGGAATCACATCCATGAGCTCCATGATCCGGAAAGGATCCACGCCGATCGAGGCGATGTAGTTGTCATAGGAGGCCGCCCGATCGAGCGCTAGACCGAAATTCAGGAACGACCACTTGGCCTCTAGACCAAAGGTCAGGTGCAGGCGCGTCGGCAGCGAGTCGATTCGGGAGGGCTGAAGGTAGGTTCCGCCGAATAGAAGTCCTCGAATGCGGGTAAAGTCTGCAAAAGTGTAGGCCACGCCCAAATGAGGTTCGATCGTGGCGTTTGCGCCGATGCTGCGCGATTGATTCGACAGTAGTGCCGCTCCGGGAGTCGCGCCCACGCGCTGGATCGTGAAATCCGCCCTCAGCAGGCGATTCGGAACGTAGCCTAGGCCGAGTGAGAGCCGCGACGGAATCTGCACGGGCTGGGCGAATCCAGGAAGGAGCAAAAAGCTGCTCGGAATCGAGTCTCGAGCGTCCAGGGTCAGTCCGGAGCTCCACGATGCGCCCAGGAGAAGCCGCTGCCGCGGAATGCGATACAGAAGACCGAGGCTGGCGCCCATGCCACTGTCCGTAGCCGCCGGGTTGGAATCCGCGCCAGTGGCTGGGCCGAGTCCCTGGACTAGATTCGCGAAGCGAAGCTGCCCTCCGATCGAGAGGCGATCGTGAAAGCGGTAGGCACCGGCCACCCGGTACTCGCGCACATACGACTCAACCCACTGTGGAGTGGAAGTGGAAGTCAGGCGATAGAACTGTCCTTCATCCCAGATATTCGTCAGTCCGATGCTGATGCCGAAATTTCGGATCGAAAGCGCTGCTCCGAGGCTCGACGCCTGGAGTGGCGCCTCTCGATCCTGCAGATGCCCGTCGTAAATTCGGTTCGTGCTTCCGTGGGTGTCTCCGAGCGGCAGCGCCATGGCCAGTCCGGCGGGGTTGTCTCCTGCTGCAACGAAAGTGTCTGCAAGGCCGACGGTTGCGCCCGCCATTCCGACGGTTCGAGGATCACCGCGCACGGTTCCGCTGTAGGCGGAGTAGGGTCGGGTGCGAGTGGAGTACGGAAGCGGGCTGACGACGACAGGGTCGGCCAAGGCCTGGAGTGAAGCGAGCAGTCCTGCGACGGCCAGGGTGATCCTCGAAGCTCCGCTTAATCCCATCGAAAGCTCCAGGCACCCATCGCAAGAAAGACGACCGTCATCGTGGCAAGTGCGCCGATCTGCGGAAGCAGCTGCGCCAGGCTTGCGCCATCAAGCATGATGGCCCGAGCCGCATCGATGACATGCGTGAGTGGAAAGATCTTCGCGACGGTCTGGACGACCGGGTGCGTGCCTTCCAGCGAAAACCAGACGCCCGACAGGAAGATCATGGGCCAGGAGAGGAGGTTCAGCAGGCCACTGGCAAACTCTTCGCTCGAGATCCTGGAGGCGACGAGCAGTCCGAGTGACACGAGGCAGGTTGCTCCGAGCAGCAGTACGAACGCCAGGTCGATATAGGATCCGACCATCTGGAAGTGCACGAGGGCATGGGTGCCGCCATACACGATCGCACTCACCACCATCAGCAGCGTGATCCGCGAGCCGACCTGTGCCACGAGAAACTCCCACGCGCGGAGCGGAGTGGCCTTGAGGCGCTTAAGCACGCCGGTTTTCCGATATCGCACGATATTGTAGCCCACCCCGAAGAAGGCGCTGAACATCATGTTCATGGCAAGGAGCCCTGAGATCAGCCAGTCGACATAACGGACGGCCCGGCCCTGCACGGTTTCTCGGGTGCTGTTCGGAGATTGCGAACGAATCAGGCGCTCGAGCACCTGTCCCTTCGGTGAGGTCTCGTTCAGCCAGTATCGGCCGGGAGCCCAGAGCAGATCAAAAGCATGATGCGTGAGCTTCCGGAATGCCTGGTCTCGACTGGTCGAGCCTTCCTGCTCAGGAATGGCTACCCACTCGACCTGGGGTGTCGAGAGGAACGGAGCCTGCTCGCGGAGTGATTCGAGCGTGGCACCGGCTGGAACGAGGACGCCGACCTTGAAGAGGGGTTGCGGGTTTCCGGAAAACGCATAAGCAAAGCCCATCACGACGAGCACTGGAAACAGGAAGTTCCAGGCCATGGCGGAGCGATCGCGAAGGTATTCACGATTTCTCGCATCGAAGACCGCGGCAATCCTGCCCAGGGCCGAAGGAGTTCGGGTACTCATGCGCGAATCTCCTTTCCGGTGAGAGAGATGAAAAGGTCTTCCAGAGTCTGCTCGCGAATCCGGATTCGCGACAACGGAGTACCGGCATCGAGCAGCACCCGAAGCGTATCATCGAGGTTGCCCGTCTGGATCTCGACCTGGTCGTCGACAGCAAAAGGCTGGAGCGCCGTCCTCTGGTTCTCGTCCTTCCAGTACGCTTTTTCGAAGTCTTCCTTCGGCATCTGGATGGCCACGCCCTGGAAATGCTGCTTGAGGAGGGCATCCGGCGCACCCTGCGCGATGATCACGCCGCGATCCATGATCGCCACTTCATCACAGAGCTCATAGGCCTCCTCCATGTAATGAGTCGTCAGCAGGATGGTGGATCCGCGCTGCTTGATCCTGCGAATCAGGCTCCAGAAATTCCGTCGAGCCTGCGGGTCAAGCCCGGTCGTCGGCTCATCCAGAAAGATGAGCTCCGGCTGGTTCACCAGTGCCACGGCCAGAAGCACCCGCTGGCGCTGGCCTCCGGAGAGCTGGTGGGTGTCCTGGTCGAGGAATTCGGAAAGGCTGCAGAGCCGGACCAGCTCGTCCATCGGAACCGAAGTGGGATACAGGCGCGAGAACAGCGCCAAGATCTCTCGCACGGTCAGGTAATCCGGAAGGGCGGTGTGCTGGAACTGGATGCCGCATCGTTCGCGAGAAAGCGGACCCAGGGGTTCTCCTCGAAACAGGATCCTGCCGGAGTCCGGGCGAAGGATGCCCTCGAGCATTTCAATCGTGGTCGTCTTGCCCGCACCGTTCGGACCCAGCAGTCCGAGGCATGAGCCTTCACGCACCTCGAGCGAGACGTCGCGCACAGCCTGAAGGGTGCCGAAGGATTTCTTCAAGTGCTCCGCTCGAAGGATGGCCGCAGTCATCGCTTCAGATCCGGCAGCATCGAGCTGCGCGCGATTTCAGAAAAGATTCTGCCGCTGTTTCGAAGCGTGCGCTCCTGCGTGGAGTAATTCACTTCATAGAGGCCGAAGCGGGGCTCGAACCCCTCGCTCCACTCGTAATTATCGAGAAACGACCAGTGGCAGTAGTTCTCGACCGGAATTCCGTCCTCGATGGCGCGCAAGAGCCACTTCAGATGGTCGACCAGGAACTGCGAGCGGAAGGCATCGCGATGGTCTGCAGTGCCATTCTCGGTGATCAGGATCGGGCGGTTCGGAATCCGCCGATTCACCGCTCGAAGCACCTTATAGAGGCCTTCAGGATGGATCTCCCACCCGAGGTCGTTCCGGGGCGAAGATTTCCGAACGAGCCGCTTGAGGAATCCCGGAGACGAGAGGTCGAGCCGGATCAGGTCGCGCGAGTAGTAATTCACGCCGAGGAAGTCCTGGGTGTTCCGGGCCTCAGGCACATGATGTTCGACGTTCAAGGTAAACGGAATGCGGATCCGGAGCACGCCGGATTCGAGGGCATCCACCATCGACCAGTTTCCGAGGTCATCGAGAAGCCGGGCCGCGAAACGATCGAGTGGATTCCATTTCGAAGCGGGTTCGTAGACGCGGAGGTGGTGGGCCATTCCCACTCGGATTTCCTGCCCCCGGCTTCGTGCCAGCTCGTGCAGGCGATGGTAGGCGAGGGCGTGAGCGCGGATCATTCCGAGTGCAGGAAGGTCGACACTCTTCAGGTCTTTTTTAAGCGGAGGATGGACGCCCTCGATATAGCCTGCAGCCAGAACTACCTGTGGCTCGTTGATCGTGATCCAGTCGCGAACTCCGCCGCCAATTCGCGAAAACACCCATTCCGAGTACCGCGCGAAGGCCTGCGGCATTCCGCTCCACTCGAATCCGCCTCGATCTGCCACCCATTTCGGAAGCGTGAAGTGCTGGAGCGTGATGAGCGGCTCGATGCCGCGCTCGGTGAGCAGCTCGATTTCGCGGCGATAGTGCTCGAGTGCCTCGACATTCCATTCGCCCGGGCGCGGTTCGATCTTCGCCCATTCGATCGAAAAGCGATATTGCTGGACGTTCAGTGCCGCAAGAAGTTCAGTGTCCTGTTCCAGCCGGTTCCAGTGATCCGCCGCAGCCCCTGAGGGATGTCCGTCTCGGATGGCGCCGGGTCGCTGCTCGAATTCCCACCAGTCGCTATGGATGTTGTGACCTTCGATCTGATGCGCTGACGTGGCCACGCACCATTTGAAGTGCTTTGGAAACGAAGCCGCATGGATGGAAGCGGTGGAGCTCAGCATGAAGGAAGTCATGGCCCAGACGGCTGCAGAAGAAAATGGTTTCATATCCCGAAATTTTATCTGCGTTCGGGCCCCGGCAGCGAGAGGCAGAACCTGCTCGGCAGTTTTTGCCGATTGCCCGAGGATGGCAGGTTCTTAGACTGAGGAGATGGCTTCACTCAGTCTTCGGATTCTGGCGTTTTGCATGCTGGCCCTTGCGGTGCAGCCGGCGCTTGCGGATCGTCGGCCACTGGAAGGCGAACGCGGAGAGTTCCTGACCGGATTCAACCAGGGGTGGTTCAAGGAAGACTTTTCATCGCAGTGGCTCGACGGCGTGTACGACCAGGTCGAGGCCCGGCGGATCCTGGATCTCACTCGTGATGCCGGCGGCCGGGTCTTGCGGGTCTGGCTCTTCGAAGGCACCCAGCCACGGGCGCTGCTTCGTGCCGAGGACGGCCGGTTCTCAGGGGTCGATGCCGGGTTCCTCAGAAACTTGGAGTCGTTTCTTCGCGACGCTCGAGATCGCGGAATCCAGGTGTATCCGACCTTCTTCTCGCCGGGCATGATGCGCCACGAGAAGCATCCGGAGTCGCGCCGGCGCTGGCTGGAGTTTTATCGGCTGCAAGGGGGAATGGCCGAGTCGTTTCGTGACCACGTCCTGCCCCCGGTGCTTCGGCTGCTCGGTAGTGATGAGCTCCGTTCGGCGGTCTTTGCGCTCGATCTGGCCAACGAGATCGACGACGGCGAGAATCAGGGGCTTTTCGAGAACGGGTGGCACGGAGTGAACCGCTGGATCTGCCGCCTGCGCTCGTGGATTCAGGAGCGTGCACCATCAATACAGGTGACGGCTTCGATCGGCTGGCCCTGGGTGCCGTTCTATTCGCGGGCGGCCGCAGATGTGCTTCTCGATCCGAATCCGCATCCTTCCTGCGTCGATTTTTTCGACCTGCATCTGTACAATAATTCAGGAAGGATTCCGAACTGCGAGCGAATTCGAAAGCTCATCCGACGAGGGAAAAAACCGGTTCTTCTTGGCGAATTCGGTCAGTTCAGCAAACGCTACGATGATCGACTGCAGGCCAAGGTCACCGAAGCGTTCCTCGAGAATGCACGGTCGTGCGGATTATCAGGAGCTCTCGCCTGGAGGCTTTCGGATATCAGGCCCGGGCATAATCCCGAGGCACGATATTCCTACGAGGCTTTCGGCAGGACTCGTCCGGCGTATGAAGTCATGAGACGATACTCGTCCGGAAATTGATCTGAGGTGCCGCGTGCGGAAAGTCATTCATCGAATCACGAGTCTTCTGGTGATGGTTGGAGCTACACTCGCGGCCACGGGGTGCTCGAGCCTGCTCTATCATCCGACCGATCGCGAGTACTATTCGGCGCGTGCGTTCGGCCTCCGCGTGGACGAGCTTCACATCGGGCCGCTTCACGCCTGGCATGTCCGCTCTGGCGCAAAAAAGCCGCAAGGACTGGTCGTCTTCTTTCACGGAAATGCCGAGAACCTGACCTCGCATTTTTCTGCACTGGCCTGGCTGCCAGCCGAAGGCTGGGATTACCTGATTTTCGATTACCGGGGTTACGGAAAGAGCCCCGGAAAGGCCAGCCCTGAAAGCACCGTGGAGGACGGCCGACGTGTTCTGGATTGGGCGATGGAACGCCAGACACGGCTTGTCCTTTTCGGACAATCTCTCGGCGGTGCCGTGCTGCTGCGCTCTCTGCAGGAAGCAGAAGGCGGGTGGACGGATGTCGAGCGGGCTCGGGTCGGATTAGTCGCGATGGAGTCGTCCTTTGCGTCCTACACTCGTGCGGGTCAAGCCGTCCTTGCCCAGACCTGGCTGACCTGGCCCTTCCAGTGGTTGTCGCATCTGCTGCTTTCGGATCAGCATGCTCCGCGCGCGTCGAATGGCCGGTTGGTCGGGCTTCAGGGCTACCCCTGGCTGGTGATCCACGGGTCGGAGGATCGAACGATCACCCCTCGTTTGGGGCATGAGCTCTTTGAGGCTCTTTCAGAGCCCAAGCAGTGGGTGCTGGCCGAAGGAGGGGGGCATATTTCTGCCTTCTGGATGCACGACTCGCAGGGCCGGTATCCTTACCGAGAGGCATTCCTGGCGGCTGCGGGACGGTGATTGTTCACTTCCTGGTCAGTCGCCGCGGACACAATTTTCATGAGTCTCGAGGTGCGCTAGGCTCTTCTAGTCTACACTACGGTACGTATGCGCTGGATCGTTAACCACTACGTCACGGGTGAAGCATGCTCTCTCTGCACCACACGATCGTTCTGAGCGCAGTTCTCGCATCGATACTGACACCACAATGGGCGTGGTCCTCCGCGGTTGTGGTTCCATCCACAGGGTATTCGCTGGGCCGTAGCGTCGGCGGAACGGATGAGATGCATGACAAGTATACAAACCAGGGATTTTCGGCAACCGGGCGAAACCTGACGCCAGGCGTCGTGGCGGTCAATACCTCTCGGTACCAGCTCGGCACGATCTTTCGAGATCCAAAGACGGGCTACTGTTACATCGCTGCGGACAAGCACGGAAATTCCAATGCTGGCGTGGTGGATTTCTACAAAACACCACGAGATTATCAGGAGAGCCCTCCTGCAAGCTCCACCGCGATGGAGATTGTCCAGAGGGGGGCTGGTGCTCGTGGCGTCGGCAAGACACCCGAAGCGATTCGTGCCCAGCTGGAGGATGCCTGCGGCAAGGGCTCGGTTCCTCCGGGAGAATCCGCCAAGGATTTTCTGGCCGGAAACAAGGGCGGCGGGGGCAGCTCGGGTACGAACTATACCCGAAACGCGGGATTCCAGTTGAAGCCGACGTCAAAAGACCACTGCGCCTATTCAGCCACGATGGACAAGAAGGCGGAGTGTGACTCCACCATCAATCTCGTCAAAAAGGCAGAAGTGATCGATCAGGCGGTCCAGCAAGCTGGCGCCGAAATGGTGCAGCTCAAAGGAAAGATGGAATCCGACGCCGTCGAGAAGGGCGGAATGACCAGCCTCAAGACGGCCTACCAGGCGGCACTGAACGCGGCATCGCACGGACAGGAGCTCCTGACCAAGGCGGGCGAAATCAACAAGGATCTTGCCGTCGAACAGTACAGTGCCGCCAAACGGCACCGCCAGAAGGCGGATGAGCTTCGAGAACGAATCCAGAAGGAAATGGCTGAGATCCAGGGAAGACAGGTATCGATCTCCAGGGGTGATCTGGCCCGCACGGGACAAGGTCGATCGGATCAATTCTATCTCAAGCAAAAGACGGTCGGGCAGTTCAAGATGAACCAGGCGGGCACGGTCGACGTCCAGTCCTGCAATGAGGCCATCGATCCGGGCTGTAAGATGGCGAAAATGCGAAAAAAGCAGGGGTTTGAGGCAAAAAAACAGCACATTGCCGAGTTGATGCGGCAGTTGGACGGCGAGGTCAGGAAAGAGCAGCAGGCCATGGAGCAGGTGGCTGCGGCTGGTGGCGATGCTTCGAAGCTTCGCGCCGAGCAGCAGCTGCGTTCAGCAGAAAGTGCGCGTGACCTGAGCAACACCCTTTCGAAACAGCTGGAAGACATGCGGTCTCCGGCCAGTGAGGAAGCGGGGGAGGGCGACGAGATCGATTACACGAGTGTCACCGAAAACGGCAGGACCTATGAAACGGGAAGAATCGAAATCAATGGCACGGAAACCGAAGTTCGAAGGGCGATCCTCGTGGACTAGTAGACGCGCGAACTTCCTCAAAAAATCACGTTGGATAAAAATGTCCGTTTCGACACATTTTCAAAAGTTTTGAACCCGCTATTCACAGTCTATGAAGGTTGATGGAGGACTCGAATGAAAGACAGGACCGCTCAGCACCCGAGCTTCCCGTTCGCAGAACGAATGCATGATGAGGAGCACGACACCGGCCCACCGAAGTTAAGGTAGCGCGAGCTGGACCGCTGACACGTGTGCGGAGCTCGCGGACTGCCTGGATCGCCTCTGGCCGGAGGAGACCGCGGCAGCAACTTTTCAAGTCCGGACGCCGAGAGGGCGAACCGGCAGGACCAGGCGGGATCGCTTCTGCGATCTCGCCTTTTTTCGTTGTGCGCCCGGCAGGGCGCACTCCTAGGAGGTGAAAGTCCTTCCGCAGGCCCGATCAGGGGAACTGCTAGCCGAACGGCAAGGGTGTCCACCGCGAGGTGGAATCTGAAGGAAGCCGCAGGCAAAGCGCTGGACCGA
>CAMAQA010000079.1 GCA_945860415.1 Bacteriovorax stolpii
TCCACCTCGTAGGCGCTTTCGGTTCGTCCGTCCTTTTCTCCGACGACCTCACAGACGTACGTGAGGTACGTCTTGGAATCACGAGCCACCACCCCATCGCTATTGATGATGCAGATTCGTCGAAGCGCGTCGATCAGGATCGAGCTGACCTGCCGGGCATCGGGCAGCTCCTGCCGTGCCGCCTGCTCGCCACGACGAACCAGATCGATTTTTTCAGTCATGGACAATGCCTGTGGCGCACGCTCCACCTGATTCTGCAGGATTCCGGCATCACGCTGCACAGCCTGCCGCCAGTCTCTTCGGGCTGCAACAGGTCCGCCCTCGCCATGGACTGCAGACGACAGTGCCTTCGCGAGCGACTCCAACGACTCGTTCGAAAAATCCGTCGTGTATCCGTACACCGATCGATTGTCGAAAAGGATTCGAAGACCGACTCCGCGATCGATGCCATCGACGATCTCGTCGATCCTTCCAGCATCGATGGTGATTCTCGTGGCCTGGGTTTCCTCGAAGAAGAGTTCAGCCAGGGCTCCACCTCGCGACAGCGCAACATCGAGCACGCGCTCGATGTCCGCATGCGAGAGGCCTTCAATTCCGAGTTCGCTGAGGTTCTGGTCGATCAAGTTCATGGATCCACGTTCCGCCCTGCCTGAGGTGTTCGAGCACTTCCTGCACGTGCGTCAAAAAACCGGCAGGAATCGTCAGCTCCAGGTCGCAGGTTGATTCACCTGACGGAGAGAGCTGGGGTGCTTCGGGATGACCACCCTCGGGCAACGTCGAGTATGACACGATTCCGTCCTGCGCTTCCAGCACGTGGTAGATCCAGGCGGAGTCTCGCTTGGTGATTCGGATGACTTGTCGAAAGGCGGCGGAAGGTTCCATTTTCTTGCTGAATCCCTCCCCCGCTCTTATCCTGTAGATCAGATGACACGCAACGCCCGGCTCGATCGGATCACGCGATGGACCCTTCCCTTCTCTCTCGCGCTGCTTGCCGCCTGCGCGACGAACCGGACTGCGGTCCAGGTTCCGGATCCGCGACAGGAGGAGCTTGAGCAGGCACGCCGCCAGGTTCAGGAGCTGCGTGACCAGGTCTCAACCCTCAACGGACGACTGGAAGGGATGGAGCTGAAGATGGCTTCGCTCCACGACGAGCTGAAGGCGTCGAAGACTTCGCTCGATACGATCTCGCGTCGCGGCCAGGACAGCGGAGTCGTCGAGGTTTCGGCTCCGGCATCTTCCAGCATTGGAAAATCCCTGACGACTGAAAAGGCCGCATCGGACCCCGACGCAGGCTTCGTGACGGACACCGCCGTGGACGCCTATCGCCAGGCCGTGCTGCTGTTTGAGTCCAGGAAGTATCCGGAGGCGATGCTCGCCTTCACGAGCTTCCTCGAGCAGTACGCAGACCACCCCTGGGCGGGAGCCGCCCAGTACCATGTCGGTCAATGCTACTTCCTCCAGAAGGAATGCAAGCTGGCGATGCAGGAGTACCAGCGGGTGCTGACGTCGTACGATCGCAGCTCGCATGTGGCCGATTCGCTGAAGCAGCTCGCAGTCTGCGAGGACGAGTTGAAGATGCCCGCTGCGGCAGCAAAGCATCGCCAGCTCCTGGCCTCGCTTTTTCCGAACTCGCCGGCGGCCCGTGAACTCCTGGCTTCGGCCACTGCCACGCAGGCTCCAGCGCCCGAGTCGATGATTGCTCCGGCAGCAGCGGAATCCTCGGTGCCTCCGACGGCTCCCGCAGAAGGGACCTCAAAACAGTGAAAAAGGCCGCCATCACGCTGCTGATCCTGGCCTCTCCCCCGGCCGTCGCATCCGACGGGCGCCACTACACGGTTGCCCCGGGAGACACGCTGTCGTCGATCTCGCTCCGCCTTTTCGGCGATGCGAACTACTGGCCGAAGCTGTGGGCCCTGAACGGAAAAAACATTCCGAATCCGCACCGGATACGTCCGTCGACGATCCTGGTCTTCTCGCCCGGGTCGACCACGAGCATGCCCACCGTGTCGCTGACGGATCGAATACGCCTGGGCTCGGCCGCGCCGAAGAAAAAGCGCTCGGATGAATGGAGAAACCTTCCTCCCCAGCCCTGGGAACAGGTGGAGATCTCGCTTCCGGAGAGCGTGGATTCGCTCGGCTTCGACCTCAAGACCCGCTACACCTTTCCTCGCACGAAGGGACTCGAGCTTCCGTGGATCGCAATGAGCGACACGGTCGACGAGATCGGGACGATCTTTGCCTCGCGCGCCGAGAACAAGTTTCTCACGATGGGTGACCTCGTCTACATCCGCGAGGAAGATGAAGGCCTTGAGGAAGGAAAGACGCTGGCGATCACCACGTCTCCCTCCGTCCTGAAAGCTTCGTTTTTCAGCCGCAAGGGATACGCCTACCCGATCCTCGGCAAGGTGAAGATCCTCGGTAAAAAGCAGGGAGTCTGGGTGGGCCAGATTGACGAGGCCCGCGCTTCGATTGAGCGTGACAGCTGCTTCCTCATCGAGAATCCGCCTCGAGTGGCCGTTGGAGAGCCGATTGCCGCGCCCGAAGCGGTGGCCGCTAATTTTCTCGTGGAGCGTGGCAGCGACCTCCGGTTCTCCGCTCAGCACAAGATCGCCTTCATCGATCGCGGAACCAACGATGGCCTCAGTGAGGGCATGATCCTTCGCTCCTACCAGCATCGCGATCCGTTCAATGAACGGAGGATTTCCTCGAAGGATGTCGTCATCGCGGCAGACGTTCAGGTGGTCCAGGCCTCAGAACGGTTTTCCACCGTGCTGGTGACCCGCACCATCCAGGATCCCATCGAACACGGCACTCCGTTGTTCGCCCTGACCGATGTGACGGACTACAAGAAGCAGAAGATCAACCTCGCCACGGAGGTGGACAGCGGCGAAGCCCCGATGGAATCCGCGCCGCCCGTCGAGGGCACCACCGAAGAGCTCGAGGAGCCGGCTGCACCCGCGACCCCGCCGGAGGGCAACGACCTCGATCAGCTCGAAGAGGAAAACGGCCTGACTGATGAAGAAAAGGCCAACCTGAACCAGCTGGAAAAGCACGAGCCTGAAACTACGGAACCCCAGCCCGAACCGACTTCCACTTCGGAGCCGGAGAGTGCCGAGCCGGAGACCTCGAGTTCCGAATCTTCGAGCACGGAGCCTTCGGAATCCTCCAGCAACGAAGAGCAGACTCCGGAGTCCACAGAAGAAGCTCCCGCATTCTGACAGGCCTCGGCTCGCACTCGACTTGCAAGGTGGAGCAGCATGCAGCTCCATCATCTCCGTCGCTCATCCGGAAGTTTTCCAGGTCTCTGGTCCGTTCCTCGTCCGGATCTCGAGGAACTCTGGGTGCAGTCACGCGACGAAAACGCCCTCTCGCTCCTCGATCATCTTCCTGATCGTGGACTCGCGATCGTGGGCACTCGGCGTCCACTCGGGCGATCGGAGTGGTTCGCGCAGGAGCTCGTGCGCGGACTTCGCGGAACGGACCTGATCATCCTTTCGGGACTCGCACGTGGAATTGACCGAGTCGCCCACGAGTCGGCCATTGAGTCCGGAATTCCTACGATTGCCATCCTTGGTTCGGGCCATGGCCACGTGTATCCGCCCGAGTCGCTGCCGCTTCGAGAAGCGATCATCGAGTCCGGGGGACTCGTGATTTCGGAGTTTGCCCCTTCGATGCATCCCGCCCGACAGCATTTCGTGCGCCGGAATCGCTGCATCGCCGCGTGGTCGCGGGCCACCTGCGTGATCGAAGCGCCTGCAAAGTCCGGATCACTGCTGACCGCGGACTACGCCATGGAACGGCACGCCACGGTTTTTTCCGTGCCGTCGTTTCCGGGTGATCCGGCATTCGCCGGCAACCAGCGACTGATCGACGAACATGCGGCAATTCCGCTGTGGGGAGCTCATTCGCTCGGCGCCGTATGGCTCGAGCTTGCGACGATCCAGCAGGCTCTGGCGCTTGGAATGAAAACGACCAAAAACGGACGGCACTTGAAAAATGAGCGGGGTTCCCTCTAGATGATGAGAATGGCAAAGACAGCACTGGTCATCGTCGAGTCTCCGACCAAGGCCAAAACGATCCGAAAATTCCTGCCCAAGGCCTACACCGTCGAGGCCAGCATGGGCCACGTGCGCGATCTGCCGCAGTCTGCCGCGGACATTCCCGCCGCGCTGAAGGCGCAGGAGTGGACCAAGATCGGCGTGAACGTCGACCAGGATTTCGAGCCGCTCTACGTTGTTCCGAAAACCAAGACCAAGGTCATCCAGGAGCTCAAGAAGAAGCTCAAGGATGCAGAAAGCGTCTACCTCGCGACTGACGAAGACCGCGAAGGAGAGTCCATTGCGTGGCACCTGCTCCAGGTGCTGAAGCCGAAGGTTCCGGTCAAGCGGATGGTGTTCCACGAAATCACCAAGACCGCGATCGAGCGCGCCCTCCAGGAAGTGCGCGACGTCGATTCGAGGCTCGTGCGCGCGCAGGAAACCCGCCGCATCCTCGACCGCCTCGTGGGTTACACGCTCTCGCCCCTGATCTGGAAGAAAATTGCCTTCGGCCTCTCGGCCGGACGCGTCCAGTCGGTAGCGCTACGCGTGATCGTCGAGCGCGAGCGGCAGCGCCTGAAATTCGTCAAAGCCGACTACTGGGATCTCGAAGCCGAGCTCGCCAAGGGAGCCGAAGCCTTCAAGTCGAAACTCTTTTCGGTCGAGGGTAAGCGCGTCGCCAAGGGCAAGGATTTCGACGAGGAAACCGGCAAGCTCCTCGCGGGCAAGGACGTGCAGCTCCTCGGCGAGGCGGATGCCCGCAAGCTCGTCGACACCCTGAAGTCCTGCGCTTTCCAGGTCCTTTCGGTCGAAGAAAAGCCCTCGACCTCGCGCCCGGCTCCTCCCTTTATTACGTCGACCCTCCAGCAGGAAGCCAACCGCAAGCTCGGCCTTTCAGCCAAGGAAGCGATGCGCACCGCCCAGTCGCTGTACGAAGAAGGCTTCATCACCTACATGCGTACCGACTCGCCCAACCTCTCGCAGGAGGCGTTGAAGGCGGCGCGTGCCTCGGTCGAAGAGCTCTACGGCAGCGAATACCTCTCGCCCGAGCCGAGGCAGTTCACCTCGAAGGCCCGCGGAGCACAGGAAGCCCACGAAGCCATTCGTCCTGCCGGAGCAGAGTTCCAGCACCCGAAGGATACCGGCCTCACCGGCGTCCACCTCGCGCTCTATGACATGATCTGGAAGCGCACGGTCGCGAGCCAGATGGCCGAAGCAAAGAAGCTGACCGTCACCGCCAAGATCGAAGCCGGACCCGCCGTATTTACCTCATCAGGGACGCGCATCGTTTTTCCAGGATTCATCCGGGCCTACGTCGAAGGCGCAGATGATCCGGAAGCCGCGCTCGAAGACCGCGAGGTCCTGCTGCCGAATCTTCAAGTGAAGGATTCATTGAAGGCAAAGGGCATCGAAGCGCTCCAGCACGAAACCAAGCCCCCGGCCCGATTCACCGAAGCCAGCCTCGTCCAGATGCTTGAAAAAGAGGGCATCGGACGTCCGTCCACCTACGCATCGATCATCGGCACGATCGTGGACCGCGGCTATGTCCGCAAGATCGGCTCGGCGCTCGTGCCAACGTTCACCGGCTTTGCCGTCACGCAGCTTTTGGAGCGGCACTTCGATTCACTGGTCGACACCGGTTTCACTTCCAAGATGGAACAATCGCTCGATGAAATCGCCGAGGGCAAGCTCGAGTACCTGCCCTACTTGCGCGATTTTTACCTCGGCAAGGCCGGCCTTCGCGAGCGCGTGAAGACGCAGGACAAGAACATTGACCCGGAAGAGTCGCGCACCGTCCTGCTCCATCACCTCAAGGGCATCGACATCAAGGTCGGAAAATTCGGGCCGTACATCATCAAGTCGAAAGGAGCGAAGAAGGCCGACGAGGTCCATGCTTCGATTCCAGAAGACATTGCTCCCGCCGACCTCACGGTCGAGAACATCCACGAGATCATCGAAGCATCTGAAAAGGGACCGCAGTCGCTGGGCAAGGATCCGGCCTCGGGCCTCGATATCTATTGCCTGACCGGTCGCTATGGGGCCTATGTGCAGCTTGGCGAAACTCCGCCGAAGCCCGAAAAGCCCGCCGCCAAACCAAAAAAATCCAAGAAGAGGGATGCCGAATCCGGAGAAGCGTCTGCAGCAGAGGCGGCGCCGAAGGCTCCGGAAGCGCCGAAGCCGCGTCGCGCTTCGCTGCCGAAAGGAATCCATCCACGCGATGTGACGATCGAGATGGCGCTCAAGTGGCTCTCGCTGCCGAAAGTCCTCGGCATGCACCCGGAACTGAAGCTTCCGATCACCGCGAACAACGGCCGCTTCGGACCCTACGTCGTGGTCGATGGCACCTTCCGCTCGCTCAAAAAGACTGACGACGTCTACACGGTCACGCTCGAGCGCGCGCTCGAACTGCTCGCCGAAGAGAAGAAGGGCCGCGCCGGCAGCACGGTCCTCAAGGAACTGGGCAACCACCCGAAGGACAAGAAGCCCGTGCAGCTGCTCGAAGGCAAGTACGGCGTCTACGTCAAGCACGGCAAGGTCAACGCCACCGTGCCCAAGGAAACCCCGCAGGAATCCGTCACGCTCGAAATGGCCGTCGGACTCCTGGCAGAGCGTGCCGGCCGGAAGAAGTGAGCACTCTCGGAAAATTTTCCGCGCTTCTGGCCCTCTGGATTCTTCCGCTCACGGTTTCCGCGAACGCACGCTGGTCTCCGGAAACCCGTGAGCTCCACCAGAAGCTCGTCCGCGCGCAGGGCAAAGCAACACTCTTCGGACATCAAAACGATACCTGGGAAGGCAGCTTTGGTTTTCAGGGCTGGCATCCTCCGGACACCTATTTCTCGGACGTGCTGGCCGTCAGCGGCGACTACCCCGCCCTCTACGGCTGGGACCTCCTCGACATCTCCGATGACCTGCGCCGGCACATCGTCGCCGCGCACGCACGCGGTGGAGTGAACACGATCAGCTGGCACATGCCAAACCCGGTGACCGGTGGACCCTACACGGACACGACTCCGGCCCTGGGCACGATCCTTCCCGGCGGAAAAGATCACGCCGCCTTCGTGGCTCTTCTGGATCGTGCGGCGAATTTCCTCGACTCGCTTCGTGATTCGCAGGGCCGTCGCATTCCGATCATCTTTCGCCCGTTCCATGAGCATAACGGCTACTGGTTCTGGTGGGGCCTCCGGCATGGAACTACCGCCGACTTTGCGGCAGTTTTTCGTTATTCGGTCGACCACCTCGTGAATGTTCGAGGGCTGGATTCGCTGATCATCGCCTACTCGCCCGATGCGACTCCAGTCTGGCAGCCGTTCTTTCCGTTCGAAGGCTATCCTGGAGATGACGTCGTCGACATCATCGGGCTCGACATGTACGGCGACGTGGGCCGCGACACGCTCGGCATCATCAACGCGCCCGTGGTGCGCACGAAGATGACCGAGATCACCCAGTTTGCGCGCGCGCATGGCAAGCTTGCGGCACTGACCGAAACCGGATTCGAAGGCATTCCGGATCCTCAGTGGTGGACGAAGCTTTTCCTCCAGACGCTGGATTCGTCGGAGCTCAGCTACGTCATGGTGTGGAGGAATGCACATGAAAACGCTTCGCATTTCTATGCACCGAAGCCCGGGCACGCCTCCGTTCCGGATTTCCTGATGATGAAGTCGAGCGGAAAGTACTGGTTCAACCGCGATTGGGCGAATTCCAGGCTGGATCAGCGTTCTCGACGAAAAACGGCGGAATTCCGGTAAATCGCGGCGCCATCCTGGGTGATCAGCAGATCTTCGAGCAGATCGCCCTCGGCATTCACGGTCCACTCGGCATGGGTGCCGATCGTCGTCTTCTTCTTACCGTAGTGCTCCTCGAGATGAATGCGGATGCCGGACTCGGACCACTCGCTCCATTCGGTCGCCTCCACGCCCTCGGCGCGTTCAAGGGGCCGACGCACACCGTCCGGAATCAGATCGCGCTTCACGAGCTGGCCTTCGCCCGGATCCATCTCCAGATGCACGAGCTCGCAGCCCTGCTGGACCATGGAAATGAGGGTGCTCGCACCTTCGCCCTGCCAGCGAAACGTGCCTTCCACCTGAGGACACTCCGCCGCCAGTGACTGGCTCGCGCAAATCAGCAGCGCCAGACTGTACCATGGAAGAAACTTCATGACGGGCGTGCTACGCCAGCGCGCACATCTCCGCAAGTCGCCTGAAGAGATCGACGAGAAAGCACTGCCAGGATCCAGAGGAGCGCAAAGGTCTTGATGGCGTACTGGCCCCCCAGGGCCTCTTTCCAGTTGCGTGGAACGAGATCGGACGGAAGCAGCACCATCACCACGACGAAGACCGATATTTCCGCTACTCCCCCCTCAAGCGCGATCCAGATCGCAGCTGGCGCCAGGAGTGCCAGCGTCGGAGGTTCGGTCATGTGCGACAGGAGGAGAACGCCGACCATCAGCAGGTTCTCGATCGATCGCCGGAGCCGGAATCTCTGCAGCGAACCATCGACCCGACGGGATCGATTCATCCAGAACACGCTGAGCATCAGTGCACCAAAATAAATCAGCTGAATCGGCCGAAGCAGGCCACGTGCGCTCTCGGGCAGGAGGCTTGCCAGCCCAATCTTGAGATGCGGCGAGTGAAGATCCTGGCCCAGCACCTGTGCCCACGAGCGGAAAATCTCCGGCACCTCACCGCGCCAGACCACGAGCGGCAGCACGATGCCGAGAAGAATTCCGATCGCAAATCCGGAGAGCCCCGCTCGACGGCTCCGTTGCTCCTGTCGTTCCAGCGGCAGCACCAGAAAGATCGCAAACAAGACTGGAAAGAGTTTCATCCACGTCGCAAACGCGAGCGCCAGGCCACCGGAAAACGCGTGTCGTGGCAAAGCACCAGCACTCGATCCGGCGAGTCCGATGGCAACAAGGAGCAGCAGCACTGAATTGATCTGTCCGTAGAACGCATTCGTCAGCGCCAAAGGCAGCAGGAGCACCACCATCACGGCCATTCGCCAGCGCGGCTGGGTTCCCACTCCAGGACTCCACCGCCGAATCATCTGGAGCACGGCACTAGAAAATGCGAGAAGATTCAGGAACGCCCAGAAAAACTGCAGCCCCCGCTCCCCGATCAGGGTTCCCAAAGAATAAAGCGGCGCAAAAACGATCGCCCACACTGGTCCGTACTTGAAGAGATCCGGCCGACCTTCGCGCGCGAAATACGGATCGCGAACCAGCCAGGCATCTTCTCCGGCTCCGGAGAAAATCGGCAGGCAATACTGGCCGTGGATGCGGATGACGAGAAACGACAGCAGGGCCACGAGCAGGAGTCCGAGCAGGAGCCGCTTTGAGGAGTGCCTCTGATTCATGCCAGCACACCGGACGGCTGATCGCGGCAAAAATGTCCGCAATAAATCGCCACCGACATCAGCCACAAGGGCGCCGCGACGTAGCCGAAGTCATTCATCAGCGGAACCCCGAGCCAGTATTCGGACGCCTTTGCAAAAAGGAGAATGCAGAGGAGTCCGACCCACGCCAGCAGATCGCGTCCGCTCCGCTCGATCCGAAGCGAGAGCCGGTAGGCCAGCACGACGAACACTCCGAAATTCGCGCGCCAGCTCATGGGCGAAAACGCCAGCATCAGGAGCACGCTGCAGTCGAGCGCGAGCTCGCGGCGGCGACGCAGAAGCCAGACGACAACCGAGGTCATGAGGAGAGTGATCGGAAAAAAAGCCGAACTGGTTCCCCAGCTGTGCAATCCCACGCGAGAGAACAGCGTCGGAAGTCCGTAATTGTTGGCGCCCATCAGATGCTTGGCCGTCGTCGTCGGAACGAAGCGGAGCCATTCGAGATGATCGTCGATCAACGCTGCGGGCGAGCGGAGGCGAAAATACGAAAGCGCCAAGAGAACGACCAACAGGACACTGCCAGCGAAGGCGTACCGGAGCCGAGATCGCAAGGAAGGCAGATCCAGGGCCACGATCGCCAGCCAGGGTACGAGGTACAGCTGCGTCGGTTTGATCACGATCGTCAGGGCGGCCAGAACTCCGGCCGCGATCTGAAGCCGTCGATCGGGCCCCCGGATCCATCGCGCACCCACGAGGATCAGCCAGAAGATGAAGAGATTGAACTGACCGTACTCCGACTCGCGGTACCAGAACGGATACATCAAG
>CAMAQA010000080.1 GCA_945860415.1 Bacteriovorax stolpii
CGGTCATCGGAAGATAGGACGCAATCTTGGTGTAGGAGTGGGTGGCGATCGCTGGTGCAATTAGGACCACTTTGTCGAAGACACTATTGGCCTGCTGGCTGATGGCCCATTCGCCAACAAGTCCCCCCAGCGAGTAGCCAATAAAATAGGCCGGCACCTGGTGCTCCAATGCCAGTCGCTCGATCTGCTCCACTTCTTCCAGGATTCGCTGCTTCCAGGAATTGGCAGTGACCTGCCGCATCCGTGAACTTCCGAACTCTTCATGGCCCGGCAGCGAGAGAATCCGACACGAATAGCGATTCTCGTCATGGCACGCCGTCTCTGCCAGCGGACGCATGCGAGAGGGCTTGAGATTCAGTCCATGAGCCAGCAGCACAAAGGCCCGGGGCTTCTCGCGCTCACCGATCCACATTCCCTCGGCCATTCCTTCCTCGGGCGCCGTCGATCCTGAAAGCACCCGCTCGGTCTCACGCGCAGCCTCTCCGGCGTTCATCAGGCTGGAGGATTTTCCCAGCAGGATCAGTACTCCAAAAATGAAGAACAGCAGCGCTGCAGCACGGCGGATCCACTGCATCGGCAGGCGCTCGGCCAGGCGATGTCCGGCGAAAACCGCGAGGCCATCCGCCGCCATCATCCCCAGCGTCGTTCCGGCAGTGACCATGAACAGGTCGCCGAAGCGTGCACCGAGAGCCACGGTGGCGAGCTGGGTCTTATCGCCCATTTCGGCCAGGAAAAAGAGCACCGTGGTCGTGACGAATGCCCCCCAGCGGGAATCTTCAGGCTTGTCCTCATGCTCGTCGGGCTTCAGGGTCCACAGCGCAAACGCAAAAAAGATGATCGCGAGGGCGATGCGGAGCGTATCCGGAGAGACCAGCCCTGCCACATAGCTGCCAAGCGCGGCCGCGAGGCCGTGATTCAGGAGCGTGGCAACCAGGATGCCGGCAAGGATCGGCACAGGACGTTTGAAGCGAGCGGCCAGCGAGAACGCCAGAAGCTGCGTCTTGTCGCCCATCTCGCTGACAGCGACGAGCGCAAAAGAGCTGAGGAGGGTTTCCACCTCATTCGCCCTTGAGGTGGCAGCA
This sequence comes from Bacteriovorax stolpii, assembly GCA_945860415.1. Lineage (GTDB taxonomy): Bacteria > Bdellovibrionota > UBA1018 > UBA1018 > UBA1018 > CAIOHW01. Next base: position 1,083 of record CAMAQA010000080.1, read on the forward strand.
GTAGATCATTGCGGGGTTCAGCGGATCTCCCTGGCTGATCGAAAAAGGCTTGAGCAGGTCGCAGGTGCCGACGAGCTTTTCCTTGAGGTCGGTCAGCGTCTGCGCGCCGGTCATCTTCTCGCAACGGAATTTCTGCCACATCTTGCTGTTTCGGATCGCGGCGTCTTCGGCGCGCACCGTCGAACCACCCATTGCCGCAGAGAGCACCAGAACCAGCATCGAAAAATGTCTCATTCCTATTTCATCTCCGAGCGGATCGCTTCTCGCAAGTCTCGAGAAAAAAGGGAGGGCCCCTCGCGGGCGCCCTCCCCTCCTTCGCGCTGCCAGATGTGACACTCGGGTGGCTCAGGCCCGAGCTTCGCCGGCGCGCTCCACTGACCTTCAAATCTGCGAAACCCGTCTCACCAGCTCTGCCACATCCATTCGTCCGCAGCCCGCCTTGCCTGTCAGGATCTTCCGGGCGCTGCCGCAAAGCGAGTCCATCATCTGGGCCCGCGACACGTTTCGATTCACGCTGAGTGCGAGGGCAATCGCGCCCGACACCTGTGGTGCCGCCATCGAAGTGCCAGACAACCTCTCGTAATATCCTCCAGGAACGGTGCTCTGAATGCTGCTTCCTGGCGCCGCGATGAACACGCTCTTCGGACCAAAGTTCGAGAAGAAACTCAGACTGTCGGCCTGATCGGATGATGCCACCGAGATCACGCCTGCATAGTTGGCGGGATAGGTTGGCCGGGCGTCGTTGTTATTCGATTCGTTTCCGGCAGCTGCAACCACATGGATGCCCCTGGCAAGGGCGCGCTGAATGGCGTCGTTCAGCAGGCTCGAGTAACCGCCACCACCCCAGGAGTTCGAGATCACCCGCGCTCCGTTGGCCACGGCGTAGTCGATCGCCTTGATGGCGGCCATCGTGTCACCACTTCCGTTGGCGTCGAGGAACTTCAGCGGCATGATCTTCACTTTTTGATTGATTCCGACCACGCCGATGCCGTTTCGCTCGGCGCCGATCACGCCCGCGCAGTGCGTGCCATGCTTGTTGTCGTCGTCTCCATTCGCGCGATTTCGGACAAAATCATAACCGTAGACGTCATCGACATACCCGTTGCCGTCATCATCCACGCCGGGCCTGCCGTTGGCTTCCTTCATATTCTTCCACATGTTGTTGCGCAGATCGGGATGCGTGTAATCGACGCCGGTATCGACGACTGCCACGACGATGTCATCACCACCCACGCTCAGGTTCCAGGCGTCGGGCACGCGCAGGATCTCGCGCGAGTAGTCCAGCTGCTCATAAGGCTGGGCAGGAGTCTGACCCGGCGTGCGAGTCGGCGTGGGCGTCGGCTGCTGCGCCGGAGGCTCGGGCCGCGTCCGACCGAAGTTTGCCGAATACACGTAGTTGGGTTCGCAGAAAGTGTCTGCGCAGATTGTCGCCTTTTCTGTTTCATCAATTTGCTGGATCTTGCCGGCGACGATGGCAAGGGTTCCACGCGATTCCGGATCGCCCTCGCCCGGAGCGCAGCCGGAAAGTGTTCCAGCGGCAATCGTTGCGGTCGCGATGAGTACGAAGGACAGCCGTCCCTGGCGTTCCAACATGAGCCTTCTCCCTGGTTCGCGGCCACGATCCGTGTGGCGCGCGCTCTTGAGGAGAGTAAAAGCAAGGACGCTGCCAGCCCGCAGTCCGGGTGGGGTCGAGCGCAAGTACGCGAGAGGACAGGAAATGCTCAAAAAGAGCGGATTTGTCCGTCAATTTTTGAACCGGAAAGACTTACCGGGAGGCACCGCGGACGGGGTCAGTTTGGCCCTCTGATTCACCACACATAGCGGAGCGTGAATGCCGTCGTGAAGAGCGCAAAACTCGACCCTCCGAGCCCGAAAGTCGCGCCGCGAAGGTGGCCCGGCGAGGTCGCCACTGTGGTGCGGCTCGAGGTGTGGCTGACAGGAGTTCCGGCGACACCACCTGTGACCGAGTAGCTCTTGGTGGCGGTCGAAGTGGTGGTGGTGACACCGCCCCCCACATTGAGAGAAAAACCCGTCGAAAACCCCAGGGCGAGATGAGGAAGCCACTTCAGGTAGAACTCCGTGCCGAGGAGAGGACCCGCGAAGAGCTGGAGTGCACTGGAGCGTTCGACCGTTCCGATTCCAGATTCGCTGACGGAGTAATTCGAGGTGTTCGAGCGATCGGCATAACTCTCCGTCCGCGTTCCCGTCTGATGAGTGGCCGACCCAGTCCATGACAAGCCACCGATGCCGCCAAAGTACACCTGAGCCCAGTTGTTCTGGAGAACGCGGAATTTTGCCTTGGTTCCCAGGGTGACCTGCATCGGATTTTTTGCGCCACTGTAACTGGTCGTCGCGGTCTTGGAGGATGTGGCAATGAGTTCGTTCGACACGCTCTCCACGACGGATTCCTGGACGGAATCCGTGTTTCGACTGTACGCGCCGAGAAGCTCTATTCCGAAGCTGCCGTTCCACGTTCCCACCGAAATGGCAGTCACGGGCATCGCACCCAAGGATTCCAGGCCCACCAAGAAACGATATCCCTTGGGCATCCATGCCTGGGATTCGGGTTCGACCTTGGTGCTGGAAATCAGCTTTTCTGAGCCGAGATCGAGTGCATGGGCCTGACCCAAGGCGATCAATTGCCAGATAGTGAGAGGAAGCACGAGAGCAATGAACCGGATTTGACGCCTGTGTAATGAGGTAGACGAGAGTGGCATTCCGATCAACATGAACCCTCGAACGTGAATGATCGTTCGGCAGATTCTGTGGTCGGGAGCTGGTCTCTTGACTCTTTTTTATCCGCAGGCGAGCGTGCCGGAATGCGCCTCAACCACCTGGTCTCAGCTTTCCTCGTCTGCATGCACTCGGCTTCGACTGCTGGGGCCGACCCCCTACCGCCCCACCTCGATCTGGAACTTTCCGGCGTCGAATACCAGTCCTTGCTTCGAGATCAGCCTCGACTCCTGGAGGACGAGCAGAGCTCTGCATCCTCACGCTTACTTCAGGTCGTGTTGAACGCGGGCAAGCGCAACCTCGACTGGCTGGCGCATTTGAACTCGCGCCGCTCTCCGGCGAACCCGCTGTCGCTGTCGAGTCCCGAAACCCAGATCGGCTATCCGATCGAATCGCCGCGCATCTTTAATGAGGTGATGGTGCTCGACTGGTTTGCCCAGCTTCGAAATGAAATTCCTTCTTCCATTGCCGCCATCGTTCTTGATGGTGCGCCGTTCGCGTCTGATGCGGGAATGAGCGATGAGGACTACATCGCTGCAGCACTGAAGATCGACCGCATCTACCAGCTCGCCGCGCGCTGGATCCTGCTCGATCCGTGGCGTTCGCAGCTGGCCCTTCGGCGAAAGAGCGATGTCCGCGCCTACGTGGCGCTGACTTCCGACCCGAATCTCGCAGCCCGGCTGGCAGGCTTTGCATCACTTCCTGATACAGAGAGGCAGCTGCTCTTGAAGCACCTGTTCGAGCTCTGCTTCAATTCGCGGAGCGAGACCGCCTGTCGAAGCGAACTCTCGCAGGCACAGTCGCGTGGCGAGCTGCCGGCATTCTACTCGAGGCACCTGGCCGGATCGCAACAGGTCTACTCGAACTTCTTCACGATCACGAAAACTCGATCCGACGTGCGCTGGTCGGCCTCCGATCCGCTCACCGCGCGTGTTCCGTTCCTGGATCCGAAGGATTCGACCGTTCTCGCCTTCCTTCAAGACAACATCGAGGATGAGTGGAAGTGGAACGGCTGGAAGCTCGTGCTCGACTTCCGGCCGAACTGGTCCTGGGGGCTGTCACGAATCGTGTTCAAGCCCGGGGCCACCCCGAATGTCGATGGCCTGGCAGGAAACACCATCACCATGGACGCGAACACTCCGCTGACGGAGTACAACGTGAAGTGGACGATTCGACACGAATACGGCCACGTACTGGGCTTTCCGGACTGCTACCACGAGTTCTGGGATTCCGACCTGCAGGCCATCGTTTCGTACCAGCTCGACATCACCAACCTGATGTGCAGCCGCCGCGGAAAGCTCCAGGAAAAGCACTTCGACGAGCTGAAGCGGGTGTACTTCAAATAGTCGGGCCCACCTTTTGGTTTCGCAGGTGCGTCAAAGTGATGGACTGAAAAGCAAAAACAAAAAGGTACCGGATACCTTTTGCCTTTTGATTGACTTACGGTAAACCTACGGTAATAGTCTCCATATGACCGTGCTCAAGCTCACGCCCAAACAGAAGCTGTTTCTGGAGTACTTGACCCAGTTTGAGGCCCAGCACGGCTACGCGCCCTCGCAGCAGGAAATTGCGAAGCACTTCGGTTTTAAATCCTTGGGGACCGTGCAGGATTACCTCACCCGCCTCGAAGAGCAAGGCGCGCTCCAGAAGACCTGGAACGCCCGCCGCAGCACTTCCGTGACGGCGAAGGCCACCGCCAAACTGGCATCCACCACCACATCCTCCGGTTCGTCGGCAGCAGTGTCCGGCACGGCCCCACTCCCTTTTGCCCTCTCGCTTCCCATCGAAGGAAAGGTGGCCGCCGGCCGCCCGATCGAAGCGATCTCGCAGCAGAAGTCGATCGACGTGCCGGCAACCCTCATTCCGGCACGCTTCCAGAACCAGGTCACGGCCCTTCAGGTCGTCGGCGACTCGATGATCGACGACGGCATCATTGAAGACGATTTCGTGATCATCCGGCGACAGGACCACGCCGAAAACGGCCAGACAGTCGTCGCCCTTCTCGGCGGCACCGAAGCCACGATCAAAAGGTATTACCGAAAATCCGGACGCATCGAACTGCACTCGGCGAACACGAAGTACAAACCCATTGTCGTGGATCCGTCGAGTGATCGGGCCGAAGGATTTCGGATTGCGGGAGTGCTCGTCGCGCTGTTTCGGAAGTTTTAGTCGAAGCGGACTCGTTAAAATTTGAACCGTTTTTTCAACGCGTGATCACGTGAGTGCCGGAGTGCGTCCCGTGATCTGCAGGGATTTTTATAAGAGGAGGATTCGATGTTTTCTGTCGCTCCGATTCTATCGATGGACCAGCCAGCTGAAGGATCAGCGACCCTGGCATCGAAGCTAGAAAAGTTGCGCGCCATTTCCGGCGTCCTCCAAGGTCCTCCTCCGTCCCGTGAGGCGCTCTCCTGGGAACAGGCCAATGTGTCGGTTCCCCGGGGAGCGCTCACGGAAGTGAGCGGGCCTTTCGGCAGCGGAAAGACCGAAGCCGTCGTGAAGTTCATCGCGAGGCACCAGGACTCGCTCGGGCGCATCGCCTGGATCGAAGACCGCTTCACGGCCTATCCCACCGGTTTTCTCCAGCACGGAGTCGACCTCTCGCGGATGCTCTTCATTGAAGGCGGAGCGGAATCCATCTGGGCCGCGCACCAGGTGCTCCGAAGCCAGGTCTTCGGGTCGATCGTGCTCTTCGTTCGCGAGTCCACCCTGAGTGCCAGCGAACCCCGGGTGGAATTGCGGCGACTTCAGCTCAGCGCCGAGCAGTCGAATGCCTGCGTCTTCCTGCTCACGCATCAGCCCCGCCCACAGGGAGCGAGCTGGCCCCTGGCACTTCAGCTCCAGGCAAACCCGAACACTCGAAAACTCGACGTCCTGAAAAAGGGAACGGCCCGTGCAGTACCTGGCGACCGCGCGGTGTCGCATGTGGGGTGACCGATGCTTCGCACCCCAAATCGCATCGCCTGCATCCTTTTTCCTGAGCTTCACGATGAGCTGCCGGTCGAGCTCTGCGAACTTTTTCTTCGACTGAGTCCGGTCGTTGCCTGCCGCAGGCAGGAGCCTCGCGCCCTCTTCCTCGATTTTCGCGGAATCGACACGGAGCTGCCGGATTTTGAAAAACTGCTGAACTTGAAAGTGAAGGCGCTCGTGCGGAGGTGCAGCGAAACACGCGCGATGCGCTTTCGCATCGGTCTTGCCGAGAACGCCGGTTTCGCCTTTTTGCACGCACAACACCCTGAGGGCCTCGACACAAAACTTTCCTCGACGGTGCTCGACCACCTGCTGGATCCATTCGCCGTGGTTCGTGCCTCGCAGAAGCAGTCGCCCGGACAGATCAGCGCCTGGATTAAGCTCCTCACCCAGCTCGGCATCCACACGCTTCGCGATTTTTCACTCCTGCCTCCGGGCGCCCTGGCCTCGCGTTTCGGAAAGAACGGACTCGAGCTCTCGCGGCGAATTCGCGACGCCACAAGCTCCGCCGACCTCGAAGCCTGGCCCATCTTCGTTCCGAACGAAAAGTTGGTCGAATCGAAGCATTTTGACCCGGATCGCCCGCTCCCATCGCTTCTCGATCCGATCCTCTTCACGTCGAAGGAGCTCCTCGATCGCCTCTCGGCGCGGCTCCGCGCCCGCATGCTGCGTGCGACGGCCATCCGCATGGAGCTCCACCACGAAGGACGTCAGGACCGCGATCCACTCGTCATCCGGTTCTGCACTCCCCAGGGAAGTGCCGCGGGAATGCTGCCCTCCTTCCGCGAACGGCTCGCGCAGTGGCTGCAGCGGACGGAAAGCGAAGATTCCCCGCTCTACGGCCGCGAGATCCTGAACGTCACGCTCGAGGTGACGGAAACTGCACCGGGACATCGGTCGCAGCGGGACTTCTTCCACAGCCATGAGGACCAGGCCGAGAGCTGGGATTCGCTCCTCTCTCGGCTGAGCGAAAAAATGGGCCGCGCGGCACGTTTTCAGGTGATGCCGGTCGAGCGCCACCTACCGGAGAAATCCTGGGCGCCCTGCGAGCCGAAATTCACACCGAAGGACGGCACTGCCCGCAGCGAACTTCCTGATGGCGTCACTCCCGAGCCACAGCTCGAGTTCTTCGCCACCCGCCCCACCAGGCTTCTTCGCGAGCCGATCGCGCTCGAACATGAGGACGGATGGCTCCGCTGGCCGGATACCGACACCAGCCCCGGACGGCGCAAGCGCGTGCTGAGGTGGTTCGGACCAGAACGCATCTGCGAAGGCTGGTGGGAAACTGAAACTCCGGAGCAGGAAGCGCAACGCGATTACTTCCGCGCCGTGTGCCAGGGAGGCACCCAGATCTGGGGATACTTTGAGACAGGCGTCGCATCGAGCGAGCGCGAATGCGCCGAAGCGCCCCAACGCTTTTACCTCCAGGGGTACTTCGATTGAGCGCGCGACATCAGCATCCAAAACACTACGCCGAGCTGACCTGTCGGACGCACTACTCGTTTCTTCGCGGCGCCTCGCACCCGCATGAGATGGTCGAAGAGGCTGCACGACTCGGGCTCAGTGCGCTCGCGATCACCGACCGAAACGGCGTGTACGGAATTCCGAAAGCCTACCGCGCGTGGAAGGAGCTTCCGGAAGACGCGCGCGCGCGGCTCAAGCTGATCATTGGAGCCGAGCTCACGTGGAGGCCCTCTGCGGAAATCCGAGATCCTGGACTGGGCCCCGATTCACTCATCCTGCTGGCGCGCACGCGCCGCGCTTATGGCGTTCTTTGCCGAATCATCACGGCGGCACACGCCGACAAGGACAAGGGAGGCGCCTTCCTCTCGATGGACGATCTCCTTGCCCACTTTGCGAACACCGAGTACCGCAAGGGACTTCGCGAGCTTGCGTTTCTGGCACCACCTCCCCTCTCGCTGCGAACAGGCGATGGAAAGGCCTGGATCGAAAAAACCGAGCGCATCGCGGAGAAGCTCGGAGCCGCCCCTTTTTTTCCGATCTTCCAGTTCCGCGACTCACACGACCTTGCACGACTAAAAATCGCAGAACAGCTCGCGAAGCGTTACGGCGAGCATCGCCTGCTTGCCGCCAACGATGTGCACCTGCATGTCGATCAGAGGCGCCCCCTCCAGGAAGTCCTCACCGCGATCCGCGAAACGACGACGCTGAAGGAATCCGGACTCAGGCTCTTTCCGAATGGCGAGCGCCGACTCAAATCTCCGCAAGAAATGCTTGAGCTCTTTCGCGACTGGCCCTCGCTCGTCCTGCGCGCGCAGGAGCTCTCTCACGAGTTTACCTTCAACCCGTCGGAACTCCGGTATCGGTATCCGAGCGAATGGATTCCCCGTGGATACACCGCCCAGAGCTACCTCACGGAGCTCACCTGGAAGGGCGCCGCCGAACGCTACGGCGGTGAGTCTCGCATCAACGAACCGACACGACGACAGATCGACCACGAGCTCCGTCTCATCGATCAGCTCGGCTTTGCCGATTACTTCCTGACCATCTGGGAGATCGTCGATTTCGCTCGCAGGCGCGAGATCCTCTGCCAGGGACGCGGATCGGCCGCCAATTCCGCCGTCTGCTATTGCCTCGGCATCACGGCCATTGATCCAGTCCGGATGAACCTGCTTTTCGAGCGCTTCATCTCGGCCGAACGCGGCGAGCCCCCCGACATCGACGTCGACTTCGAGCACGAGCGCCGCGAAGAGGTCCTCCAGCATGTCTACGAGAAGTACGGCAGGCATCGCGCCGGAATGGTGGCCGCGCTGATCACCTACCGCAATCGCTCGGCCTTCCGTGAAGTAGCCAGGACCTTCGGCTTCAACGCCGACGAAGACGCTTCGCGCGCACTCGCCGAAAGGCATCCGCTGACCGAGCGATTCGCAGCCGAGATCAAGGGCTTTCCAAGACACCTCTCGATCCACTCCGGAGGCTTCACGCTTTCAGCCGATCCGCTGATCGAAACGGTACCGATCGAACCCGCACGAATGGAAGGACGCACGATCGTCCAGTGGGACAAGGACGATCTCGATGCGATCGGGCTGCTCAAGGTCGATCTGCTCTCGCTCGGCATGCTGTCCGCTCTCCGCAAGACGCTCGACCTCGTTGGCCTGAAGCTCCATGAAATTCCTGCTGAGGATCCACGAACCTACCAGATGATCCAGCGTGCCGACACGGTCGGCGTCTTCCAGATCGAGTCGCGCGCGCAGATGAGCATGCTGCCGCGGCTCCTGCCGAAGACCTTCTATGACCTCGTCGTCGAGATCGCGATCGTGCGCCCCGGGCCGATCGTCGGAAACATGGTCCACCCGTATCTCAGGCGAAAACGCGGCCTCGAGCCGGTCGTCTTTCCGGATGAGCG
>CAMAQA010000081.1 GCA_945860415.1 Bacteriovorax stolpii
CTGAGGGTCATCGCCGCGACCCATGCCAATCTCGAACAGAAGGTTGCCTCGGGACTGTTTCGTGAAGACCTGCTGTACCAGCTCAAGGTGGTGACGATCGAGCTGCCGCCGCTTCGCGAGCGCATGGATGACCTGGCGGAGCTCGTCGAGGCGTTTCTCGTGCGCTATGCCGAGAAGAACCAGAAGAACATCTCGCATGTCTCGGAAGAGGCGCTCTCACTCTTTCGTCGGTACTCGTGGCCCGGCAACATTCGCGAACTCGAGCATGCCATCGAGCGCGCCGTGGTGATGGCGAGCAGTGCCGTGCTTTTCGCCGAAGACTTTCCGGGCGTGCTCGGTGCGCTCGAGACCGATAAATCCGCTGCGACGAAAACGACGTCGTCCGTCCTGGAATCCTCGGAGTCGTCGCTCGAGGACCTCGAAAAGCAGCACATCCTTCGTGTCCTGCGCGACTCGAAGTACAACAAGTCGAGGGCGTCCGAGATCCTCGGAATCGACCGCGTGACCCTTTATCGCAAGGCGCAGCGCTACGGCATCGACATGCGTTCCAAATGAATCGAGCCGTGAAGAATGAATTCCGAACCCGGCTGGCCTCGGCTTCGCGGCTGGAACTTCCGTATTCGGTTCCGCGTCCTGCGGCAGCGGAGGGCGTTCCGGCATCCGTGCTGATCGTCTGGGGTTTTTCGGTTTCGGGCGAAGAGCCACAGGTCTTGCTCACACGGCGGACTGAAAAGGTGGAAACCCACAAGGGGCAGATGGCTTTTCCGGGTGGCGGGCGTGATCCTGAGGATGATTCCGTCGTGGCCACGGCCATTCGCGAAGCCCAGGAAGAGGTGGGGTTGGATCCGGCGCACGTCGACGTGCTCGGCACGCTGCCGGAAATGTGGACGATCACGAATTACCTGGTGACTCCGGTCGTTGCCGTGCTGCGTCCGACGATCGAGGAACTCTCGCTCGTGCTGAACGAGCACGAGATCGACGAGTCGCTGTGGGTGCCGCTCTCGAGCCTGAAGGCAAGCTACCGTCGCGAGCACCTTGCGCGCGGGTCGATCCGGTATCCCATCGATGTCTTTCTCGAAGAGCCCTATCGGGTCTGGGGAGTGACCGGATCACTGCTCAAAAACCTTTTGGAGAGGCTCGAGCGGCTGGGGTAGTTTGGAAGCATGATGACTTCCACTCGCGTTGGTTCAGGCCCGGTTCTGTCCTTTCTCGCACTGGCATCTCTGGCATCGATCGTGGCGGCAACGCCTGTTCGGGCTGAGGCTCCTGCGGCACGGGTCGTGGAAGCTCCAAGCACGCTAGTGCCGTCGCGACGCGTTCAACGGAGCCCATCGGCTACTGTCTCCGCGGCACCGGCAGCCGCGCAGTCTCCGAAGTCTCCAGCCACCATTGCTGCGGGCGAGCCTTACGGTGCCGGCTACGAGGATTGGAAATGGCCATTGGCCGAGCATGAGTGGACCGCAGCCGTGATTCCGGGCGTCGGCATCATCAACAACTCCGCGGGGTTTGCACTCCAGGGAGCGATTGCCAGGAAGATCATGCACCAGGGATTTGCACCCGACATGAACAACCAGGTTTTCGTCGAAGTGCAGGCAGGTCCGTACACGACTGGAGGCGGATCGGCCCTGTTGTTCAGCACGCACCTGCGTTGGGACCTCACGCTGAACGGCGACTGGACGTTCTACGCACTGGGAGGACTCGGTGGAAACGTCACGAGCGAACGCCTCGGCGATCAGTTCCAGCTGCTTCCGCGCTTCGGTGTGGGCGGCGTGCTCGACATCGAGCGCCAGACCGGAGTTCCGATCGGCATCCGCGGAGAGTTCTCGCGCGAGCTGATCGGCATCGGCGTCCAGTTCCGAATCTGATTCACTCGTGTTTCCACTGCTCAATCATCTGGAGATCGCGCGGCTCGCTTCGCTGCTGGAGCGCGAATGTGCGGGCGCGCACGTCGAGCGTCTGATCATTCCGGAGCGTCCGGAGTTTCCAGAAGGGTATCTCAAAAGCGAGTGGGTGCTTCGGCTTCAGAGTCGGCGCCGTGATCTGGCGTTGTTTCTGTCCGTGCGGCCGCGCGCCTGTTCGTTGTCGCTGGCGGAAGGCAAGGGTCCGAAGCATGCGCAGGCGTCGACTCGTTCGCCTTTTGACCAGGCGCTGGCCAAGCATCTGAAAGGGGCGCGCCTCGTGGCCGTGCGCGCTGTCGATCGCGAGCGCATGCTCGTTTTGGAATTTCCGGGAATGCTGCTCGTCCTGGTCTTGATTCCGGCTCTGCCTGAGGCGCTGCTGGTGGATTCGGCGACTTTGGAAATCATGGCGAGATCGAGGACGATTCGCGAGGCGGCGAAGGGCGGGGAAGCGCCGTCGCGTGGCCTCCGGCTCTGGTCGTGGCCTGAGTCGCGTGACGTGCCGGCGACGTTGTCGGTGCGCGAGGAGCTTTTCAGCGGGCCTTTCGAGTATCATCGTGCCGTCGAGCGGGCGCTTGGGCTCGAGGCGTTTCGCGTGCGCGTCGATCGCGCGCGTCGCGCGGTGGCGGATTTATCGAAGGCCCTCGGCAAGAGCATTCGCCAGTCGGAGGAGGCGATCGCTGCCGCCGAAAAAGAGCCCGACTGGGCGCTGTACGGCGAGACGCTGAAGGCATGGCTGTACGCTTTGCCCGAGCCTGTTGCGGGATTCTGGCAGCTTGGCGATTTGCGCGTGCCGGTGGGCACGGGCAGGCAGCAGGAGGGCACGCTCGAGCCGCGGCAGCTCTTAGAAAAGTTTTTCCAGCTCGCTCGTCGGCGCAAGCGCCGTCGCGAGGAGGCGGAGTCTCGCCTGGAGAATGCCCGCGAGCGTCTGGCGCGGCTGGATCCGAAGCGCGAGATTGCCGAGGGCGACTGGCGGGCCCTGACCGAGTTCGAGCGGATGGCGGGAATTGCGGGCGCTGGAGCGCTTGGCGAAGGCGGCGCGGCGGGTGCCGGTGGGGTGGGTGTCCGCGGGGCGGGCGGAGGCTCGGGCGCGGCGGCTGGAGCCCGTGGCTCGTTCGGCCTTCTAGGCGAGGGGCCCGCGCTCAAGGCTTCCGTGCCTTCAGCCTGGCAGGGCAAGGTCTTCATCTCGAAGGACGGATTTCCAATTCTCGTGGGCAAGTCACGCGACGAAAATCTCGAGCTCACGTTTCGGATCGCGCGTGGCAATGACCTGTGGATGCATGTGCGTGGTAGGCCTGGGGCGCATGTGGTGATTCCGGTGCCGACCGGAAAGTCGATTCCCCTCGAGACGCTCCTCGACGCGGCGGCGCTGTGCATTTTTTGGAGCGGGGGCAAGGGCTGGGGCAAGACCGAGGTCGACTACACCTTCAAGAAGTACGTCAAGCGCATCAAGGATTCGACTGAAGCCTCGTATACCAACAACAAGACGCTGATCGCCACGCCGGATGAGGCGAGGCTGGCGCGGTTGATGGCCGATAAGTGAGGAGTGAGGCGCAGGCTGCAGCTCCGACGTCGGAGCTCCTAGGCGCGAAGAGCGTCCGAGAAACGATTCATCAAAAGGAAGATTCCGGAGTTCGTTGACAGCGCCAACTCAGGCCATCCACTCCGCCATTCAGACAATCCGTCTGAAAATCAGACGTGACGTCTCTCCGTTTCCCGCAAAACACCCGGCATCAAAGTTGCTGTGAGAGCACCCCGCCAGACCAGGCAGAGTTGATGGAACGACCTCCTTTCCTGCAGTAACAAGAAAGGAGGTGATCCTATGAAAAACAACAGAAGAAAACACTGTTGTTCTCATCGGAAAGCTGAGAGAAAACTTGAATCCACCCCATGGCGACTGGTCGTTTTCGTCAGGGTTCTGGTTCTTCTCACGGCATTGATCACTCATTGTTGACGACCACCGCAGACTGAGGAGGGCCCGGGTACAGCATTGAACTCGGAGCCGCTCAGGATGAGGGCTGTCTGGTCTGGTTTTCGATCACTTCATGCGCGTGAAGTGAAGGGTACGAGCTTCTACGTCGGAGCTTCTACGTCGGAGGAGCGGTGAAATCGAACCGAACCGAAGCGGCTCCTGCTGCTGAATCGGGCGAGCTTGTCCTTGAGATTCGGAAGTCGAACGCGCTGGCGCGAAAGCCGGTCACTCAGCGCTTCCGTTTCCTATCAAGCACCCGGCATCAAAGTTGCTGTGAGGGCACCCCGCCAGACCAGACAGAGTTGAGGGAACGACCTCCTTTCCCAGACAGAAAGGAGGTGATCCTATGAAAAACAACAGACGTAACAACTGTTGTTCTCATCGGAAGGCTGAGAGAAAACTTGAGTCCATCCCATGGCGACGGTCTTGGTCTTGAAAAAGATTGTCAGTGAAATGCCTGAGAAGGCTTGAGGAGTAAGGGTTTTCAAGCTCCTGGTTGAATGAGAGTGTTTTGTTGCAAAGCAAAAACGTCAATCAACACAGGAGCTTGAAGTGGATCTTAAAGTAGCGGTTCTACGCCGTGAAGTGAAGTTGTTTTGGAAGGAAAGCCCTCGGCTGGTACGCCGGCTTTTGGCCTTGATCGACCTGGCAAAAGCCATCGAGCGCCATAAGGGTGTCACCGAGTTGGACCGGGAACAGGTTGCAGTCCGGAACGAAATCTCTCTCCGAACACTGTATCGATGGGAGAGTGCCTATCTGAAGGGCGGATGCGAGGCTCTCGCTCCGAGATCGTCCTCAGGACGTCCGCCCAAGCCGATCCGTGGTTGGACTGCGAAGCGAATTCGCGAGTACCGCAAACTCTACGGCTGGGGCCCGGAGGTCATCCAGGCCCACCTCAAGCTCGACCACAAGATCAGTGTCACCGAACATGCGATCTACACTTTTCTGAAGGCGAAAGGCCTGACCGGAAGAAAAAAGGCTTCACCCAAAAAGTCGAAGCACACCAAGACGGTTCGCGTCGAGACCCCGGGCCAACACACGCAGATCGACGTGAAGCACCTGCCCCGTCTGCTGCCCAATCCGAAGAAATGCTACGTCTACAACTTCGTCGATCATGCCTCAAAATGGGCCTACAAACGTGCCTACGACTCCTACGGACCATTCGAGACACGTGACTTCATGAGACGAGTGCTGGCAGCGGCGCCGTTCTCGATCGCACGATCGCAGTCGGACAACGGCATCGAGTTTACCTACAAGTTCGTGACCAATGCAGACCAGCCCAGGAAGCACGCCATGGACGAGATCTGTGAGGCTAATGGCATTCGCCACGTTCTGATTCCTCCTGGTGAAAAAGAGCTGCAGGGGCTGGTGGAGCGATCTCACCGACAGGACGACGAGGAGCTTTATCATCGAATCAAGCCGAAGACCTTGGCAGACTTCAACCAGGTTCTCGAGGCGCACTGTCGTTGGCGAAATGAGAGCCGGAGGCGGAAGTCACTGGGCTGGATCTCGTCAAATCAGTTCCTTGCCGAGCATCAGAAGAGGGGCCAATTGCCATCCCCACCAAGCCAGCCAACGGCTGAGATTCAGGCTTCCGACTCGGATACCGAGAAGCTCGAAGTAAATTTCGGCCGGGCTGCATAGTCGACTGTCAAAATTTTTCGAGATCTACACCCCATGGCGACTGGTCGTTTTCGTCAGGGTTCTGGTTCTTCTCACGGCATTGATCACTCATTGTTGACGACCACCGCAGACTGAGGAACGGGCCGGGTACAGCATTGAACTCGGAGCCTCTCAGGATGAGGGCTGTCTGGTCTGGTTCTTTATGATGACTCTGCCAGATGCAGCCGGGTTCTGGAATCTGTTGCGCAGACGGCGAGGATCTTAGGGCCCACCTGTCGAATCAGGAAGGAATCTCGGTCGGATTTGGTGTCGGAATCTCGGTCGGATTTGGTGTCGGAGTAGAGCTAGGATAAGGCTCGGAGAAGTTGCAGTACCCTGAAAAGTCATCGCCGGTCCAGGTGTTGGAGCCATCGCTCAGGCAATCGTCCCGTTCAGCCGCTACCGGCCCAGTGCAAACGCCTGGGCTAAAGCTACCCCCAACGAGCTTACAGAGTTCTAAGTAATCGGGCAAGCCAGTGCCGGAAGAGTATGTGGCCGTGTTAGAGGTATAGGTCGTCGAAGAGTCCAGCGCGGAGTGGGGCAGAGTAGGTCCCGGGGTCATCGCCGGTCCGAGAGTGCGTGTGACGTTCGTGGCAAGCATGAGCACATCCAGCGTCCCCAGCGCCGGCGAGGTGGTCCTTCCGTAGGCCGCAGGATTGTAGAAGTTCATCCCGGTCACTTCGGGGTAGATCCTGGTCAGGTGCCCTGGGTTGAGCTGCAGGAACGTGTCAGGATTGGCAACAGGATTGCCGCTCACCTGAGAAATGTGGAGCTGGCTCGTGAGCACGTCAATCTGTCCTGCAGTCAGTTCGCGCGACGAGCCCTCAATTTTGAGAAGGGGAAGCTCGCCAGGAAGTGAGCCCGCCGTTCTGAATTGATTTCCGAGTGCCACGAGTCGTGCTTCACTCTGGTTCATCACGAAAGACGTTTGGCCATGAATCCAGACGCTTCCAGGAACAAGCAGGAGTGAGTCGCCAAGATCGAGTTTCGATTGGGCACCGAGCACTTCGAGCTGTGGATCGACCATTGTTCCTGATGGGAGCCGAGGTACCCAGCGTGCCGCGGATGAGAACTGAATATACGTGCGCCCGGTGAGCGAGACCGAGGCGTTCGAGATTTGCACTCGCTCAGGAAGATTGCCACGAACGGAGACAGTCCTTCCTGTAGGTGTACTCGTGATCACGAGCTTACCTGCTCCTCGAATGCCTTCATTCGGATGGAGATTAAACTCGGTCATCTCGCCTGCGTCGATATCCACCTCGCTGAATACTGCCGTAGGTTCCGGGCCTTCTCCCTCGAGCTGGAGCCTGGCCCCAACGCCAATTTTGATCGCGCCATTCGCGATGAAAAGCCGTGGCTGCCCCGTACCAGAAGGGGCTGCGGCCACTTTGAGGAGTGCTTCACTGCCGCTGGCATTGTTCATCGTCAGGCGCGTGCTCGCACCCGGGCCCGCGATCGACAGTGTGGCAGCATTCGTGACATGGACTTCGCCTTCGACGTGCAGGCGACGAATCAGTTCTGCGTGGAGTGCGCCTGAACCGGATCCCGGTTGCGGCTCCAGCTTCCAAGATTTTCCGGATGGAATGTAGACATCCGGCAGCGGTGGCTTCTGGCTCGAAGTGGGATCTCCGCACCCGTCTTTCCAAGACGATGGCAGACCGGTGGTTGGATCCACGGAATCCAGGACCGAACAGTTCAGCCAGCCAGTGGGGCAGATGCTCGATCGGCCGTCCAAGTCGCTCATGCTGAGCGAGTTGGAGCTCCAGTAAGGATCCGAGCAATTCGTCTCGGAAGCATGACAAAGACTAACTCCGAACTCAAATGAGCCATTTCTGCAGAACGGCTCGATCAGCTGAATGACGGGGTCTCCGGAATGATCAATCGTCCAATCTCCTTCATACCTCTGCGCCTGCTCGCCCGCTTCACGATAGTAGATCCGATAAGCTCCGGCAGGTGAGGCTCCGGTCAGCGTGAGAGTAGCACTGCCCGACTCAAGTCCGGACGAGATGACTCCTCCTGTCGGAGGACTGATGCTGCAACCTCCGGGTTTGCACACGGTGACCGGAAACGTTTCGGAAACACCGCTGGCGTTGGTAGCGATGATGGTCAGGACTTCAGTGCCAGCGGTTCCCGTGGAGTCAGCCGACAGAGTGCACGTCACGGGTGGAAGAGTTCCGCTGGCGCAGGAAAGCGTGGTGGATACCGTCTGCGAAGAGCCAGACAGAACCGCCACAGAAGTGATCGTCACGCCATCCGGACCATGCAGGTAAAGAGTTTGATTCGTGGCGGTCTGATACAGGGTGAAAAGCTTTGTCGCGTCAGTGCCTGGTGAAGACGAGTCGGAAAGAAAGAACGCTGGGCTCAACGCGCCTCCATCTCCAGTTTGCTGGCCTCCTCCGATTGGAATCTTCGGCAGGATTCTCGGAATGGGAAAATGGGGCAAGGCCGCTGTGGGGCGGAACCAGATCAGGCCCTGGTTGTCTGCGCTGATTGTGAGCGGAAGAGTGGTGCCGACCGCAGGGCACTCGGTCCACGTTGCTGGAGGAGTCGGAAGAGTGCTGAGGTTGGCGACACTCATCGTGGTGTACTGACAGGAGCCGCTCGAAAAACTCAGGCTGAACGTCGCAGCGCCCTCAGCGTTGACCTGAAGGCCAGTAACATCGACAGACGGCGTGCTGCCCGATGCCGAATCGGCCCGCGCGATCCAAGCATACATCGAAGCCGGACTCGAGAGGGGCTTGCCATCGACGCCAAAAGTGCCGCTCATGGTACCACCCCACCAGGTGCCCCCGGCCGGATCGATCGATAGGGCGAATGCCTGATCCGATCCGGTGCCGCCGAGCGTGCGGGCCCAGAGAGGTGCCCCGGTCTGAGTGTCGAGCCGCGCCAGGAAGGAATCGGTGTTGCCGGAGGATGTGGGAAGCGGCACGGCGGGTGCGGTGCTTGGATGCGTCGTCAGGCTCACGCTTGCGGTGAAATGTCCGGAGATGAGCAGGCGCTCGCCATGACCGACGGCGACTGAGGTGGTCGAGTGGGTGCCCGTGTTGCCGCCGATTCGAGTGATCCAGGCAAAATCTCCAGCAGGTAGCAGCTTCGCCAGAAACCCATTTTGGCTTCCGGTGCCGGAGAGGGCGACCTGAGTCGTCTCGAACTGGGCCAACGCGCTTTTGAAATCGCCTGAAATGTAGGCATTTCCGAGATTGTCGAGCGCCACGCTGTGGGCGCGATCTAGCAAGGGGCCCCCTGCACGCATTTCCGTCATGATGATGCCCGAGGACCGATTGAGTCGAAGGATCAGGATGTCTTCCGATTCCGCGGCAGTCAGCGCACCGGTGGAGCCTGAGAACGAACCCGCCACCACGACATCATGGTCGGAATGAGGTCCTGACACCGCGAGGGCGGTGGTGGCTACAGTGCCGCCGGCGGTTGGCAGGACCGGAGTCATCCACATGAGATCTCCCTCCGGAGTCAGCTTGGCCACCCAGGATGCAACGCTTGCTGAGGTGCTTTGATTTGGATTTTCAGCGATATTCCACGTCAGAGTTCCCGAAAAAGCACCGGTCACGTAGCCCAAGCCATCGAGATCTACGGCTACTGCCAGCGCACTCGAGTGGCCGTTGGCACCGAACGCGGACGCTCTCAGGAATTCTCCGCGAGGATTCATCACTGCGACAAAAGCAGATTCGGAGCCGGTAGACTGGAGTGTCAACGGAGTGGTGTCTTCGCCAGGAAGATTCCATTGGCCCGAAAAGCTGCCGACGACCCAGACACGGCCTGTGCGATCGGCGGTGATGGAATGAGGAGTGAAGTGTTCTCCAACATTGGAAGAAAGCCGCTGAGCCCCTTTGGCCCAGAGGGCTTTTCCGTCGGCATCGTGTTTTGTGAAGAAGGGCTGTGGCACACCTGGGTTTGGAAAGGAAATCATGGCCCCAGACTTGAGGGTCAGGCTGAACGAGTCAATCGCCTGGCCGACGGCATAGGTGTTTCCGAGCCAATCCGTGGTGACCGCCTTCACGTAATCATGGCCGGACCCTCCGAAGTTTTGTGCGACCATGAATTTCGGTTGCACCTGAGTGGTGCCCGAGAGGCTCACGATTCCTGAAGGCCCACGCAGGCGAAGCTGCGTGGGACCTTCATGCCGGAGTGAAATGCCAGAAAACTGGGCTATTCCTGCAGAGTCTGTCGTGACGGAGATCGATGGCTGCGGCTGGCCGGAAGCATCGAAGATCGGTGTCGCTGTGGGCTGGTCCACCTCAAGCGTGATCAATACATTTGCCATGGGGCTCGCGCCTTGGAGCAACTTGGCAGAAACCGAGAAGGGTACTCCCTGAATGATCGGCTGGGGCAGGGCAGTGGTCCACGTGAGCACGGGTGGCGGAGGGAGCGCAGCTGCTTCAATCGTCAGGGTGTCGGTAGCCCCGTCGTGCGTCGCCGTGAGTGTGAGGGCGCCGCTGGCAAGGTAGGACACGTTGAGCCCGGTGATTGTGAATGTGCCCG
>CAMAQA010000082.1 GCA_945860415.1 Bacteriovorax stolpii
CTTCTTCGGATCCTTCAGGAAGTCGATGATCTCCTCGAGCTCCTGCTTGGCCTCCTCGACGCCGGCAACATCCTTGAACGTCACCTTGTTCGTGGATTCGGTCAGCAGCCGGGCCTTGCTTTTGCCGAACGACAGCGCCTTGCCTCCGCCCACCTGGATCTGGCGCATGAAAAGAAAGAAAAACAGGAAAAGCAGCAGCATCGGAAACCACGAAATCAGTGCCTGCTGCCAGACTGGAGTCTTTTCCGCCCGCTCGTAGTTGGGGATGATGTTGTTCTTTTCGAGAATTTCAAAAACTTTGGCGTTTGACGTGTCGCCCACGGTTTCGAAGAACTTGCGGCCGTCTGGCTGGGCCTCCTTGTAGGAGCCCACGATCAGATTGTCCTGCTTGAAGGTGACGTCTCCCACCTTCCCGTCCTTGAGGAGGGTCACGAATTCACTGAACTTGATCTCGCGCCGCGACCGGTTGTCCTGGTCGAAAACCTTGAAAAGGCTGGTAAAAAGTAGAATCAGCACCAGCCATAGCGCGATCGTCTTATGCGAAGATTTCATGTCGTCCGAATCCCTTCCCGGAGAGGGTAACATGTTGAAAATAAAACATCAATTTGACGCCCCCCACTTCGAGAGCGGCTCAGGAGCGGATCGAATCCTGGAGATTCCGGAACGCTATCTCCGGGCGTTGGCGAAAGTCAACGCAAGGCCCTTCAGTCCTGCTCCAGCACGATTCGAGGCTTCCTTTTTCCGACTGCTGCTTCCAGACGGACCTTCCAGCCCCCTTCGAGGTGCAACGAGTCCAGAGTGCGGTCACGCGGGGCGGCTGCTCGTGTCGATGATGTGACCTGATTCAGCCAGCCATGGATGTGATTCCAATGAACGCGGCGCATGCGGACACCCGCGCCGCCAAACCATTCGGCCAGCCATTCGCCGGCGGGAGTGGCTTCCTGAGGGGAGTTCCGGCCGGTCGATGCATACCGGAGAAGGTGCTCCTTCCATTTCGGAAACTGAGTGTCGAGCACCGGCTTCAGCTTTGTGCGAAACGAGGCTCTCAAGAACTTGGGATCAGAGTTGGAAGGGTCCTCGCGCCAGGAGATCTGCTCCTCCGCCAGAAAGGCCGCCAGTTCGGACTTGAAGCACGTCAGGAGCGGACGAATCTCGCGACCATCACGAGCCAGGATTCCTTGCCCATGGGTTGCCGCAGATCCAGTGAACAGGCGCCACAGGAGGGTTTCGCAAAGCTCATCGGCCTGATGTCCTGTCAGGACCCAGCCTCCGGCACCCACATGTTTCTCATAGAGCCGCTTGCGTTCGAAGCGCCCCCACTCTTCCCACGAGCGACCGGATGGCCGTTTTGAAGGATCCAGTTTTTCAAGGATGAAGCGAAGGCCAAGCTGGCGCGAGAGCTTCTGAACCTCGCGAGCATCAGTAGCACTTTGGCGCCCCCGCCATCCGTGGTTTACGTGCAGGATCGAAACATCCTGGGCGATTCTCCGGCCGTACTTGCCGATGAGTACTGCCAGCGCGGTGGAGTCGAGGCCTCCAGAGCAAGCGATGAGGATATGCGAATTTGTAGAGGGTTGGAGCGGGAGTGGGATCTCCGCGGACCGCAGATGCTTGATCACCCGCCGAATCAAGGTTCCACCCATTTGACGTGGAATCTTCCGAGACGGTGCTTGACCTCGCGCCTGCTCTAATTTAGTTTCTCGTCCACTCGTTTTCATTGGAAGGTCCGGCTGGGTAGCTCAGATGGTTAGAGCGGTGGATTCATAACCCACAGGTCGGCAGTTCGATCCTGCCCTCAGCCACCAACCTTCTTCCTTCAACCGAAATTAAAGGCAGCCGAGCCACTTTGCGGTCTTTTGACCACAAAAAGGGGCCTCTTTTGCGTTCTCCGGCTTTTGGGCCGGAAGCTGAACGGCGTACTTGCCACCACCGGCACCCACCGATGACTCCATCATTTCGTAAAGAAAGAACGCACCGTAAGCGGCGGCGCCGAGGAGAGCGATGGCGGCTGGAAGAAGGAATACGACAGGAAGCTTGATCGGCAGTTTCATGGTGACCTCGTTAACGGACTCTCTAAATGGTTTTCCAGACCATTTCCAAATTTGAAAGAAAGTGCAAGCGCCCGAGTCGGTGGAAATCGACGTTTTTTTCTTCTGCCGCATCCAAGAGGGCCCGGTACGCGGCAGGAGAGAGCACGCAGGTGCACACCAGGCGATCACGCTCGGGACGGGCCACCAGGATCCGGCTCTCTGAAGCCGAGGGAGACACGCGAATAAACACGGCGAGCTCATTTCCCACCGCAACCTGCAGCTCGGAGCTTTCCACCCCGGCTGCCATCGTCGAGAACGCGCTCCAGAGCTGGCCATCGAGTATTGCCTCGATGCGGACGAGATCCGATCGGTGCTCGGACGGGATGACGGTCGAGCTCCAGCGAAACAATTCGGGTTTGCAATTGAGCAAGGCCACGCCTCCAGATAGCATGGGCCTTCCATGAAGCGCACCTACAAGTACTACGATTTCGTGATGGCCTCGTTCGTGACCGTGCTCCTCTGCTCGAACGTGATCGGAGCCTCAAAGATCACCACGGTCGCCGGATTCACCTTTGGTGCGGGCGTCTTCTTTTTTCCGATCAGTTACATCTTCGGCGACATCCTGACTGAAGTGTACGGATACGCGCGGGCGCGGAAGGTGGTTTGGGCGGGCTTTGGAGCCATGGCTTTTGCATCATTCATGACCTGGGTCGTCGTCGGCCTTCCTCCCGCGCAGGGCTATGCCAACCAGACTGCCCTCGAGGCCGTTCTGGGTGGAACGCCCCGCATCGCCCTGGCTTCGCTGATCGCCTTTTTCTGCGGAGAGTTCTGCAACTCCTACACGCTGGCCAAGATGAAGGTCTGGACCAACGGCAGGCACCTGTGGAGCAGAACGATCGGATCGACGATTGTTGGCGAGATGGTGGATTCGCTGATCTTTTATCCCCTCGCCTTTTACGGAATCTGGGAGAACTCGCTGATCGTTCAGGTGCTTTTCAGCAACTACCTGATGAAGGTTCTGTGGGAGGTGGTGAACACCCCTCTGACCTACCGGATCGTTTCCTTCCTCAAGAAGGCGGAGAACGAGGACTATTTCGACCGGGGGACCGACTTCACGCCCTTCTCGATCGACACCTGAACCCTTGAAAATGGACTGGTTCTCGGATATCCGACTCAGCGAACCGGGTTTATCCGGTGATCAAGGAGTCCAAAATGGCAAATACCAAGAAGTCCACGAAACGCGCCGGCCAGACCAAGAAGCGCCAGACCCGCAACAACATCACCCGCAGCAGCACCAAAACTGCCGTCAAGTCGATGATCGACCTCTTCAAGACGAAGGACACCGCGCAGGTGAAGGAAGCCTACACCAAGGCCATCAAGGCTCTCGGCAAGGCTGCCAGCAAGGGAGCGATCCCCAAGGGCCGCGCTGCCCGAAAGATCAGCCGCCTGACCCACTTCCTCAAGGCCAACCTTCCGGCTGCCCTGAACGTGGTCACCAAGAAGTAATTCA
The DNA here is from genome assembly GCA_945860415.1 of Bacteriovorax stolpii. Lineage (GTDB taxonomy): Bacteria > Bdellovibrionota > UBA1018 > UBA1018 > UBA1018 > CAIOHW01. The sequence goes on from CAMAQA010000082.1 coordinate 3,541, forward strand.
GTTTCGACAGAATTGTTGAATCAGCACGCCCCAGAGAGCCATCGGCTCCTGGGGCGTTTGCTTGATACCGAAGTCCAGCGTCGAAAGTGCGGACTGGAGCTCCTGGAGCTCTTCGAGATTCCAGACACGAAGGGCGCGCATGAGCTTGTCCTGAAGAAATGGCGGAAGCTTCACGGCGCGTGAGCGCGCGACCAGCAGAGCCAGCATCCTCACGTTCCACGAAAGCAGTCCGAGCAAAGGAAGTGCTTCTTCGGGTTTCCTGCCCAGCGTTTCCACTGCCTGCAGAGCCTCAGGAAGGCTACGACGAACCAGAAAGGCGTCAATGAACTTTTCGGATCCCATTCCTGGAGCGGCCGCGCCGACCAGGACTTGATTGCCGAGCCCAGATTCGACCTCCTCAGCCAAAGCCCACTTCAGCAGCTCGGATTCAACCCATTCCAGGCTCCAGGGTTCGGCACGAACCAGGGCGTCGATCGGAAGTGCGCGAGCTTCCAGGCCCAGCGTTCCCGCCAGGTAGTGGATCCATGTCTCTCTCTGCTGTTCAGGAATATTTCCGCATTCGACGACTGCCGCCTTCTCGATCAGCTGTTTCGAAAACTTGCGCCGCGCATCGAGGTCCTTCGAGAGCAGGACGCAGACAAACGGCAGGTCCTCACGCTTTGCCCGTGCCCCGAAAAGCTCGGCGAGGGCGTCCGGCTCACGAATGAGGTGTGCGTCTCGAACGACGAGAAATCTCAGCCCGCCACCGAAAGGCACGCTCTGTGCGGCGGCAATCACGTCCTGCGCGACGACGCTGGCTCCATCGAGCTTTTCCTCGGCCCAGGCATTCTCGCCCACGACTGTATTCCGCAGCAGGGCCACCAGCTCTCGGATCTGGAGGCGCTCCGGGCCGTAGATCCAGTATACCGGCCACGCAACCCCCTGGCTCAGCTCCTGTCGGATCTGCTTGGCCTCGAGCTTCATCAGAAGTCCTCCAGCATGGACTGCACCAAGTCGCCACTCATGAGCTCGGCGACATCAGCGAGTGATCGGTCGAGCTCACTTTCGTTGATGAGTGCCGACGTGCTGCCGAGACTCCAGAGCTGGTTGTTGGCAGGAAAGGGTTTGGAGCGCGAGAACCCGCCTCTCCACAACTGCTGTCCCTTGCTTCCATCCCGAACGATGGAATGAAGTGAAAACTCGCACTCAAGGACGGCCACATATTCAGTGGCCACAAGGATGCTGGGTGATCCGAGGCCCTTGGGGTTGAGGTCGGATGCCTTCAGGACGCCGCTCACGTTTCGAGTGACGCCAATCACCTTTCCCGAGAGCACGGCGTCGGCATCTTCGCGCCGGGAAACCGCGCGAACTTCCGGAGATCCGCTGATCGTTCGAACGATCGCATTGAAAACCGTATTTTCGACCCCGGCGCGGTACGTCGCGTTGGCGATCGGTTCAACATAAATGCGATGGATGCCCTTCTTTGACAGTGCCGAACCGCTCTTGGAGGTTCGAAGCGAATACCCGCATCCCGGAAGGGATGCCACAACGGCGGTCACAAGAAGAATGACGCGATGGAATGCCACGGTAAAATCACTTCACCACGAAGTTCACGAGTTTGCCCGGAACAAAAATGGTTTTCACGATCTCCTTGCCCTCGAGAAAGACCTTCACGCGCGGCTCCAGGGAGGCTGCCTTCACCACCTCGTCCTGGGACTTCGCAAGGTCAGCATCGACTTCCACGGTTCCTCGCGTCTTGCCGAGTACCTGGATGGCAATCGTGACCTGATCGTCCTTGGCAAGGGCTGGTTCAAACGCGGGCCAGGGAGTGTGCGACAGGTTTTTCTGGCCCAGGAACTCCCAGAGCTCCTCGGCCAGATGCGGGGCAAACGGCTGCAGGCACTGGACGAAGGGCAGCATGAGTGCAGTCGGGCGCTTTTCGGTCTTCATGAAATGGTTCACGAACACCATCATCGCGGAGATAGCCGTATTGAAGCGCAGCGCCTCGATGTCCTCGGTGACCTTCTTGATCGTCTTGTGGAGGATCTTGTGGTCGGCATCATTCGCCGGTGCATCCGGAAATTCAGCAACGAGTCGGAATGCACGCTGGCAGAAGCGGAACACGCCCTCAATGGCCTGAGTGTCCCATTTCTTGTCGCGCTCGAGCGGTCCCATGAACATCTCGTAGAGCCGAAGCGTATCGGCCCCGTACTCCGCCACGACCGCGTCGGGATTGATCACGTTGCCGCGCGACTTGGACATCTTCTCGCCATCGGGCCCCAGGATCATTCCCTGGTGGAAAAGCTTCTGGAACGGCTCATCATGCGTGCACAGGCCGCAGTCAAAGAGCACCTTGGTCCAGAAGCGCGCATACAGCAGGTGTCCGACGGCATGCTCGGGGCCGCCGAGATACAGGTCGACTGGCATCCAGTACTTTTCGGCTTCCGGAGAAAACGGCGCGGCCGCGTTTCGCGGATCGATGTAGCGCAGGAAGTACCAGCTCGAGCCGGCAGATCCGGGCATGGTGTCGGTTTCGCGTTTGAGGCCGTCCGGCAGGTTCACCCAGTCGGTGATCGCCGCAAGCGGACTTTCGCCGGTTCCCGTTGGCTCATAGCTCTGGACGTTCGGCAGCTCGACAGGAAGCGACTCCACTCCCACCGGAATCGAAGCGCCCGAGGCGTCATGCACGATCGGAAACGGCTCGCCCCAATAACGTTGCCGCGAGAAGAGCCAGTCGCGGAGCTTGTACTGGATCTTTCGGTTCCCGAAGGACTCCTTCTCGGCCTTGTCGATCACTGCTCCAATCGCCTGGGCCGTCGGCATCCCGGTGATGAACCCCGAGTCGACCGACACGCCGTCACCCGAGAAGCACCCTTCGTGCTTCGATCCGTCGGCGGGAGCGACCACCGTCTGGATGGGCAGGTCGTAGGCCTTCGCAAACTCAAAGTCGCGGTCGTCATGTGCGGGAACGGCCATGATCGCACCCGTGCCGTATCCCATCATGACGTAATCGGAGATCCAGATCGGGGTCCTCGCGCCACTCAAGGGGTTGATCGCGAAAGCTCCTGTGAATGCTCCCGTCTTCTTTTTGCTCTGATCCTGCCGCGCAAGCTCGCTCTTCTGCGAGGCTTCGGCCTGGTAAGCCTCCACCACTGACTTCTGTGCGGGAGTCGTGATGACGGCCACGAGCGGATGCTCGGGAGCCAGCACCATGTAGGTGGCTCCGAAAATCGTGTCGGGGCGCGTGGTGAAGATCTCCAGCTCCTGTGCATGGCCGTCGATCTGGAAGCGGCACTCGAGGCCCTCGCTCCTGCCGATCCAGTTGCGCTGGAGCTCCTTGGTGCTCTCCGGCCAGTCGAGCTTGTCCAGATCGCGAAGCAGGCGCTCGGCATAATCCGTGATCTTGAGCATCCACTGCTTCATCGGCACGCGGTAGACCGGATGGCCGCCGCGTTCGGACTTGCCGTCGACGACCTCTTCGTTGGCGAGAACCGTCTTCAGCGCAGGGCACCAGTTGACCGGCACTTCCTTGCGGTAGGCCAGGCCGCGCTCAAAGAGCTTCAAGAAGATGAACTGCGTCCAGCGGTAGTACTCCGGGCTGCAGGTCGAAATCTCGTGGTTCCAGTCGTAGCTGAAGCCGAGGCGCTGTAGCTGTCCCCTGAAGGTATCTATGGCCTTGTTGGTGGTGATCGCAGGATGCACGCCGGTCTGGAGCGCATACTGCTCGGCAGGAAGGCCGAAGGCATCCCAGCCCATCGGATGAAGCACGTTGAATCCACGGGCTCGCTTGTAGCGGGCCATGATGTCCGTTGCGGTATAGCCCTCGGGGTGGCCGACATGCAGGCCGGAGCTCGAAGGATAAGGAAACATGTCGAGGACGTAGTACTTGGGCTTCTGCTTTGCCTCGGGCGATCCGGCCGGCGCGGTCTTGAACGGCTGGGTTTTTTCCCAGAACGCCTGCCACTTCGCCTCGATCGCGGAATGGTCAAAATAGCGGGATGAAGATGAGGAAGATTTTCCTGAAGTTTCCTGCTGTTGAGCTGCCATGGCCTAGTCGATAGCAGATTTTTTTGGATCTGTGCTAGGGCTGATTTCGTGGGATTCAAGACACTCAAAGACATCCTGATGGGAGGAAGACTTCCGCAGGCTTTTCAAAAGCGACTCAAGGAGGCCGAGGCCGTGTCTCGATGGGAAGCCGCTGTCGGCCCGATCATCGCCAAGCACGCGCAGGCCCTACGGGTGGAGAATGCCGTTCTGCATGTGGAGGTCGGGCATCCGATCTGGCGTTCGGAACTGCATCACCGTCGTCGGCAGATCCTGGAGATCTTGAACCAGGGCGCGAAAGACGAGAGCGCGATCCTCAAGGATCTGCATTTCAGCGATCCCAGAAACCCGGGTCAGGGAACCAAGAAGAACGCCAAGGCGGCGGCCACGAAGATCACCAAGAATACGACCAGCGCGGGGTGAGACCACCAGGCCTGCTCCATCGGCTCGGCGATGATCAGAGGCTCTGGAAGCTGGGTTTCACGGAGAGGCGGTGACTGGCTGACGGAGTCCTTCAGGATCTTGGTTTCAGTTTCAGTTTCCGTGATCTCGTCGGTCTCTTCTTCCTGGTCGGAGCCGGTTTCCGAGCGATCAGGCCAGCGGATTCCCAGCTGCGAGTGCAGCTCTTCTGATTCCTGGAACGAAAACCAATAATGGTTTTCACGGCAGGCTTCATCCCGGAGTTCCCATCGTCCCGCCCGAATGGTGTCGATGAGCTGCTCCTGCTCAAAGGGACCGTGGATCTCATTTTGGACGGTACGAACCAGCCACCTGGTCATTGAAGCACCCGGAAGCTCATGCGATCGGCATCAAGGAATCGTCGAATCACGTCGTTTTGGGCATTCTTGAATTCTTCAGGAGTGCCCCAGAATACAAATTTTCCGTCCTGGAGAAATGCAATCTGATCGGCCAAGCGAAGAGCGGACGGAATGTCATGGCTGATGACCAGTGAGGTCAGACGGTACTCGCGCTTGAGCGTCTCGATCAGCTCGTCTACCGTCACACGGGTCACGGGATCGAGTCCAGTGGTAGGCTCATCATAAAGCAGGATCTGCGGTTCGCGGATGATCGCCCTTGCCAGGGCGACGCGCTTTTTCATCCCTCCCGAGAGCTCGTTAGGAAACTTGTCGTAGCCATTCTTCATTCCAAGAATCGAGAGGCTTCTAGTGACCTTGTCGGCAATTGCCGACTCGGAAAGCGTGGTGTGCTCCCGGAGCGGAAAAGCCACGTTCTCGAAGATGGTCATGTCATCGAACAGGGCCGAGTTCTGGAAGAGCATGCCGAAGATCTTTCGATGTTCGGCCAGTTCGCGACCCGAGAGAGTGGACATGTTCTTGCCCGAGACCCAGACATCTCCGGCATCCGGGCGCAGCAGTCCGAGAATGTGCTTGATGGTGACGCTCTTGCCCACTCCCGATGGTCCGAGGATGTAGGTCAGCTTTCCGGCTGGAAAGTCGGCTGAGAGTCCCTTGAGTACGGCATCTCGACCTCCGCGGAACGATTTATACACATCCACGAAGCGTATGGTTCCGGCATCGGTTATCGACTCAGACATAAATTCTTTGTACCCGACGCGTGAGGGATGTCAAAATCTCGTACGGAATGGTTCCGGCGGCGGCTGCCTGGGCATGAGGATCGATACCGTCTCCCCAAAGCCTGGCCCAGTCCCCGCGCCTGACTTTTTCGGATGCGCCGACGGCACACATGTCCATTGAAATTGGCCCCAGAAACGGCTGAAGCTTTCCTCCGAGGAGGACTCGCGCCATGGATTTTGGCGCACTCCAGGCGCGATGGATGCCATCACCGTAGCCGATTCCGAGCACGGCGATGCGTTCACGGCCACGAGTGCGGTAGCGTGCCCCGTAGCCGACGGGCTCTCGCGGGCCGAGATCGCGAAGCAGAATCACCGGAGCTTCCAGCGTGAGGACCGGACGCAGGCCATGCGACTTCTCGGCCCCCTGCGGAGGGACCCCATAAAGCGAGAGGCCGGGACGAACTCTTCGGGTCAATCCGGCAAGCTTCCACTGGCGAGCGCCGAGGCTGGCGGCACTGTTCGCCAGATGGAAGTCGACAGAATCCGGAAGAACCCCCGAAAGAAGCGAGACGAGGTGCTCGAAACGCCTGCGCTGCTGTCGGCTGCAGCCATGGCCTGCATCTTCGCCCACAGCCAGATGTGACAGGATGCCCTTCGGAAAAACGCCCCTTCGCGCGAGCTCGATGAGGTCGGCACGAACCTCATGGACATGCTCCAGTCCGATGCCGAGGCGATTCATTCCTGTATTGAACTTGAGTTCAAACGGAATCCGCAGAGACCAGCTCTTCCTTGGAAATCCTGAATGGAAGCTTCTCCAGTCTTCGATCGATCCGATCACTGGAGTCA